>CALMZR010000077.1 GCA_937870845.1 uncultured Chloroflexota bacterium
TTGTCGGCGCTCAACCCGGTGGTGCATCCGCCGGGGGTGCTGATGAACGCCGGGCGAATCGAGCGCAGCCGGGGCGAGTTCTGGTTCTACGAAGAAGGCGTCACTCCCTCGGTCGTCAACGTCATCGAGGCGGTCGATCGCGAGCGGCTCGCCCTTGGCGCGGCGCTCGGGCTGACGCTGACGCCCGTGGCCGAGGCCTTCCATCGGGCCGGTTTCGGACCGGCCGGCGACTTCTGGGCGGTCATCAACGGCTCGCAGATGCTGACCGCGCTGCGCGCCCCCGGCCAGATCGACACCCGCTGGCTGACCGAGGACATCCCCTTCGGCCTCGCGACGTGGGCCGCGCTCGGCGACCGGCTGGGGGTGGAGACGCCCACCATCGACGCGCTGGTGACGCTGGCATCGGCGACGTTGGCGCGCGACTTTCGGGCGGAGACGCGCGGGCTCGATGCGATTGGTCTCAGCCGAATGACCGACGGCGCATTGCGCGACCTGGCAGTTGGGACTGGGGCGGGATGAGGAAGGAAGCTAACGCGATAAACTGGCATTGTCCGGAGCGCGATTGGCCGCGCGGGCGCGGGGGCGAATCATGGTTGCCACTCCGACGAAGCGAATGACCGAGGCGGAGTTCCGCCAGTTCTCCCTCGGCGACAACACTGGCCAGTGGGAGCTGCATCGTGGCGAGCTCGTGGAGAAGTCGGGCATGAGCGTTGCGCACGGCGGCGTCATGATGCGGATGACCGAGTTGCTTCTGCCGCAGCTCGACCGCCGAGTCTATCGGCTTCGCATCAACCACGCCCGCGCCAGGCGCTCGGCCGACACCTACTACATTCCGGATCTCGCCGTTGTGCCGACAGAAGCCGTCCTCACGCTCATGGAACGCCCCGAGAGCCTCGACGCGTACCCCGAGCCGCTGCCGCTCGTGATCGAGATCTGGTCGCCCACAACGGGCAGATACGACGTGATGGCGAAGCTGCCCGATTACCAGGCGCGCGGTGATCGTGAAATCTGGTATGTCCATCCCTACATGCGCACCCTGACCGCTTGGCGCAAGCAAGCCGACGGCGGCTACGTGGAAACGCTCTACACCGAAGGCATCGTTCGACCAGCGTCACTCCCCGGCGTCGCCATCGATCTGGCGGAGCTCTTCGAGCCGTAGGGCCGGCGCGGATTGCGCCGTTGACGAACCGCCCCATCGCTGATACTGTGCGCCCACAACCGAAGACCGAAGCGATGACGAGGACGAGTACCCGGCGGAAGCGGGCCAGAGAACCGCGGCGGCTGCGAAGCGGGACCAGGGACGCCGGCGAACAAGACCTCCGAGCTCCGCTCCGAACGGGCGCGCGTCCAGCGCCCCAGTAGGCGGCGGCGGGCGCCCAACCGGGCAACCGGCTCCCGTTACCGAGCCGCCGCATCGCGCATCTCCGCGCCGTGCGGGTCGAGGCGGTTTCCCTGCATGAAACCGCGAAGTGGGGTGGTACCACGGGCCTGACACCGCTCGTCCCCTGTCCGGGGGCGGCGGTTTTTTCGTGCCGGTCGGCAGGCGCGGCGCCCGGACAACCTCGGGTGTCGCGCTGTTGAGCAGGCAGGGGGCCACCGTGCGCCGGACCCGCGTCATCGTTCTCGTCATCGGACCCGACCCTGGACGGCGCCGCGCCAAGCGCCGGGCGTCGCGGCGTGCGCCGTAGACGCCTGATTCGCTGCTCACCTTCCAACAGACACAACCCGTTGTTCACGCTCGCGCCTGAATCGGCGCGAGCGTCTGGGGCGCCCAGTTGCGCACAGACGAAAGGATCGACCCATGACACCCGTGACTCGCGAGACCCTGCATGGCTGCTTGACCGCCCTCATCACCCCATTCCACGACGGCCAGATCGATGAACCCGCGTTGCGTGCGCTCGTCGACCGGCAGATTGCCGGCGATGTCGATGGGCTCGTGCCCTGCGGCACGACGGGCGAGGCGCCGGCCTTGAGCGCCCGCGAGTGGGAGCAGGTCGTCGCTGTTGCGGTGGAGACGGCAGCGGGCCGCGTCCCCATCCTCGCCGGCACGGGATCGAACAGCACGGCTGCCTCCATCGAACGCACGCGACGGGCGCGAGAGCTGGGCGCGGACGGGGCGCTGGTGGTCACGCCGTACTACAACCGGCCGACGCAAGAGGGGTTGTACGGGCACTTCGCGGCCATCGCCGAGGCGGCCGATCTGCCGCTGGTGCTCTACAACGTGCCGGGCCGCACCGGCGTCAATCTCCTCCCCGAGACCGTCGTTCGCTTGGCCGACATCCCGGCCATCGTCGGCATCAAGGAAGCGAGCGGTTCCCTCGACCAGGCGAGCCAGATCGTGAACGACGCCCCGGCCGGGTTCGTCGTCCTCTCCGGGGACGACTCGCTGACCCTGCCGATCGCGAGCGTCGGCGGCCGGGGCGTCATCTCCGTCGTCTCCAACATCGCTCCCGAGGCGGTGTCTGCCCTCACCGCCGCCTGCCTGGCCGGCGATTTCGCCGCCGCCCGGGCGATGCACCTTGCGCTGTTCGATCTGTGTCGAGCGATGTTCGTGGAGACAAACCCCGTGCCGGTGAAGGCGGCCGCCGCCATGCTCGGTCTTTGCACGCCGGAGGTCCGGCTCCCGCTCGCCCCGCTGAGCGAGACCGGGCGGCTCCGGGTGGAGCGGGCGCTGGTCGCCTGGCAAGCGACGCCAGCTCCGCGATCCTTGATCGCGGCATAGCCCGAATCGCGGCGCGGGGATCGCGATCCCCGCGCCGCCAGGAGCATCCCCATGACACTGCGCATCGGCATCGCCGGCATTCGGGGCCGGATGGGACGCGAGATCGCCGCGCTCGCGGCCAGCGACCCCGGCATCACCCTCGTCGGCGGACTCGGTCGGCAGCGCGGCGACGATCCCCTCGTGCTCACCGACCCGGCGGAATTGCTGCCCGATATCGACGTGCTCGTCGATTTCACGAGCCCCGAAGCCGCCGTCGCCAACGCCGAGGCGTGCTCCGCGCTCGGCACGCCCCTCGTGAGCGGAACGACCGGGCTCGACGCCGCGCAGGCGGCGGCCCTCCGCGATGCGGCGGCATCGGTTGCCGTCTTTCAGGCGGCCAACATGAGCCCCGGCGTCAACGCCATGCTCGCCGTGCTCCCGTCTCTGGTCCGTGCCCTCGCCGGCTACGACATCGAGATCGTCGAAGCACACCACCGCCACAAGGTGGATGCGCCATCCGGCACAGCGCTGGCCCTGGCGCGCGCCGCCGCGGACGCCAGCGGCGGACCGCTGGACCAGCGGGCGCGCCACGGCCGCAAAGGCGCCGCCCTGCGCGCGGCGGGCGAGATCGGCATCCATGCCGTGCGGGCGGGCGGCAATCCGGGCGAGCACGCGGTGATCCTGACCGGCGACGGAGAGGAAATTCGCCTCTCGCACCGCTCCTTCAGCCGCGCGTCCTATGCGGAAGGCGCGCTCAAGGCGGCTCGCCTCATCGTCCGTCAGCCGCCCGGCTGGTACGAGCCCGCGACGTTGCCGGGCTTTCTGACGTAGAGGCGCTGCTTGCCGCGCCCGTCGGCCGCAGGCCGACAACAGATGGCAGGCAACCACGTTGTGGCCCGGAGGGCCACGGGCGATGCGAGCATCGCCCCCACAGCCCACAACGCCCTGATGCTGCTACCATGCCGCAAACTCCCGGATTGGGGCTCAACCGGCCCGATGTCGCGCACACTCACGAAAGAGAGGTTCGTCCATGTCGCTTCCGATCGCCTCGGTTCGCATGAAGCGCCGGCCGTTGCTGGCCGGCATGGCGGCGGCGCCGCTTGCCGGGGCGCTCTCGCGCGTGCCGGCGCTGGCGCAGGAGCCGGTCGTCGTCACGATGGTCACAGACACCGCCGGGCTCGGCGACCAGAACTTCAACGACCTGGCCAAGCGCGGGCTCGACCAGGCGGTCGAGGAGTTCGGCGTCCAGGGCGAGGTCATCGAGAGCCGCGACGCCTCCTCCTACATCCCAAACCTGACGCAAGCGGCCGAGCAGAGCGACCTCACCGTCGCCGTCGGCTTCCTTCTTACCGAGGCGGTCACCGAGGTCGCCAACCAGTACCCGGATGAGAACTTCCTCCTCATCGACGCCGTCTCCGAAGCGCCGAACGTGCAGGGCGTCCTCTTCCGCGAGCAGGAAGGCGCTTTTCTGGCCGGGGTGCTGGCTGGGTTGATGACGGAGAGCAACCAACTCGGCGTCGTCGGCGGCATCAAGATCCCGCCGGTGGTGCGCTACGTCGTCGGCTTCGAGGCGGGCGCCAGGTCGGTCAACCCGGAGGTCGCGGTCGTCGTCGCCTACGCCGACACCTTCAGCGACCCGGCGCTGGGCAAGGAGCTGACGCTGGCCCAGTACAACCAGGGCGTCGACATCGCCTTCCCCGTGGCCGGGGCCACCGGCATCGGCTCCTTCGAGGCCGCCAAGGAGCTGGGCGAGGGGTACTGGGTCATCGCCGCCGACACCGACCAGAGCCAGCTCGGCGCGGAGCACCAACTCGGCGTCTCCGAGAAGGGCGTCGACACCGCCCTTTACCTGGCCGCGCAGCAGGTGGTGGAAGGGACGTTCGCGGGCGGCGAGCAATCGCTCGGTCTGGCCGAGGGGGGCGTCGGGCTCGGCAGTCCGCACGAGTCGGTGCCGCAGGAGGTCCTGGACACGATCGCCCAGTACGAGCAGGCGATCATCGACGGCGCGATCGTGGTTCCGGCCGACGAGGAGCAACTCGCCGCGTTCGAGCCGGTGGCGCCGGATGCGCTGGGGTCCGCGGCCGCCACGCCGGCGTAGTCGGGAGCCGAAAGTCGAAAGTCGGAGGGATGGGCAGTTCCGGTTGCCGGCTGTGGCGAACCCTCACCCCCCTTCCCCCCTCTCCCTGTGCGCGGGGAGAGGGGGGATTGCCAGCGTTGCCTTCATGACGAACCGGGACGGCAATGTCGCCGCGCCGGCGGTGGAGATGCGGGGCATCGTCAAGCGGTTCCCCGGCGTCGTCGCCAACGACAGCATCGAGTTCGCCGTGCGCAAGGGCGAGATCCACGCCCTCCTCGGCGAAAACGGGGCCGGCAAGACGACCCTGATGAACATCCTGTTCGGGCTCTATCACCCGGACGAGGGAGAGATCCGAGTCGACGGCCGGCCGGTGCGATTCCACAATGCGCGGGACGCCGTGCTGGCCGGGCTGGCAATGGTCCACCAGCACTTCATGCTCATCCCCCGCTTCACCGTCACCGAGAACGTCATCCTCGGCTCCGAAGGCGCGGGCGTCGTGCTCGATCGCGCCGCGGCGCGGGAGCGGGTGGCCGACCTGAGCGCCCGCTACGGCTTGCAGATCGACCCTGACGCCGTCGTCGGCGCGCTGCCGGTGGGGATGCAGCAGCGGGTCGAGATCCTGCGCGCCCTCTACCAGGGCGGCAAGACGCTCATCCTCGACGAGCCGACGGCGCTGCTCACCCCGCAGGAGGTCGACGAGCTCTACTCCGTGCTCAACCGGCTGCGCGAGAGCGGCGACACCATCATCTTCATCACCCACAAGCTGCGCGAGGTCGCCGCCGTCAGCGATCGGGTCACGGTCATCCGCCGCGGCCGCACGGTCGGAACGCGACAGACCGCCGAAACGACCGCGCCGGAGCTGGCGGAGATGATGGTCGGGCGCGCCGTCTCGCTGCGCGTCGACCGCCCTCCGGCTCACCCCGGCGAGCCGGTGCTGGTCGCCAACGATCTCCATCTGCGGGGCACGCAAGGGCACGAGGCGCTGGCGGGGGTGAACCTCGAGCTGCGGCGGGGCGAAATCCTGGGCATCTGCGGTGTGGAGGGGAACGGCCAGGCCGAGCTGATCGAGGTTCTCGCCGGGCTGCGCCGCCCCGACCGGGGCCAGGTACTGCTAAAAGAGACCGACGTCACCGCGACCGGCACGAACCCGCGCCGTCGCCTGGGGCTCTCCTACATCCCCGAAGATCGCCACGGGCGCGGCCTGGTGCTCCCCTTCTCCCTGACCGAGAACGTGCTGCTCGGCAACGCCGAGGAGGCGCCGTTCAGCCAGGGCGGGCGCATCGATTACCCCGGCAGCCGCTCCCTGACCGAGCGCCTGATGGGCGCCTTCGACGTGCGCGCGCCCGGTCCCGACACCCCGGCCGGCGCCCTCTCCGGCGGCAACCAGCAGAAGCTGATTATCGCCCGCGAGCTGCACCGGGAGCCGGACGCGCTGCTGGCGGTGCAGCCGACGCGCGGTCTCGATGTCGGGGCCATCGAGTTCGTCCACAAACAGCTCGTGGCCGAGCGCGACAAAGGCCGCGGCGTCCTGTTGATCTCCTTCGACCTGGACGAGGTGATGGACCTCAGCGACCGCCTGCTGGTCATCTACCAGGGGCGCATCGTCGGCGAGTTCCTCAGCGGCCAGGTGACGCGCACCGAGCTGGGACTTCTCATGGGGGGCAGGGCGCTGGATGAGCACGCTCCCGCGGCCGACTGAAGCCGGCGCGGGGGCCGTCCGCCCCTTGACGCGGATCGCCGGCGCGCTGCCGACGGTCCTGTCGTCGTTGCTCGCCGTGGCCATCGCGCTGTTGGCGGGCGGGGTGGTGATCGCGCTCTCCGGTCAGACCCCCTTCCCCGCCTACGTCGCGTTGTTCGAAGGGGCGTTCGGCGGCCGGCGGGCCATCGCCGAGACGCTGGTGATGGCGACGCCGCTCATCCTGGGCGGGCTCGGGTTCGCCGTCGCCTCCCGCGCGGGGCTGTTCAACATCGGTCTCGAAGGGCAGATGGTGCTCGGCGGGCTCTGCGCCGGCCTCGCCGCCGCGTGGAACCCCGGATTGCCGCTCTACGTCCACTTGCCGCTGGCGCTGCTGGCCGCGGCGATTGCCGGCGGCATCTGGGGCTTCATCCCGGGCATCCTGAAGGCGAAGACCGGGGCGCATGAGGTGATCACCACCATCATGCTCAACTACCTCGCCTACCGCATCAGCACCGTCGTCATCGGCCGCGAGGATCTCGTGCTGGTCAACCCGGCGCTGCAAGCGACCCAACCCGCCGTCGACAACGCCAGCCTGCCCCTCCTGCTGGAGGGGACGCGGCTGCACGCCGGCATCCTCCTCGCGCTCCTGGCCGCGGTCGTGGTCTGGTTCCTCCTCTACCGCACGGTCTTCGGCTACAAGATTCGCACCGTCGGCCTCAGCCAGGGGGCGGCCGCCTACGCCGGCATCTCCTGGGGGCGCACGATCGCCCTGGCCATGCTCCTCAGCGGTCTCCTGGCCGGGTTGGGCGGCGCGGTCGACGCCATCGGGCTGCACGGGCGGTACTACAACGTCATGCTCGGTCTCGGATTTACCTCGATCGCCGTCGGGCTGGTCGGGCGCAACAACCCATTCGGGGTGGTCATGGCCGGTCTGCTCTTCGGGGCGCTGGCGTCCGGCGCCACAAGGATGCAGAACACCGCCGGCATCGCCCGCGACATCGTCTACGTCCTGCTCGCCTTCGTCATCCTCTCCGTCTCCGCCCTGGCCGTCTTCCAGCAGTTCCAGCAATCGCGGCGGCAGACCACTCGGGCGCGGGGGATGACATACGACCGGGCCGCCGACGAGGCGGGCGAGCCGCTGGTGGAGCCGCCGCCTCCGCCACGAACCATCTGACGGTCAGGAGGCCGACCCTGGACGCCTTGCTCTCGTTCTTCTCGGTGGCGTTGCTGACGGCGACGCTGCGCTCCGCCGCGCCGCTGATCTTCGCGGCCATGGGCGGCCTGCTCTCCGAACGCTCCGGCGTGACCAACATCGCCCTCGAAGGGCTGATGCTGATGGGGGCCTTCGCCGCCGTGGCCGGGACGTACTTCTCCGGCAGCCCATTCGTGGGGTTGGCGGTCGCCATCGTCGTCGGCGCGCTGGGCGGCTTTGTCTTCGCATTCTGGTCGGTGACGCTGCGCGCCGATCAGATCGTGGCGGGCACGGCCATCGTCCTCCTCGGCCTCGGCCTGACCTCGTTTCTCACCGAGCAGGTCTGGGGGCAGGCGGGCAGCTCGCCGCCGGTCGAGCGGCTGCCGACGATCGGCCTGGGGATGAACGTCCTCCTCCCGGTCGCCTTCCTGCTGGTCCCGATCACGCACTGGTTCCTGTTCAAGACGAAACCGGGCCTACGCGTGCAGGCCTGCGGCGAAAAACCTGAGGCCGCCCAGGCGGTCGGCATCGACGTGGGCAAATACCGCTACGCCATGGTCATCGCCTCCGGCGTGCTGGCCTCCGTCGGCGGCGCCTACCTCTCCATCGGCGACCTGTCGCAGTTCACCACCAACATGACCGCCGGCCGCGGCTTCATCGCCCTGGCGGCGGTCATCTTCGGCAACTGGATGCCGTGGGCAGCCATGGGCGCCGCGCTGCTGTTCGGCTTCGCCCAGGCGCTGCGCTTCCACGTCCAGGCGCTCGGTCTGCCGATCAACCAGGACATCATCATCGCGTTGCCCTACCTGCTGACCCTCATCGCCGTCACCGGCCTGCTCCGGAAATCGACCCCGCCGGCGGGACTGGGGAGACACGCGACGGAAGGGTGACCGGCTGGGGTGATAGGGTGCTGGGGTGATGGGGTCTTGGGCGATGAGACGCCTTGGCGACGGTCCCCCCTATCACCCATACACCCATACACCCTATCACCCTCGGACAAAGACACGAACCCGGCCGGGCGGCCGGGCTCGTGCGGGAAGGGGAGGGTGGAGTGTGTGCGGCACTCCACGGGCTCTGGGAGAGAGCATCGTTTGTCTACGCTGGGGCGATGCTCTCGGACGGGTTTACGTCGGCGCCGCACTGCCGGATTCATGCGGGGCTATCGGCTGTTGGCTATCGGCTATCAGCGTTTCGTCGAAGCGGCCGATGCAGCGCACACGAGCGACACTTTCGCCAACAGGCGACGAACTGAAAGCCGATAGCCGATAGCCGATAGCTCCGTGCTACGCGTGCGGATCCGCCGCCGCCGAGCCCACGCGCACGGCCCCGCCGTTGCGGGACCGGTCCAGAAGGCGAACGATGCCGACGATGACCGCCGTGGTGGCGAAGGAGAGGGCGAACTCCTGCCACGTCGAGAGGGCGATCCAGTCGTGAACGGTCGGATCCTGGAAGATCATAGCCACGGCCGCGTGGACCAGGACGAAAACGCCGAGGTAAAGGAAGGCCGGGAAGCGCCCCAGCAACCGCGCCACCAGCTCGCTGCCGAAGAGCAGGATCGGGATCGAAAGGAGCAGGCCGAAGATCAGCAGCCGAATATCCCCGTGCGCCGCGCCGGCCACCGCCAGGATGTTGTCGAGGCTCATCACCACGTCGGCCAGGATGATCGTCTGGATCGCCTCGCGCATCGAGCCTGCCGCTTTGATGTTGCCGTGCGCGTCGTGACCCTGCGGCCGGATCAGCTTGTAGGCGATGTAGATCAGCAGCACGCCGCCGATCGCTTGCAGATACGGGATGCCCAGCAGAACCGTGGCGATGGCGGTGAAGAAGATGCGCAAGCCGACCGCGCCCGCGCCGCCGAGGATGATCGCCTTGCGCCGTTGCGCGGGCGGGAGATTGCGCGACGCCATGCCGATGACGACCGCGTTGTCCCCCGAGAGGACCAGATCGATGATGATGATGCTGATGATGGCTTGAATTTGCGCGAATTCGAGCACAGGCGCCGAGTATCCCTTCCCGAGAACGAATCACCGCTGCCCGGCCGCGGCCGGGCAGAACCCTAACCCCCGGAGCGTACCACGGGCCTTGCCGCTTCCGGCGGTCGCGCGCCGTTACGCCAGGACGATGCGATCGACGACGGCAGCGGCGAAGAGAAACGCCAGATACCAGAGCGAATAGAAAAACATCTGCCGTGCGCCTCGCTTGCTTGGCCGCAGATAAAGCCAAACGGCGTACCCAAGGAAGACGCCATTCAACACGAGTGCCGATGCAAGATAGATGCCGCCGAGCCCGAACGGCGCCAGGGCGACGCAGACCACGCCCAGGATGACCGTGTAGATCACGATCTGGCGTCGCGTCTCCCGCTCCCCGCTGACCACCGGCAGCATCGGCACCGCGGCCCGGGTGTATTCCCCCTGCTTGAGCAGCGCCAGCGCCCAGAAGTGGGGCGGGGTCCAGGCGAAGACGATGGCGAACAACCCCCAGGCCAGTGGCGACAACTCGCCGGTCACCGCCGCCCATCCCACGAGGGGCGGCACGGCCCCGGCCGCGCCGCCGATCACGATGTTGTACGGCGTGCTGCGCTTGAGCCAGCGGGTGTAAACAAAGACGTAAAAAAGGTTCCCGGCCAGGGCCAGCGCGGCAGCGACCCAGTTCACCCCCATCCCGAGGAGCAAGACGGAAGCGACGGTGAGGCTGATGCCAAAGGCGAGCGCGGCATCCGGGCTGACGCGCCCGGCGGCGATCGCCCGGTTTCTGGTGCGCGACATCTGGGCGTCGATGTCGCGGTCGATGTAGCAGTTGAGGACGTTGGCTCCGCCCGAGGCCAGGATGCCGCCCAGCAGCGTCACCGCCACCAGCCAGAACGGCGGCAGCCCGCGCTCCGCCATCAGCATGGCGGACAGCGTCGTGGTCAGCAGCAGCGTCATGATGCCGGGTTTCGTCAGCGCGACGTAGTCGGCGATGGCGACCCGCGCGCGAACGAGCGGCTCCAGGGAGAGGTCGAGACCCAGCGGCGGGCTGGCGCTAGCAACGGCGAGGGCGGTCGGCGACGCGTGCAGGCTGGTGGACGGGAGCGGGAAGGCGGCCGGCGGTGAGGCTCCCGCGATTTCGATTGGCGCTTGGACATGGGGGGCCGCCTCTGGCCGGGGCCCCCAGGCCGCCATCGTCGCCCCGAGCAGAACGACCCAGATGAGCGCGGCGACCACCAGATGGGGCGCGGAGAGCCAGACGGGATCGCCGCTCACGGCCGCGACAGCATTCAGCGCCGTCTGCACGACGACGAGCACCAGCGCGGCGCTCGTCAACGCTCGCGCGGTCGGCGACGCGCCGCGACGCCAGGCGAGCAAGGCAGCCCCCGCAGCGGCAAGACCTCCCAGCAGGGCGGTCGCCCGGTAGCCGAGATGGACGGCCGTTTCAGGAGTGACGGTCGCCGTGCCCTCGGCGCATAACGGCCAGGTGGCGCAGGCGAACGCGCCCGACGCGCTTGTCGAGGCGCCGAAGACGACCAGAATCAGGGCGATGACGGCCGCCGACGTGACCGCCCAAGCCAAGACGCCATCCGCCCGCGGCGATGGCGCACGTCCCAGATCGGCGAGCCAGCCAGGCGACCCGCGCCACGCGGCCGCTGTCGCCAACGTCGCTACGGCGCAGGCGAGGAAGAGCATGGCGGCGGTCAGGTGCATGATCGCCACACCTGCTGGGGAGCCCCAGAGCGCCGCCACGGCGCCGAAGGCGCTTTGCAGCACGATCGCCGCCAGTCCGCAGAGCGCGACGACGCGCAGATTGCGCAGCGAGCCGGATGTGCGGAGGGCGACGACGGCGGTGGTCAGCGTCAGGAAGACGACGCCCAGGGCGATTCCGCGGTGGAGATATTCGATCAGGGGCGCCCAGGCTAAAGTCGGCAGCCAGCTCCCGTTGCAGCGGGGCCAATCGTTGCCGCAGCCGGAACCGGCCGGTTGCAGGCGGGCCAGACCGCCCACGGCGATGAGCGCCAACGTCGCCAGCACCGTGGCCAACGCGAGCCGGTACACCCGGGTCATCGAAACTCCGTATCGCTGCCGCGTGAAGCGTTCCTCGCCCGCATCCGGGCACCGAAGGCGCCTCGGACGACCGGCGTCCCCTACGTCCAAAAGTGTAGCCGCGAACCGGTCACGCCTGCTGCGGCGGGTGGTAGCCGGCGGCCTGCGCCGCCTCCGCGCTCGCGAAGCAGATCTCGGCGACGGTCTGGGCGTACACCCGCGATTCGGGGGTGTGATAGATCATTGACGAGGCGTTCCCCTTGATCGGAAATTCGGATGGGCAGGTCGTCGTGCCGTCGCCGCGGACAGCATTGGCCGGAACCTCGCTCCTAGCCCCGGACGCGACGGCTGCTTGTGAAGTCTCCCCGGTGGCTCCTGGAACTTCGAGCGTCGCCTCCTGCGCATCCCCGAGCGCATCGAGCGCCTCGTGGGCCACGGCCGGGGTGGCGCGGCCGAGCCCAAGTCCGTAGGCGGTGAGGGGGCGGATCGGCGTCACCAGCGCGGGATCGGCCTTGCGTAGCTCTTCCATCGCGGCAGGCCCCTGCTCCCAGTCGGAGGCCTGCAACGTCTCGCCCGGCTCCGGCGTGAACAGCCGCAGACGACGCTGCGCCGTGTCGTACTCGGTCAACGGGCGGCGATTGCTGGCCACCGGCGGCAGCGAGCCGCGGAACTTGCCAGGCAGATCGGGATCGTCCGGCGTCATGCCCGGGACTTGGGGCGATGTCGTCGCTCCCGGCGCCCGTGGTGTGGGCGGGCTATGCGCCGCCGTCGAGTCGAGCGGGGGATCCTGCGACGTGGGGATGCTGTTGAGCGTCCGCTTCTGACCGGTCCATTCCGCCATGCGTCGTTGTCCTTGCGCTCCCAATCTCCGTCAGTTGCCATGGAGAGGATACCGTGAGCGACACCCATCGGCGCTGGCATGTGCCCCCGACGCGGCATGCCGCATTCGTGTCATTCCGAGCGAAGCGAGGAATCTCGGCGCCACAGAACGGGCGTTCAAGGGCGCCATGAGGTTCCTCTTTACGTCGGTATGACACGCCCTCCCCCGCGATCTCGCCCTACCCATCCCGCTCATTGATGATCCGGCAGAACCCATCGATCCCGATGTTCCCGCCCGAAATCGTCACCCCCACCCGCTTGCCCTTCCCGTCGATCTTCCCGGCCAGCAGCGCGCTCAGGGCCGAGGCGCCGCTCGGCTCCGTGACCAGCTTCATGCGCTCGAACAGGAAGCGCATCGCGTCGCGGATTTCGTCGTCTGTCACGGTAAGGATTCCCCGCACGAGCGGCCGTGCCGTCGCCCAGGTCAGTCTCCCCGGCGCCTCCGTCTGCTGGCCGTCGGCGATGGTGCGCGGCGCCTGCTTCAGCGCCACCCGCTCCCCGCGGGCGAACGACTGCGCCCAGTCGTCGCCGGCGGCCGGCTCGACGCCCCAGATCTCGATGGCGGGCAACAGCGCCTTCGCCGCGGTGGCGCAGCCGGAAAGCAACCCGCCTCCCCCGAGGCAGACGAGCAGGAGGTCCAGCTCCCCGACCTCCTCGATCAGCTCCAGCGCGGTCGTGCCGTTGCCGGCCATGACATACGGGTGATCGTAGGGCGGAATCAGGACCGCGCCGAGGTCGGCGGCGACGCGCTCCGCGATGGCGGCGCGGTCCTCGCTGTAGCGGTCGTAGAAGACGATCTCGGCCCCGTAGCCGCGGGTGGCGGCGATCTTGGCCGGGGGCGCGTCGGTCGGCATGACGATCGTCGCCGGAATGCCGAAAAGCTGAGCGGAGAGCGCCACCGCCTGCGCGTGGTTGCCCGAGGAGTTGGTGACCACGCCGCGGGCTCGCGTCTCGGGGTCGAGCGCCGAGATGGCGTTGTACGCCCCACGGAACTTGAAGGCCCCGATCCGCTGGAACGACTCGACCTTGAGGAAGACCCGCGCCCCCGTCATCTCGTCCAGCGTGCGCGACGTCATCACCGGCGTGCGATGCGCCACGCCGAGCAGCCGCTCGGCGGCGGCCTGCACGTCGGCGAAGGCGATGGCGGGTTCCAGTTCGGTCTGGGCCTGCTCGGTGAGCGTCATCTGCCTGAACCTCCCATAGAGAATCCGATCAGTCGAAGGTAGCACGGGCCGGCGGTCGCAAAACCGCCAATTGAAAGATGTCGAAGAGGCGGCTTCCGACAGACTCGACCGAGAACCCGAGCGAACGGGCCAGGGTGAAGGTGTCCCGATCGAGATGGCAGCCGATAGCGCGCTCGTTCAGCGGCGAAAGGAGACGTTGCGCCACTGCCAACGGCCGCGCCGGCGCGATGACGTGCTCGAGCAGGACGACGCGGCCATCCGGACGGCAGACGCGCGCCGCCTCGCGCAACGCCTGGGCCGGGTCAGGGATGGTGCAGAGCGCCAGCGAGATGGCGACGGTATCGAAGGCCGCCTCCGGAAACGGGAGCTCCGTCGCATCGCCCTGGACAAACGACGTCGGGAATGGCAACCCCGCCGCCCGCTCCCGCGCCCGAGCAAGCATCTCTTCCGACAGGTCCACTCCGGCCGCGCGCGTGACGGCGGGCGCATAGAATGGCAGGTTGAGCCCCGTCCCAACGCCGATCTCGAGCGTCTCGCCGCTCATCAGGGCCCCGAACTGCCGCCGCAGCGAACCGAGCGCCAACCGCTCGACCAGGCCCTGCGCGCGGTCGTAGGCGGGCGCCCGCTCGTCGTAGATGCGGCGGATGCGCTCGGTTTCGGTTGTGAGGTTTGGTGTGGACATCAGGACATCGCCACGGATTCGGGCAGCTCGCACGCACTATGCTACCGTCGATCGCAACGGGAACGAGCCAGACCTGGTCGCGGGGAGCGTGTCGCCATTTCTGCCGGGGAGGATCGCGGCCCCAGCCCGAGGGTCATTCGCCGCGCGCGGCTGCGCCAGGCGCGCTGGGCGACCGCCGCCTACTTCCTCACCCTGGGTATCGCCTTCGGAAGCTGGGTGGCGCGCATCCCCGCCGTGCAGAACCGGCTGGGGCTGGACGACGGCGAGCTGGGACTGTCGCTGCTCAGCCTGTCGTTCGGGGCCATCCTGGCCATGCCGAGTACCGGTTGGCTGATCCAGAAGTGGGGCAACCCCCTCGTCTTGCGCGTGGCGGCGACGGGGCTCTGCGTGGCGCTGCCGCTGCTGCCGCTGGCCCCCACGATGCCCCTGCTGATGCTCTCCCTCTTCGTCTTCGGCATCGCCTTCGGCCTCTTCGACGTCGCCATGAACGTGCAAGCCGTCGCCATCGAGCAACGGCACGGCTTGCCGATCATGTCGTCGTTTCACGGCGTGTTCAGCGTCGGCGGGCTCCTCGGCGCGGCCAGCGCCGGGGTCGTCGCTGGCCTTGGCGTGGAGCCGTTTCCGCATCTTCTCGTCGTCGCGGCCGTGCTGCTCGGGTTGACCGGCGCCACGGGCCGCTTCCTGCTTGACACGGAGGCGCGCCGCGGCGAAGGAGCCGCGTTCGCCCTGCCGCCGCGCTCGTTGCTGGGGCTCGGCGTATTGAGCTTCTGCGTGCTGCTCAGCGAGGGGGCCGTGGCCGACTGGAGCGCGGTCTACCTCGAAAACGTGCTCGGCTCCTCGGCGGCGGTCGCGGCCTCCGGGTACGCGGCGTTCTCTCTCGCCATGGCGGGGATGCGCTTTGCGGGCGACGCCTTGACGCTGCGTATCGGCCCAGTCTGGATGGTCGGCGGCGGCGGTCTCCTGGCGGGGCTCGGGCTGGGAGGCGCTCTGCTCATCGGCTCGGTCCCGGCCACGATCGTCGGCTTCGCTTGCATGGGGATCGGGCTGGCGGCGTCATTCCCCATCGCGCTCGGCGCGGCGGGCCGGACGCCGGAGCTGGCGCCCGGGGCGGCGATCGGCGCGGTGACGACGGCCGGGTACACCGGGTTGCTTACCGGGCCGGTCATCATCGGGTTCATCGCCGACGGGACCGGGCTGCGCACCGCCCTCCTGCTGGTGGCCCTGCTTACGCTGCTCAGCGCGTTGTTGGCCGGGACCGTGAGGCGGTCTTGAGCGCCCTCCGGGCCGGTGCTAAAGTCCCGTCGTCCGGAACACGTTCGCCAAGGTGGTTTTCCGATGATCATCCAGCGGCGCGGCATCACCCTTTGAGCCGAGGCGCCAGATCGAGAGCGTTGCGCGGGAGCCGCCAGCGGACGGCAGCGCGACCAGGAGGTCGGGTCATGGCAGCGGGTCCGTTCGGGTGGCTCTCTCGTGTGGCAGTCGTCTTGGCCGTCATCGCCGTACCGATGGGGACGGGGCTGTTGGGCCAATCCGCCGGCGCCCGGCAGGCGACGCCGATGGTCCCGCCCGTGGCGACGGCGGCCAAACCGGTCTTCGCGCCGATGTGCGACGTACCGGCGGACCAGACGTACAACGTCGCCTTGGTGATCGCCCAGGGCGGGCTGGACGACCAGTCGTACAACGACCTCGCCGACGCCGGCTTGACGCGGGCGGAAGCGGACTTTCCGATCGAGGCGCAGCGCATCCAGTCGCCCGACATCGTCGCCCAGGGGCAGGCGGTGTTGCAGCAGGCCGGGCAGGCCGGGTTCGATCTGGTCATCGATCTCGAGTTCAGCACCGCCGAGGCGCTGGCCGCCATCGGCCCGGCCTTCCCCGAGACGCCACAGATGCTCGTCAACTTGCGGCCGGCGCCCGTCCCCCGG
>CALMZR010000078.1 GCA_937870845.1 uncultured Chloroflexota bacterium
TGCGCGAAGAGCTCCTCCGCCGCGCCGAGGCGGAAGAAGCGCGGCGCGAGGCGGCCCACGAGCGGTTGCGCGCCGACGTGCTGGCGCTGGTCTCGCGGGCCGGCGGCGAGCGCCGACCGGAGAGCGGCGTTCGCCGGATGGAGGTCAGCGCCGAGCTCTATGCGCGGTTGGCTCGGCTCGAGGCGGCGCTGGCGACGGTGACGAACCCGGTCCTGCTGCCGGGCGAGCCGTATGCGCCGCCGGCGGAGCTGGCGCCGGAGTCGCTGGTCTGGGAGAACTGGAATGAGGTCGGGGAGCGCGCATTCGCACTAGCCGAGTGCTACAGCGGGCAGCGGCTCCACCTCTCCGCGCAGACGCGCGCCGACGTCGGCGAGTTCGTGACGACGTTACGGACGATGCTGACGCGCTCGATCTATCCGAACCTGCGAGCGGACGCCGAGAGCGCCAACACGGCCGCGCTTCGGGCCGCCCTGACGGACATCGCGGACGAGTTGCCAAAGATCAGGGATTTGCTGGAAACGGAGTATCTGGAGGGTCGAACCGGGTAGCAGCGCCCTCGATTGGCGATGTGCGGCGCCGCAAAGATTGCCAAGATTGCCAACTCTGACGGGGAGGGGTGGGCGGCAGCCATCCGGACGGGCCGCGAAGGTCAGGCTGTGGCGTCGCCGCCTTTGCCGCCGGCGCCGCCATCGCCGCCGCGGGTTCCGTCGCCTTCCGGGTCGCTTCCGCTGTCCCCGCCGTCCCCGCCGTCCCCGCCGTCTCCGCCGCTGGCGCCATCTCCGCCGCTGCCGCCGGCGCCTCCGTCCCCACCATCGCCCGACGTCCCATTGCCTCCGTCCCCGCCGTTGCCGCCGTCTCCACCATCTCCATCTTTGCCGCCGTCGCCGCCGCTCTCTCCATCGCCGCCGTCTTGTCCGCCCCCGCCGTTAGCGCCGTTTCGGCCGTCCTGGCCGTCGCGGCCGCCCCGGCCGGAGTCGTCTCGATTGCCGCCGTTACCGCCACTGTTGCCGGAGTCGTCGCGTTTCCCGCCATCGCCCCCGCTGTCTCTACGTCGCTCGCCGTCGCTGGAGTCGTTGCTCTCGTCGCGGTTCTTGCGTCGATCCTGGTCATCCGACTCGTCGGCGGAGTCGTCGGCGCGTTTGCGGGGCTTGCCGTCGTCTCCGCTCTCGGCCGACTCGTCGGCCGTTCCGTCTTTGCTCCGCTCGCGGCGGCGCTCGCGCTCCTTGTCCCGGGGTTCTTCGCTCGTCTCGTCCGTTGCCGACCCGGACGACATCTCTTCCTCGGACGCGCGTTCGCGTCGCGCCCGCTTTGGCTCGTCAGCGGCGTCTTCGTCTCCAGAAGCGCGGCGCCCGTCGCGTTCACGGTTAGCGCGGCGATCGGAGCGGCCGCCATCTCCCTCGTCGGCAGGCGGGGAATCGGGCACGTCCTGGCGCTCGGGCGGCGGCGGCGGGGAGGGGTCGGCGGATTCGGGTTGCCCGGCGGTGGTTCCAGCGGGAAGGCGTAGCGCAGCGCGCGGAAGAGTGGCGCGCGGATAGTCGTCGGGGGCCGATTCCTTTGGAAGCCAGCGCATCGGGTCGATCTGCTCTTCAGTGTTGAGATCGGTGACGGAGAAGTGGAGATGGGGGCCGGTGGAGTAGCCGACGTTGCCGACCTCGCCGATCGGCTCGCCCGCGCGGACGTAATCGCCTTCCTCGACGTAGCTGGCCACCCAGTGCAGGTAGTCGGTGGCGTAGTCCTCATTGCGGCCGTCGTGCTGGATGATGATGCGGGTGTTGGCGTCGGGCGTGGGGCGGTCGTAGTCGGCCAGCGTCACCCAGCCGGAGGCCGCCGCGTAGAACGGCGTCCCTTCCGGAGCGGCCAGGTCGACGCCGGTGTGAATCACCGGCGCACTAGCCGGGCAACCCTCTCCGGGGAAGTAGAGACTACCCAACTGGGGGACGCACCCGAACTGCTGGGTGAAGGTGTAGGTGTCCTTGGGCATCGGCCAGACGCGGCTGGGCAGCTCGGCGCGGTCGTCTTGCCGCTCGCGGGGGCGACGCCGCTCGCGATTCTCGACCGGGCCGTCGCCGGGATCGGGCTCCTCGCGAGTGGCGCGCGCTGGCGGCTCGGGGTCGCCTTCGCCGCCGCGGTCGGCGGCTTGATGCAAATCGACGGGCGCTTCCAGGCCGCGCGACCGGACACTCGTTGCCGACGCCGCCTCTCGATGGGCCAGATTTGGATCGCTGTCGAGGCCTGAGCGGGAAGATTCTCGGGAGGCCGGCGACTCGCGCGGACCGGCGCGACGCGTCGATGCGTCGGCTTCGCTTCCGGATGCCGGCTCGGTCGCCGCGATCTCGGCTGGGGCCGCATCCGGCGGGGCGGCCGCGGCCGATGGCAGCGTCGGCAACATAGCCAGAACAAGGCACGCGATCAGCGCGACAACGCTGACCGGCTGGCCGATGCGAACCAGACGGCTCCCGCTTCTCCTGGGCAACGTTGTGAGGCCCCGTTCCCGCACTTGCCGCTCCGCCCGATCGAGCAGTCCATTGTTTCGCGGGGCGTTGCGCCCTGCCAACTCCAGAGGAGCAGCGGGCGCGTCTCGTTGAGATGCACCGATACAGTACCACTCCGCGATGCCCTCTGAAACCTTTCGGCCGCACGTGCCGTTTCGGCAGCCATGCTAGGATTCTTGCCAGATCAACGCCGTGCGGCCCTTTCGGCGCGCGAAGCGCCAGGCGGGAACGAAAACGCCGCTTGTGGGTCGGGGCCCGGCCGGCGGCGACCGCTCGCAGGAGCGGCAGCAATGGCAACACCAGCGGGAGCAGACAGATGACGGGGTCAAACGGCAGTACGGCCGTGTCCGATCAACCCGCCCTTCCCAAGCCGGAGGGACTGGAAGGGGTCGTCGCCGCATCGACGGCGCTGAGCCACGTCTTTGGCGAAGAGGGCAAGCTGGTCTATCGCGGTTACGACATCCACGAATTGGCCGGCAACGCCTCGTTTGAGGAAGTGGCGTACCTGCTGTGGAACGGTCGCCTGCCGACCCAGGACGAGCTCAAAGATCTGCTGCTCACGCTGGGTGAGGAGCGCTCTTTGCCGGGGCATGTCATCGATGTCATCCGGGCGCTGCCGGGGGACGCGCATCCGATGGATGCGTTGCGCACCGGCGCTTCCGCGCTGGGCGCGGGCGGGGGCGACCAGTTCGACGACGAACCGGACCTCGATGAGGCGATTGCGCTGACGGCGATGTTTCCGGGGATTCTGGCAGCATTCTTCCGCTTGCGTCAGGGGCTGGAGCCGGTCGCCCCGAAGCCGGAGCACAACACCGCTCAAAGCTATCTGCATCAGCTCTTTGGCCGCGAGCCGGAGGATCGGCACTGGCGGCCGCTCGAGGTGTACCTGACGTTGCTGGCCGACCACGGCATGAACGCCTCGACATTCACCGCGCGGGTCATCGCCTCGACCGGCTCTGATCTCTGCTCGTCGATCACGGGGGCGGTCGGCGCCCTGAAGGGGCCGTTGCATGGCGGGGCGCCGTCGAAGGTGCTCGACATGCTGGAGGCGATCGGCAGCGCCGAGAACGTCGATTCCTGGCTGACCGATGCGCTCGACCGTGGCGAGCGGCTGATGGGGTTTGGGCACCGCGTCTACAAGGCGGAGGATCCCCGCGCCGAGATCTTGCGCGGCATGGCGGCGGAGGCGAGTACCCCCGAGTTCTTCGAGCTATCGCGGCGCACGGAAGAGCGCGCCCTGGAGATGCTGCACGAGCGCAAGCCGGGTCGCCGCCTCTACACCAACGTGGAGTTCTATTCCGCGGCGGTGCTCTCGGCTGTCGGCTTGCCGGGGGACATGTTCACGCCGACGTTCGCCGTCTCGCGTGTCACCGGATGGACGGCGCACGTGCTGGAGCAGGTGGCCAACAACCGGCTCATTCGGCCGCAATCGGAGTTTGTCGGTCCCACGGACAGGAAGTTCGTGGCGATCGAGGCCCGGTAGCGCCATTCGGCTGTTTTCGGTAGCCCATGCGCCACCCAGAACACCGCGCCACGCGCGGCGTCTCGTGTCGCGGAGACGCCCGCAGGCATCCCAGCCGGCTCGCCGGACGTAAACTCGGCCGGGGAACTCAGGCCGGTTGGCCGGGGCTGGAGGTTCGAGTGCGTTCGTCTGCGATTCGATTTCTCGTACTGGCGGTTTTGATCTTTGCGATCGCTGGCCCGAGTCAAGGCGTCTCGGCGGCAATTGGTTCGTTCCTCGTCCAGCCCGCGCGAAACCTGCAGACCGACGAAGCCGCGGCGGCGGAGGCCGCGCGGGAACTCTCGCTGCTGGAAGCGGAGCGCGCCTTCGACGATCTGTACGAGCGGATGCACCCGGACGCGCTGGCGGTCGTGCCGCGCTCGGCGGTGGTCGGCTGGTACGAGAGCTTTTTCGCCGATCGCGAAACGGCCGAGATCCGCGTCACCGGGGTGCAGCCCGAGCCGTGGACGTGGGGCGTCACCGGGGTCACCTACGAAGATGCCGTCACCGTCAGTTTCGTTCAGCCGTACACGGTCGGCGGCGTTGAGAGCGAGGTTTCGGGCGAGGTGCATCTCGTCCCGTTCGACGGCGAATGGACATGGCTCTTCGGCGCCAGTCGCGAATTTGTGGACGAGCAGATCGCGCTGTATGGGGACGATGGCTCGGCGACGCTCTTTTCGTTGTCTGAAGAGGGCGGGAGCGATGCCCCGGTCGCGCGCGAAGTCCTGTTTCCCGATCCATTGCACGCCCACGTTGACCAGTATTGGGCGGCCCGGTTCCAGGAAGCCGGGCGCGCCTACGACTCCCCTGGCGGCGTGGTCGCCTTCGACGAACCGATCGTGACCGCCTGCGGCCGAGCCGAACCTGACGAGGAAGCGGCCTTCTACTGTGTCATCGACGAGAAGATTTACTACTCCAGCGAGTTTCGCGCATTGATCGAGACGCAGATCGGCGATTTCGCCTGGGTCGTCGTGGTGGCGCACGAGTGGGGACACCACATTCAGGCCAAACTCGGTTTCGACCTCGGCGTCGTCCCGGACCGGGCCGGCGAGACACTCCCCGTCGAGTTGGAGCAGCAGGCGGATTGCCTGGCCGGCGCCTACGCCATCGACGCGGAAGCGACCGGTTGGCTTGACCCCGGCGACATCGACGAGGCGCTGTACATGACCGAAATTTCCGGCGATCCTCCCGGCACCGCCTGGAACGACCCCCGGGCCCATGGCACCGGCGACGAGCGCATCAATGCGTTCATGGACGGATACCGGGACGGACTTGCCGGGTGCGACCTCGATCTGACGGGGTGACGGGTGACAGGCGTCGGGTGGTAGGATGACGGGGCGGCAGGCAGATTTTCGCCGAGATTTTTGACCCGTTACCCATCGCCCGTCAGCCGTCACCTGCGTCAGGGAGGCATCCATGGGACTCGAAATCTTCGAGCGTGGCGAGCTGCCGCGCTGGGCGCCGATTCGCCAGTTTCTCGACGCCACGGATATTGGGGACGTCCGCGCGGCGGTGGCCGAGCAGGTGCGGCGGCCCGGCGTTGGGGAACGGGTGCGGCCGGGTCAGCGCGTGGCCATCACCGCAGGCAGCCGCGGCATCGACCGCATCGATCAGGTCGTGCGGGCGGTGGTGGACGAGGTGCGGGCGCTCGGGGCAGAGCCGTTCGTGATTCCCGCCATGGGCAGCCACGGCGGCGCCACCGCGGAGGGGCAGCGGGAGTTGATCGCCCACTACGGCGTCACCGAAGCGACGATGGGCTGCCCGATCCTCTCGAGCATGGAGACGGTTCACCTTGGCGAGGTGGAGGACGGGGTGCCAGTCTGGTTCGACCGCAACGCCTTCGAGGCGGACGCGGTCGTGCCGGTGGTGCGGGTGAAGCCGCACACCGACTTCCGGGGGCCGGTCGAGTCCGGCCTGATGAAGATGATCGCCATCGGGCTCGGCAAGCAGAAAGGCGCCGATTTTTTTCACTCCCAGGGGATGAACGAGTTCCACCACCTGATCCCCGCGGTGGCGAAGTTCACGCTGGCGCAGGTCAACATCCCGTTCGGGGTGGCGGTCATCGAGAATGGGTACGGGAAGCTGGCGCAGGCCGAGGCCGTGCCGGCGGCGCGCATCTGGGAGCGGGAGCAGGAATTGCTCAAGATTGCCCGTGAGCGGATGGGGCGGCTGCCGGGCGAGCGCATCGACGTGCTCGTCATCGACCGTATCGGCAAGGACATCTCGGGGGACGGGGCCGATCCGAACGTGATCAACCGGGATGTGGCCGGGGTGCTGCCTCCGACCGAGGAGCCGGTGACGCCGCGGGTGCAACGGCTGATCCTGCGCGATCTGACCGACGATACGGAAGGGAACGCGTCCGGCATCGGCATGTTCGACGTTGTCCTCCGCCGCGCGGTCGAGCGGATGGACCCCGTCGCCACGTACATGAACATGATCACGGCCAAGGCTCCGCAGGGGGCGCGCATTCCGCTCACGGTCGACACCGACCGTCAGGCGCTGCACATCGCGCTGGCGAGTTGCGTCAAGACCGAGCAGGAGACGGCGCGCATCGCCCGCATCCTGGACACGAAGAACATCGAAACGTTCTGGGCGTCGGAGCACTTGATTCCGGAGTTGCTGGAATCGGGGCGGGTCGAGGTAATCGGGGAGCTGCGGCCGATCGGGTTTGACGGGGGCGGGATGCTGACCGACTAGGTTGGTGAACTGGACCACCGCTGCCGCTGCGCTTGGTCCTCAAGGACTAGGCTGACCGCACGAAGGGACCCTGAAGGGCCCTACTGCGGCCCTTGGAGCTTGAGCGCCTCGTCGCGGATGGCGGCGAGGAGCGGGTCGTCGATCGTCTCCAGGACTTCCTGCGCGAACGATGCCATCGGCGCGTCCGGAAATTGCTCGTGGTAGACGCGGGACTGGAGAAACGTTTCCAGGCGATCGATCTGCTTGACGAAGCGGGCTTCCGCGGATTCGCCGCGACGAAGCAGCGTGCGGCCGCGCTCGGAGATGGTGGCGAGCAGGTCGGAGAAGAAGGCGTTGGCCATAGGGGCTTTCGTATCAGGTTTGTGCGTTGCGGAAGCTTACACGGGATTTGGGGGGAAGCCGATCACAATCAAGCGGAGGAATGCGGCAACTTTAGTCGGGCCGTGCGTTTGGAGACTTCGCGATGGAGCTGCCGCTCTAGCTTCGCTGGGCCTGTCCCGTGAACAGCCGCCAGTGGCCCTCCGAGATGACCTCAACCTCCGTGCCCACCACCTTGATGGCGCTCTCATCGTCGAGCGCGTAGCACGGCACGTCCATCGTCGCCGCCCAGCGCTCGGCATCGGCCATGGTGTTCTCCGGCAAGTCCGGATGGTCGAGGTGGGGGAAAATCGCGAAGGGCACGACGCCCAGTGCCTCGTCGCCGCCACCGGGTGGCTGCCATTGCACAAAGTCATGACCAATTCGCGAGGTCATGACCATGCTGCCTCCGCTGATGCCCGCCCACACGGTGTCGTGAAGCTCCGGGATGAGGTCGGCCAGGCCCGACTCGCGCATCCAGTGGGCGAGGTACAGCGCGTCGCCGCCGTTGGCCAGCAACGCGTCGGCCTCACGGACCCAACCTACCCAGCGGTCGCGGTCGATGCTGGGCAGCGCGGTCAGCTCAAGCACGCCGACCGATTTCCAGCCGAGTTCGACCATTGGCGTTCGCGGCTCGAGACCGGCGACGAAGCGGTAGGCGTGACCGGGGTTGGTCATGGGGTGCCCGTAACCGGCGGTCGGGATCGCCAAGGCGGTGCTCTCAGCAATGGGTTTGCCGAGCATCTCCACGAGGGCGTTCTCGATGCTCTTGTTCTTGATTCCCGCGGACGTCAGCAATAGCTTCATGGCTTCACCCAACGCTTGTCGATATCGATATGGAGGACGCTTGTTGCGCCTGACCCGAGAGCGTCCCGCAACGTGGGCTCGAACTCGTCGTTGCGCGTGACCCGAAAGCCCTGTGCCCCGCCAGCTCGAGCGACGGCGGCGAAGTCGATCGGGCCGAGCTCCGTAGCCGTGTTGGCATAGCCCCCATTGTCCTGGTGCATGGCGATGGTGCCGTAGCGCTGGTTGTCGAATACGAGCACGACCGGCGTCGCGCCGCTGCGCACGGAGGTTTCGAGCTCATTCATGGTCATCGCCATGCCACCGTCGCCGCACACGGCGATTACCGACCGATCCGGCGCGACGAGGCTGGCGGCCACGGCTGCGGGCAGGCCGTAGCCCATGGCGCCCGATGTCGGGCCGAGGAAGTCCTGCGCGGGCGCGTAGCGAAAGCCGCGCGACAGCCACAGGGCGAAGTTGCCGGCGTCGCTGGTGATGATCGAGTTCGCCGGCGCGAGCCTCTGCAGGACATTGATGGCGCGCGCGGGATCCACGTCGGGGGCGCGCCAGGCGCGGTCCTCGGGGAGTGTCGAGTCGGCGATGTACGTCGCGCGATCGTTGGCGATGGCCGCGGCACGTCCCGGGCGTGGCATGTGGTCGCGCGACAATTTGAGCGCCGCGCGAAGGAAAGCGCCGGCATCCGCGCTGATCGCGATGTTGGCGCGGCGCAGCCCGGCCACGCTGCGTGCGCGCGGCGCGAGGTCGACGTGTGCCCAGCGCTGGCCATCGCGCGGGACCGAGTAGTCGAATGTCGCGATCTCGTTGAGCCGCGCAGCGATGACGAGCAGAGCGTCGGCCTCGTCAAGGCGCGTGTGGACGCTCGACGGTGCGCCGAAGCCGGTCATGCCCAGGTAATGCGGGTGGTCGTTAGGGAACGCCGTCGGCCGCCGGAAGGTGCTGATTACCGGCACGGCGAGCCGCTCCGACAACGCCACGAGGTCGTCGCGCGCATCGGCGGCCATGATGCCGCCACCGGCCAGGATGACCGGCCGCCTGGCTCGTTCCAGCAACGCCAGGACCCTGGCCACCGCCGCGTCGTCGGGCACGAGTGGCGGCGTCGGAGCGACCCTTGCACGGGTCCGGACAGGGATTCGTTCAAGCAGCACGTCCTCGGGTAGCGCGAACAGCACAGGACCGGGTCGCCCGCTGCGCATCGCCGCGAGCCCCTCCCCCAGCTGTGCGGCCGCCACGTGCGGGTCGGTGATCCGCGCCGCCCACTTGGCGAGCCTGCCAAAGCGCGTGACGAGGTCGCTCTCCTGGAAGGCCTCGCGGCCGGCGTGCGAGCGCTGGACGTCGCCGAGCAGCGCGACCATCGGCGTCGAGTTGCTGTACGCGGTGTGAATGCCGATCGCCATGTTCGATGCGCCGACCGTCCTCGTGCCCAGCACCGCGGCTGGCTCGCCGGTGAGCTGGCCCACGGCCTCTGCCATGAAAGCCGCGCCGCCCTCGTGTCGGGTGGCGACGACTCGAATGCCGGCCGCAGGCAGGGCGTCGAGGAGCTCGAGGAAGCTCTCGCCCGGCACCGTGAATGCCCAGCGGACACCGGCCAGCGCCAGGGCATCGGCTATGAGTCGGCCGACCGTCCGCCCGCCGCGCCGGCTCATCGGCCGCCTAGAGCCCGAATCGGATCGAGCTGAAGATGAGTCCGACGACGACGATCACGACCAGGATGATCGTGATCACCCGGACC
>CALMZR010000079.1 GCA_937870845.1 uncultured Chloroflexota bacterium
GCGCCGATCTTCATCGACGATGCCTCGACGTCCAACATCATGGACGTCCGCTCCAAGGCGCGCCGCCTGCAAGCCGAGCAGGGTCTCGACCTGATCATCATCGACTACCTGCAACTGATGTCCGCCCGCCGCACGGAAAACCGCGTGCAGGAGATCTCCGAGATCTCGCGCGGCCTCAAGGGCCTCGCCCGCGAGCTGAACGTGCCGGTGGTGGCCCTGTCGCAGCTCTCCCGCGCGGTGGAGAGCCGGTCGGACCACCGCCCAATGCTCTCGGACCTGCGCGAGTCAGGCTGCCTCGCCGGGAGCACCCCGGTCTTCTTGCCGGACACGGGCGCGTACCGCCCGATCGCCAACCTCTGCGGCCAGACCGGCTTCAACGTGCTGGCGGTCGACCTGGAAACCTGGAAGCTCGTCCCCCGCCGCGTGACCGCCGCGTTCTGCACCGGGCGCAAGCCGGTCTTCCGCTTGGCGACCCGCCTCGGCCGCACGATCCGGGCAACGGGCAATCACAAGTTCCTGACGCTCACCGGCTGGCGCCGTCTCGATGCCATCCCCGCGGGGATGCGGATCGCCCTGCCGGCCACGTCATCGCGCGAAGAACACCTCGTTCGTAGGGGCGCGGCAAGCAGCGCCCGTCGGCCGCGGGTCGACAGCAATCGTCTGGCGACCACGATGCGGCCCTCCGGGCCACGGGCGACGCAGGCATCGCCCCTACCGGCGATCGAGGCGTCCTCGCGCGCCGTCCTCTGGGACGAGGTCGCTTCCATCGAGCCCGACGGCGAAGACGACGTCTACGATCTGACCGTTGAAGGCCTGCACAACTTCGTCGCCGCCGACATCATCGTCCACAACAGCATCGAGCAGGACGCGGACATCGTCGTCTTCATTTACCGAGAAGACAAGTACGAGGACGACTCGGAGCGGAAAGGGATCGCCGAGATCATCGTCGCCAAGCACCGCAACGGCCCCGTCGGCTCGGTCAACCTGCGCTTCTTCGACCGCACCGCCCGCTTCGCCGATCTCGAGCTCTATCCGGGGCCGGGAATGTGACCGAAATGATGGTCGCTCGGCATTGCGGCGAAGCGCCCTCACCCCACCCCCTCTCCCATCGCATTGGGAGCGGGGCTCCTTTCTCCCCGCGCACGGGGAGAAGGGTTGGGGATGAGGGGCATTCGGCGCAGCCCGGTTCGTTGAGTGCTCTCGAATGGGGCGCATCGTGACCCGCCGCTTCTCCGGATTCCTGGTCCAGACCGACCCCGCGGTCGGGATTCCGCGCGCGTTCTTTGTCGACGTGCTGCCGCAGCTCACGGAGCTGAGCGAGGTGCAGGCCACGCTGGCGGTCTTCCGGCTGGCCTCGGAGGCGGGGGGGATCGAATCGCCCGTCTCGGAACTGACCTTACGGGCGGATCGGCCGTTGCGGATGGCGTTGCGCGTCGCGGGCAGCCCGCGGGAGCCGGACGAGCGCATCGTCACCGGGCTCGACCTGGCCACCGGGCGGGGAACGCTGCTCCGCTTCGTGGCCGAGCGCGGCAGCGAGCGGGACGTCTGGTACTATGTCAATACCCCCGTCAACCAGGCGCTCGTCGCGGCCATGGCGCGGGGCGCGGTGGCCCCGCCTCGGGCGTTGTGGCGGGAGGGCCATCCGCCGGCGGTCATCCCGGAGCGGCCGAACGTCTTCCGCCTCTACGAGCAGAACGTGGGCCCGCTGACGCCGCTCATCGCCGACCACCTGGTGCGGGCGCTGGAGACCTGGCCGGTCGACTGGATCGAGGACGCGGTGGCCGAATCCGTCGCCTACAACAAGCGCTCCTGGCGCTACATCCAGCGCATCCTGGAAGGCTGGCAGGCGCAGGGCCGGGAACCGCGGGAGCGGTACGGATGAGGCGGGAGGCGGAAGTCGGAAGTCGGAAGTCGGAAGTAGACGCGACGAGAAGGGCAGAGTCTTTCAGGCGGCGCAGCATGCCGCACTCGAGGCGCGGCTCGTCCGTCGTTCTTCCGACCCCCGACTCCCGACCCCCGA
The DNA here is from genome assembly GCA_937870845.1 of uncultured Chloroflexota bacterium. Taxonomy (GTDB): domain Bacteria; phylum Chloroflexota; class Chloroflexia; order Thermomicrobiales; family UBA6265; genus JACCXM01. The sequence goes on from CALMZR010000079.1 coordinate 2,021, forward strand.
CTCCGTTGCGGAAAACGCCATGAAGCGCATCGGCGATGTCCTCTCCTCCCTCTCCATCCCGGTCGGGCCGGCGGAAAGCAACGGCTCCGGCAAGATCGAGCCCTCCTGGCGCTGCCCGGTCTGCAAGGACGCCGGCTGGGTGCGCATGGAGGTCCCGGTCGGGCACCCCAACTTCGGGCGCCTCTTCCCCTGCGAGTGCAAGGTCGCCGAGCAAGCCGAGCGCGGCCGCGACCACGTGCGCCGCCTCTCCAACCTCGATGGGTTCACCCAGCATTCCTTCGCCGAGTTCGACGTCGTCCCCGGCGCCGAGGAAGCGTTCGACGCGGCGCGGGAGGTCGCCCGCAACCCGGAGGGATGGCTCTACCTGCGCGGCGGCGTCGGCGTCGGCAAAACGCACCTGGCGGTGGCGGCGGCGCTGGAGATCCGGGAGCGCACCGGCAGCGTCCTCTTCGCCGTCGTGCCCGACCTGCTCGACCACCTGCGCATGACGTTCGATCCCGCGCAGGGCGTCGCCTACGACGACCGCTTCACCGCCATCCGCGGCGCCTTCCTGCTCGTCCTCGACGACCTCGGCACCGAGAACACCACTCCCTGGGCGCGCGAGAAGCTCTACCAGATCTTCAACCACCGCTACGTCGAGCGGCTGCCGACCATCGTCACCTCCAACCAGGACCACCGCCACGTCGACGAGCGCATCCTCTCCCGCCTGCTCGACACCCACCTCACCCGCGACATCCTCATCGACGCCGAGGATTTCCGCCGCCGCGGACGCGGCGACTACGTCAAGGGGCGCCGCCCGCGCTGATCCGATCCGGACGAAGCGACGAGCGCGGCCGATTCGCCCGCGGCTCTCACTTCGGGCGCAACAGAAACAGAACCCGGGTCAATAGCTGACCGAAAAGCACATCTGATACGATGTGAGCAGTCATGGACGCTGCTTCCGGCTCTTGAGCACCCCGGAAAGGAAGGATCGATGCACGCCATAGACGAGGACTACCTCTCCGTCGCGGAGGCGGCGGCGCGTTTGCGCGTCGCCCAGTCAACCATCCGCCGCTGGATCCGCGAGGGCGAGGTCCCCGCCTACCGCCTCGGCCGCCGCCGCGTCGGCCTCAAGCGCGGCGACCTGGACCGCCTGGTGACGCCCGTCCGCCCGGCGGCCCACGAAAACCAGATGTCCCGCATCACCACGACCGAGGTTCGCCAGTTCACCGCCGAGGAGCGACGCCGCGGCCTCGAAACCATGGCCGAGTTGGAACGGATGGCGAAGGCGATCACCGCGGAGCGCGGCGCCCCCTTCCCATCCTCCACGGAACTCCTGGCGCAGATGCGTGAAGAGCGCATGCGCCAGTTGACGGGCGAGGAATGATCTGCGTCGATGCCTCGGTGGCTGTCAAATGGATCCTGGATGAGGATCGCAGCGACCGGGCCAGAGCGCTCTTTCGCGCGGCCGAGCGTGGCGGGAGCGACATCGTCGCGCCACCCTTGTTGCCGTTCGAGGTGACGAATGTCCTTCGGCAGCGCACTCGCGCCGCGGATGGGCTCTCCCTCGCTGCCGCTACCGCCCTTCTCGACCGGTTCCTGACCCTCCCGATCGCAATTCACCGGTCGGACGACCTGCACCTTCGCGCCCTTGCCCTCGCCCACGCCTTCGGCTTGCCGGCCGCCTACGATGCCCACTATCTCGCCCTCGCCGAAGACCTCGGCTGCGAGCTGTGGACCGACGACGAGCGGCTCTGGCGGCGCGCCGAGCCTCACGTTCCATGGGTGCGCCGGCTCAGCACGTTTTCGATGCCGATTGAAGGCTGACCCGTGCGGGCAAACGTCGAGCGGCCGGCTTCGTGACGGCCGTCACGGTTCCCGGCGAGCGGCGGTGCTAGCATCGCGATAGCAGGGGGCATCGACGCCTCGTTGGCTTCCCGAAGCCGGGAGCGGCGCGGAATGCGAGAGGAACACCACGACGTGAGCGATCCGGCCATCACTTCGACGTGCGTTCGCGGGAGGACGCGATGAGCGGCTCGGCCGCGGGGCGATCCTGGCTGCCGGTAGCCCTGGCCATCGCCATCACGCTCCCCGGTCTGGCGCTCCGGCTCGGGTTGTTCGCGGCCAGCGAGCCGGTGCGGGCGCTCCTCTTCGGCGTCACCATCGTCGGGGCCGCGTTCCTCCTCTCCTGGGCGGCCGAGGTCGTACAGCTCGACATCTCGCAGGGGCTGGCGCTGGCGCTCCTGGCCCTCATCGCCATCCTGCCGGAGTACATCGTCGACGCCACCTTCGCCTGGCTGGCCGCGGAGGACCCCGCCTACGCCGGCTATGCAGTCGCCAACATGACCGGGGCCAACCGGCTGCTCATCGGGCTCGCCTGGCCGATGGTCATCGCCATCGTCTGGCTGCGCACGCGGCAGCGCTCGGTCACCCTCGGCCCCAACAACGGCCTGGAGCTGATCGCCCTGCTGGCGGCCACCGCCTACGCCTTCATCCTCCCCTTCAAGGGCAATCTCTCGCTGGTCGACTGCGCCGTCCTCGTCGCCATCTTCCTCGTCTACGTCTGGCGGCTGACCCGACTGCCGGCCGGAGAGCCGCACCTGGTGGGGCCGGCGCAGACGATCGGCGCCTTGCCGGAGGGGCGGCGGCGGGGCGTCACGGCGGTGCTGGCGATCGCGGCGGCGGCCATGGTGCTCCTGGTCGCCAAGCCCTTTGCCACGGCGCTGGTGTCGACCGGGACCGAATTCGGCATCGACCAGTTCCTGCTCGTGCAGTGGCTGGCCCCCCTCGCCTCGGAAGCGCCGGAGTTCGTGGTGGTCGGCATCTTCGCCTGGCGCGCCGCGGGCGAGGCCGCGCTCGGCACGGTCGTCTCCTCCAAGGTCAACCAGTGGACGCTCCTGGTGGGGATGCTGCCGCTCGTCTACGCCGTGGCGCTGGGCGCGCCGACGCCGCTCCCGCTCGACCAGCGGCAACAGCAGGAGATTTTGCTCACGGCCGCCCAGTCGCTCTTCGCCGTGGCGTTGCTGCTCGACCGGCGGCTGTCGATGGTCGG
>CALMZR010000080.1 GCA_937870845.1 uncultured Chloroflexota bacterium
ATGGGCGGTGGGGAGGCCGTCGCGGCGCCCGATGGGCGTGACAGCCGCATCCTCATCGAGGACACCTGGAACACCGACATCGTTGACGAGTTGGCGCCCCTTCCCGGCGACATCATCGTTGCCAAGCATCGCTTCAGCGGCTTTTTCGAGACCGATCTCGACGCGACGCTGAAGGCCCTCGGTGTTTCGTCGCTCATCTTCACGGGATGCACGACGAGCGTCTGTGTGGAATCGACGCTGCGCGACGCATTTTTCCGAGATTACCGCTGCCTGCTGCTTGCCGACTGCACCGCCGAGCCGATCGGTCACGGGTCGCCGGGCGCCAATCACGAGGCGAGCCTTCTCCTGATCGAGCTGATGTTTGGGTGGGTGTCAGACTCCACGGCGCTCATCACAGCGCTGGCGGAACACGCGGCTGCCGTCGCGGCGGGCTAGGCCCGCGCCGAGCGCCGATCACGGCGGCTGAGAAGTGAGGCCAGACCGAGACAGCGACGCACCGAGAGCCGCGCCGCTGCCTCGGCAATCTCCTCGCGACGTCCCTATGCCGCCGGGGGCGTGGCCGCGGCGGTCGCCTCCGGGAATCCCGGCGAACCCGCGCCCATCCGAGTTCCGGTCACCGGGGCGATGCTCCCGTCGCTGCCTTCTCCATACGGGGAGATGACCGCGACAACCGCGTTGGCCGGGTCGCGGAAGGTCAGCGTCGTTTCCGGCGAATCGTCGACAAAGCTGTGGCCATCCTCGCTCACCTGCAGGTGACCATCAATGGTCAGCGTTCCCGTATAGGCGCCGGACTCGTCGGACAGCGCCTGCACGGCGGTGAAGCGTCCGCTACGCGCCCCGGTGCTTTCCCAGGTTCCGACGAGTGGGCTGAGAAACATGACGCCGTTCGATCCGTTCTCGATGATGGGCGGACTGGCCACGAACGAACCGTCGGCGAAGAAGGTTTCCGGAGAGGCCCCCGCCGGGGCCATCGCCAGCCACGTCCCGACCAGCGGGTGCCCGGCCAACGACGCGGCCTCCTCCTGGGCGGACGTATGAAGACGTCCTGTGCCAATGGCGGCCGCTGCCACGACCAGCATGACGACCGTAAGAAAAACAAGCATCCGACGCATGGCGATCTCCTGTGCCCCGCGCTTCCAGAGCGGCTCGGACTGACAGGCATGCACTGCCGGGCGACGAGCCGGTCCAACCCATGAGGACTCAATGACGATATGGCCGGCGGCTCAGCGGCGCATCGGTACAACCTGCGTAATCGGGAGATCGACCCGGAGTCAGGTATATCGATATGGTTCGTCGCCAGCGTCCAGCAATCCCAACTGACGGCCGCGGAGCGCGGCTTCGCGGCGGGCGCCGACGTCGAGCTTGGCCAGAATGCGCGCGACGTGGGCATTCACGGTGCGGGTGCTGAGAAAGAGCCGCTCCGCGATTTCCCGATCGGTTCGCCCCTCGGCGACGAGGCGAAGCACATCCAGCTCCCGGTTGGTCAGGACGCCGGCGCCTGCTGCACGTGTCTGCCCCTGCCCGCCGCGCCCACCTGGCACGGAGACGGCCGCGGCCACCTCGACAGCATCGTCAAACCGGAGCTGCCGGCCTTCCGCGCGCAGGGTCCCGAAGCGTCCCTCGCCCAGGCCCGCGCGAGCGGCTGCCGCCGCACGGTCATAGTTGACGCGGGCCGATGGAAAAATCGGGGCGCCGACCTCGTCCGCCAGGGCGTCGATGGCCCCTATGAGCGTAGCGGCCGATGACGCCTGACCGTGCGCGCTCGCAATCGCGCTCAGCCCGGCGAGCGCCTGCACGATTGGCCAGCGATCATCGATCTCTGACCAGAGCTGAAGGCCTTCGCGATGAGCCTGCACCGCGAAGCGATCGTCGCCCCGATCGCGCGCGAGTTTCGCCAGACGATCGAGCGCTGTGGCAGCGCCCGAGGCGTGACCCACCGCGCGAAAGATCGCCAGGGACGCTTCAGCGCGGCTGACGGCCAACTCGGCGTTGCCAAGTCCATCGGCGACCCTGCTCAAGACATCGAGCGCCCATCCTTCCTCGACGGGGGCGCCAAGCTCGCTCCAGAGTCGACGCGCGTGGTCCAGAATTTCCCCGGCACGGTGCACGCGGCCCTGAACGAAGGCGATGAGACCGAGCACGTGCAACGCGTTTGCGGCGAGCACGGTGTCCGCGTGCGCTTCGGCAATGGCCAGAGCCGTCTCGGCCGCGGCCGTCGCCTGCTCATGATGGCCCTGCACCCAGAGGATCAGCGCCAGCCCGGCAAGAGCCAGGCCACGCGGCTTGGTCGGCAGCGCGGGCGTGTGCGCCAGCGCCCACTCCAGCCATTGCCGGCCCTCTTGCAGATGGCCGCGCAGATGCCAGAAAACCGCCAGGGCGCCGGTCAGGCGGAGGGCATCATCGGCGTTTCCGAGCGCGGCGATGCGCCCCAGCCCCGCGCGCACGTTCGCCATCTCCGCCTCGAGGCGCCGGACGCGCGCATCGACGCGCTCGTGGCCTTCCACCCGATTCGGATGCTGCCGCTCGGCGAATGAAACGAAGTACGCCGCGTGGATCGCGTGTGCGGTTGTCCGCTCGCCTGCCTCCTCCAGTCGCTCCAACCCGAACTCACGGATCGTTTCCAACATGGTGAAGCGGGTCCCACCGTCGATCCCGACGTCCTGGCGCAAGACGCTGCTCGACACGAGCGAGGAAACGTCGTCGAGCACAGCCGCCTCGCATCCAGCCACGGCAACCGCGGACCCCAGCGTGCAGCCGCCAGCAAAGACGGCCAGGCGCCGAAAAAGCGACTGCTCCTGCGGCGTGAGAAGGTCGTAACTCCAGGCGATGGCATCGCGCATTGTTTGCAGGCGCCGCGGTGCATCGCGCGGTCCGCCGGTCAACACCGATAAGCGCCGATTGATCTGGGTGAGCAACGCCCGCGGCGGGAGCACCGGGACGCGGGCTGCCGCTAGCTCGATCGCGAGAGGCAACCCCTCGAGACGGCGGCAAATGTCGGCCACATCGGCCGCGTTCTCATCGGTCAGCATGAACCCTGGTTGAGCGGCGCTGGCCCGGTCCATGAAGAGCTGAACGGCATCGGCGCTGACCGTGGATGCCACGGTTGCCACACGATCGGGCTCCGGCAACGTCAGTGGCGGCACGGGAAAGGCATATTCGCCGGATACCCGCAAGGTGGCGCGACTTGTCACCAGAATCTTCAGCCGAGAGCAGGCCAGGAGCAGGTCGGTGACCAGCGCGGCGGCTGGCAGCAGGTGCTCGAAGTTGTCGAGTACGAGGAGCAGCGATCTCCCATGCAGCGTTGCTGTCAGGTGTTCCCGCGAGAGCCGCTCCCTGCGCTCCCGCAAGCCGACCGCGCGGGCGAGGGAGGGGAGAACGAGGTCGGCATGAGCGATGTCGGCGAGGGGAACAAAGGCCACGCCATCGGCAAAATTCGAGGCGACCACGTCGGCGACGCGCAAGGCGAGACGCGTCTTGCCGACGCCGCCAGGACCGGTCAACGTGAGCAAGCGGACCTCTGGCCGGGCCAACTCCGCGACGACGGCGGCAACCTCACGCTCCCGGCCAAGGAAGCCCGTCAACGGGTGGGGCAGAGCGAACGCCGGGCCACGATTGGGTGTGACGAGGCGGAGAAACGGCGGCGCCCGCCCCCCGGCCTTCGCGGGGCGATGATGCCGGATCGGCCGGCGGGCTTGGTATGCGGCCAACGCCTCTGGCGAGATGCGGAACGACCGGCCACGCTTGGCCGCCGGAAGATCACCACGGGCGATCGCGCGGCGCACCGTCCGCTCATTGATGCCAAGCGCGGCGGCGGCCGCACACGCCGTGAGGAAACCGGACAGCTTGGACGTGTCCGCTGTCTCATGCTGTCCGGTATTGATGCGTTCGGCGAGCCGCTTGTCCATGGCGGCAGTAGCATCGCCGAGGTCAGCTCCGATCACAAGCGCGAGGAGCGCCTATCTCGAGAGCACGGCGAATCTCGCAGACCTGTGGTTGGTAGGCCGGCTCGCGCGGCGCCCGACCGAAAACGAGGATCCCTGGTCTTGTTCGCTCGCTCAGCCGCCCATTCCGACCGACGCCAGCGTCACCATCGGCGCGCGGTGCCAGCGATAGCGGTCTCGACGCCCCAATACCGTGGGGCGAGGGCTTGCACGAGTGCAACGAGCCCGTCCTCCATCGCAGCGTTGACCGGCGATCCATCCTCGAACCTGAGCAGGGCGTAGTCGCGAATCTCATCGAAACCGTGCTCTCGCGCCACGACATCGAGTTCCTTGAGAGCATCCGCCTCCGTCTCATAGTCTTTGATCACATTCCCGGACATCCGATCGATCAATTGATAGAACACGCTCATCGGCTCATCCCTTGGGTTCAGGAGACCCCGGTATCCTGACGGCAGGTCCCATTGCGTAGCCCAGCAGGACATCGGCTTCTGCATAGATAGTGTAATGGTGCTCGTCCCGACCCGTCTGCACGACCTCAAGGCCGTGATCTGCCGGCAAACGAATCTCGGCGATGTACGATCCAGGACGATACCGGATCCTCGCTGCCACGGCGCACGCGGCAACGAAGTCATCGTAGACAGATACGCCATAGTCTCATGCCCGCCGATCTCCGGGCAGCCGCATCGTCTTTCCGAGCGCCCCCTGAGATTTGAAGTCGGCCAGTTCTGGCGTCTCGCTATGCACGAAGCGAAAGAAGCTGGCGACCATTCCCCGGAGCTGCCTCAGGTCAGCTAAGCGCTATCCGCCCATCCCGGCCGACGCCACCATCACCGTCAGCGCCCGGTACCAGCGGTCGGCCAGATCGAAGACGCGCCCCGAGCCGACGATGCCGCCCAGCAACGTCACCACCGCCATCCCCGCGATGCCCACGTTGAGCAGCCCCGTCCTGGCCGGGCGCAGCTCCCGCTCCGGGGCCGGGTTGAAGTACATCGCCGCCACCACCCGCAGGTAGTAGAACGCGCTCACCGCCGAGAGGACCACGATCGCCAGCGACAGGATCAGCCCGATCGTGCCGATCTCGATCGCCGCCACGATCACCTGGTACTTGGCGAAGAAGCCGATCGTCGGCGGGATGCCCATCAGCGAGATGAGGAAGACCGTCAGCGCCGCCGCCGCCAGCGGCTCGCGGCTGGCCAGCCCGTTGTAGTCGTCCAGCTCCATCCCCCGCCCGCGGTGCTGCACCCACGTCACCACCGCGAACGCCCCGATGTTCATCACCGCGTAGGCCAGCAGGTAGATGAGGAGGCTGGTGATGCCGTTGTCGCCGGTGGTCGGGGTCACGCCCGGCGTGGGAAACCCGCCGGTGGAGCGGTACGCCGCCAGCCCGACCATCATGTACCCGGTGTGCGCGATCGACGAATACGCCAGCATCCGCTTCACATTGCGCTGGGCGATGGCCACCACGTTGCCGAACGTCATCGTCACCAGCGCCAGCACCGCGATGACGTTCACCCAGTCGTCGCTCAACGGCCCCAGCCCCTGCACCAGGATACGGATCGTCGCCGCGAACGCCGCCACCTTCGGCACCACCGACATGAACGCCGTCACCGGGGTGGCGGCGCCGTCGTAGGCGTCCGGCGTCCAGAAGTGGAACGGCACCGCCGCCATCTTGAACCCGAGCCCGACGATGACCAGCAGCAGCGCCAGCACCAGCGCCGGATCGAGGAACGCCTCCCCCCCGGCCACGTTGTTCTGCATGGCGAAGGCGATGCCGTCGAGGTTCGTCGTCCCGGTCAGCCCGTAGACCCAGGTCATGCCGTAGACGAGGATGGCGGAGGCGAAGATGCCGAGCAGGAAGTACTTCATCCCCCCTTCGAGCGCCGTCAGCCGCCGCTTGGCGAAGGCGGTCAGGATGTACGTCGACAGCGACGACAGCTCGATGGCGACGAAGATCACCACCAGATCGCCGGCCGCCCCCACCAGCATCGCGCCAAGAATGGCGAACGCCAGCAGCACGTAGAACTCCCCGATCGGCAGATGCCCCTCGAGCTGATCGACGTACGACGCCGCCGTCAGCACGCTCAGGATCGCCGAGACCAGAATCACCAAAGAGAGGAAGACGGACAATCCGTCGGCCCGGAACGACCACCAGAAGGTCATCTCGTTCCGGCCGTCCTGCGTCCACAGCGCCGCCGCCGCCGCGCCATACCCGATCAGCGACACCGCCGTCAGCAATCCGTAATGGAGCCTGCGCGGCACGAACGCGTCGAGCACCAGCAGCAGCAGCGCCAGCCCGAAGACGATCGTCTGCGGCCAGGTGATGCTCCAATCGGGCGTAGGCAGGCTTCGCGCTAGATCGACGAGCATTCATGTTCTCCAGAAGGGGGGCGCTTCGCTGAGGGGGGAAGAGGGGGGATAGGGGGGAAGAGGAATGGACGACGAGCCGCCACCGATTTGCGCCCCTCTTCCCCCCTCAGGCCGCGCACGGCCGCCCCCCTCTTCCCCCCTCTTCCCCCCTCCATCACGGAACCACCATCGCCAGAATCCGCTCCAGCGACGGCTCCACGATGTTCAACGCCGCCTGCGGATAGACCCCGAGGTAGATCGTCAGGATCGCCAGCGGCGCCAGCGTCAGCAGCTCCTTCGCCGTCAGGTCGGGCCAGACTTGCCGCTCCTCGCCGGGCACCTCGCTCACCGCGCCGCCGTGCCAGCCGTGGTCCCGGTCATCGTGCGCGGCATGAATGGCCGGCGCCTCGGATGGCTCGGGAGCGTCAGGAGAATGCTCCTGGGAGCCGCCCGCGATGCGTGGCAGCGGCGAGGCGCCGTGCGCCCCGTGGTCAGCCCCGTGCCCGGCGTGCGCCGTCGCCGCCAGCCAGGCCGCTTCGGTCGGCGTCAGCGCCCCGTCGTGGGGATCGGGCATGACTCCCTTTGGCCGGCCCCACACCACCCGCTGCGTCATCCACATCATGTACCAGGCCGCGAAGATGACCACCGCGAAGGTCGGCAGGGCGATCCAGGGGTTGTAGCTCCACGTCCCCAGCGCGACCAGGAACTCCCCGGGGAACCCGGAGAGCCCCGGCAACCCGATCGACGCCAGCATGAAGAGCACGAAGAACCCGGACCACATCGGCAGCACCGCCGCCAGCCCGCTGAAGTTGGCGATGAGGCGCGTGTGCGCCCGCTCGTAGATGACCCCCACCAGGAGGAAGAGCGCCCCGGTGTTGAACCCGTGCGCCAGCATCACGATCATCGCCCCATCGAGACCCTGGATGGTGAGGAGGAAGATGCCGAGCGTCACGAACGCCATGTGGCTGACCGAGGAATAGGCGATCAGCTTCTTCATGTCCGGCTGGACCAGCGCCACCAGCGCCCCGTAGAGGATCGCGATCACCGACAAGGCGATGATCCACGGTTGCCAGAAGAGCGTCGCCTCCGGGAAGAGCGGCAGGTTGAAGCGGAGAAAACCGTACCCGCCCATCTTCAGCAACACCGCCGCCAGGATCACCGAGGCCGCCGTCGGCGCCTCCACGTGCGCGTCCGGCAGCCAGGTGTGGAACGGGAAGAGCGGCACTTTCACCGCGAAAGCGATGAAGAAGGTGAGGAAGACCAGGATCTGGAAGGTGCGGTCGTAGTTCCCCGTTTGCAGTTGCAGCACGTCGAGGGTGAGGATCCCCGTCTGCTGGTAGTACGACCAATACGTCGCCACGATGCCGACCAGCATCAGCAGCGACCCGAAGAGCGTATAGAGGAAGAATTTGACCGCCGCGTAGACGCGGTTGCTGCTCCCCCAGATGCCGATGAGCAAGGCCATCGGGATCAGCATCAGCTCCCAGAAGATGTAGAAGAGGAACAGGTCGAGGGCGACGAAGACCCCCAGCATCCCCGTCTCCAGCAGCAGAATGGCGATGTAGTACTCGCGCGTGCGGGTGTTGACGGTATCCCACGACCAGACGATCGACAGCACGGTGATCAGCGTCGTCAGCACCAGCAGCAGCACGGCGACGCCGTCGACCCCGAGGAAGTACGACGCCCCGACCTCCCGCCCCCAGTCGATCCGCTCCTGGAATGGCGCCGTCGCGCCCGCCTCGAACGGCGCCTGCGGATCGAACCCGATCAGCACCAGCACCGACACCAGCAGCGACCCCAACGCCGCCAGCAGCGCGATCGAGCGCGCCGCCCCCTGCGAGATGCGCGGGATGAAGAAGATCACCAGCGCCCCCAGCATGGGCAGGAACGTCATCACGCTCAGGTACGGGAAGTTCGTCACGCTTGGCACCTCGAAAGGCGGAAGGCGGAAGGCGGCAGGCGGAGGGACGGCCCGTAGCGGCACGGCATGCCGTGCCCTCGCCTGCCAACCACCCGGCGACCCCCGTCACCCATCATCCGCCACCCGACACCTGTCACTCTCGCTCACCGGAACAGACTGCTCGACCAGCCGAGATAGATCGCGACCAGCACCACCATCCCCAGGGCGATCGCCAGCGCGTAGTTTGTCACGAGCCCGGTCTGGACGTGGCGCAGGCGTTGGCTGACCGCGCCGATGCCAAACCCGACGCCGTTGACCGCCCCGTCGATGATGCGGGTGTCGACCACCCTCCACAGCCCGTTGGCCAGCTCACCGAGGGGACGCACGATCGCGCCGTTGTACAACTCGTCCCAGCGCCACTTGTCACGCAGGAAACGGTAGAGGGCGGACGCGCGCTCCTCGGGCGCCTGGATCGCCCGCGTGTAGTAGGTCGCGTAGGCGAGGCCGATGCCGCCCAGCGCGGCGATGGTGGAGGCGATGGCGAAGGCGACGATCGTCTCGTTGGAGACGTGCTCCTCTTCTTTCGCTTCCTCGACCGGCGCGGTCTCCTCTTGCAGCCTGTAAAGCGAGGCGACCTCATCGCCCTCGGCCGTTCCCTCCTCCGCATCGGCAAAGACCGGCTCCAGGAACGTATGAATCCACCCCGCCTCCGGCGGCCACCCGATGGCGACGCCCAGCACCACCGCGGGGACCGCCAGCACCACCAAGGGGCCGGTCATCGACAGCGGCGACTCGTGCGGGCGCACCTCGGCGGCGTTGAAGCGCGGCTCCCCGGTAAAGACCAGAAAGACCAGCCGGAACATGTAAAACGCGGTGAAAAACGCCGTCACCAACCCCACGATGGCCAAGATCTGCCCGATCGGGACCGGGACTTGATCCGTGACCCACGCCCCCAGGATGATTTCGTCCTTCGACCAGAACCCGGCGAACGGGATCAACCCCGCGTTGGCCAGCGAGGCGGCCAGGAACGTCCAGAACGTCACCGGCATCCAGCGCCGCAGTCCACCCATGTTCTGGATGTTCTGCTCCTCGTGCATGCCGTGGATGACGCTGCCGGCCCCGAGGAAGAGGCACGCCTTGAAAAAGGCGTGCGACACCAGGTGGAAAATGGCCGGGATGAACGCGCCCACGCCCGCGCCCATCGCCATGTAGCCCAATTGCGACAGCGTCGAGTAGGCGATGACGCGCTTGATGTCGTTCTGGGCCACGGCGATCGTCGCCGCCATGAAGGAGGTGAAGGCCCCGATCAGCGCCACCACCAGCATCGCCGTCGGCGCGTACTCGTAAAACGCATGGGCGCGCACGATCAGGTAGATGCCGGCCGTCACCATCGTCGCGGCGTGGATCAGGGCGGAGACCGGCGTCGGCCCCTCCATGGCGTCCGGCAGCCAGACGTGCAGCGGGAACTGCGCGCTCTTGCCCGCCGCCCCGCCGAACAGCAGCAGCGCGATCCCCGTCAGCACCGCCGGCGGCGCCTCCGGAATCTGGGCGAAGACCTCGGCAAAGTCCATCGTCCCGAACTGGTAGAAGATCCAGATCAACCCCAGCCCGAAGGCCAGGTCGCCGATGCGGTTGACGATGAACGCCTTCTGCGCCGCGCTCGATGCCGAGCGCCGGGTGAACCAGAACCCGATCAGCAGGTACGACGCCAGCCCCACCCCTTCCCAGAAGAAGAACAGGAGCAGGAAGTTGTCGGCCAGCACCAGCATCAGCATCGAGAAGACGAAGAAAGGCAGGTACGCGAAAAAGCGGGCGTATCCAGGATCGCCCGCCATGTACCCCTTCGAATAGATGTGGACCAGCAAGCCGACGCTGGTGACGACGATCAGCATGGTCGCCGTCAACTGGTCGACGAAGAGATTGATGCCGATGTGGAAATCGCCCGAGTCGATCCAGGTGTAGAGATCCTGCCGGAACGGCTCGCCCGTGCTGTTGATCTGCTGGAACGTCAGCAGCGACAGCAGAAACGAGGCGAGCACCGCCAGCGAGGCGATCCAGCTCGCCCCGGCGCCGACGACCCGCCCCAAGAGGAGGTTGACGGCGAAGGCCAGGAGCGGCAGCAGCGGAATGAGAAAGAGGTACTGGTCCATGGCCATGGGTCAGCGAGCACCCATGGCGAATTGGCGGCGCGAACGCACGGCGCCTCTCATCCCGCGATTCCTCCACTCCACCGCGCCGGCGCGCAATCGCCCGGCGAAAAAGCCCGCGCTAGTGTAGCGCACGGGTGACAGGGTGACAGGGTGACGGGCGTCAATAGCGGCGTGCGACTATGGCAGCATTCCGAGCGAAGCGAGGGCTCCCAAGCATCATCTCGGCGCCGCCGACACGGGACCCGAGATTCTTCATTCGTCGGAATGACACGACTCCCGCATGGCCCTGTCGCGGGAGAGAGGGGGGTGGGAGTGAGGGCACGACACGGCAAACGCATCGACCACGCCACCCTCCCCATCGTCCCCAGCCCCCGCGGCCTCCCCACCCAGCCCCTCGTTTCCGCCCGCGACGGCGCGGAGCGCATCTTCGTCGCCCAGCAGTGGCTCCTCCCCGGCGAGCGCGTCCTCCTCCACACCCATCCGGTGGAAGAGGCGATCACCTTCCTCGCAGGTTCCGGCGACGCCACGCTCGGTGACGAGACCGTCCCCATCGCCGCCGGCGTCAGCCTCTACATCCCCGCTGGCGTCGTCCACGGCTTCCGCTGCACCGAAGGAACGCTCCACGTCCTGGTGGTCTTCCCCACGCCAACCTTCGCCGAAACCACGATCGTGGATAATGCGCCAGGAGAACGCCAACGTCACCGCCAGCCATCATGAGGGAGCGCCATTCGTGGACGCCAACCGCTTCGACGACCTCGCCCGCGATCTGACCGCGTCCCCGTCCCGGCGCCGCATCATGCGCGCGTTCGCCACCGCGGCATTGGCTCAGGCCGTGCCGCCTGGGCCCGGCGCCAGCGTGGCCAGGAAGCGCAAACGCTAGTTCAAGACGAACCAGTTCGGCTGCATCGAGGTCGGCGGCAAGTGCTACGGCAAGGACGCCAGGTGCTGCTCCGGCATCTGCGCCGGCGCCGGCAAGCGCAGCAAATGCGCCGCCCGCAACCAAGGGGGTTGTTCGCGAGACGACAAAATTCCTGCCTGGGATCGGTTCCTTGTGGGGACGGTGGCCAGTGCTATCGAACCACGGGCAAGGCGGGCTTCCGCGGCGATTTCGCGACCTGCGACTGCGATACCTGCGAGAAGGACGCCGACTGCGAGGCGGAGCACGGCGCGGGCGCCGCCTGCATCGTCTGCATCACGGGCGGTGACGATTGCGTCGACGTCAACGGCAGCCAGGGCACAGCCTGCGTTCCTCCTGCCCCACTCACCTGAACCGGGCCGGCAGCGGCCCGGCGCTTCGCCGCCCCCGCCTCCCCAGAAGTTCAGGAAGTTCAGGAAGTTCAGGAACATCGCCCCCGCCGCCCACCCAGGCTCACCGGCGCCAGGCGTGGTGGACTCCGGCGGTGTCGTTCGAGAGATAGACCACTGCATCCCCCGCCTGAAGCGGGACGCTCCCGAGCTGCGTGAACGAGACGTGCTCCCGACCGCGCAGCACCCCGATCACCAGCACGCCGTCCAGCCCCGGCAGCTCGGAAACGAGCCGCCCGCCCTCCTCCGGCCGCACGATCCGCTCCGCCATCGCCAGCCCGTGCCCGAACGACAGAATGTCCTCCAGCACGTGCGGCACCGCCCGCTGCCGCACCGCCGCGGCCATCAGCCGCCCCCCGGAGACCGACGGCGTGACCACCAGATCGGCCCCGGCCCCGTAGAGCAGCTTGACGTTCTCCTCCTCCCGAGCCGCGGCGATGAGCTGCACCGACGGGGCCAGGCTGCGCACCGTCAGGCAGATCAGCACGCAGGCGTCGTCCCGGTTCGGCGCGGCCATCACCGCCGCGGCCTTCTCGACCGCCGCCGCGCGCAGCAGCGACTCGCGCGAGGCATCGCCGCGCAAGCCCACGATCCCCGCGCGCACCGCCTCGGCCACCGCTTCCTCGCTGGTGTCGATGGCCACGATCTGGTCCCGCGGCTGACCGTGCGCGATCAGCTCGTCGACGATCGAGCACCCCTTCACCCCGTACCCGCAGACGATGACGTGATCGTGGAGCCGGTCGTGGAGGTCTTTCATCTGCCAATCCTCCCGAAAGCGCAGCCGCAGCAACGTCAGCTCGTAGGCCGTGCCCAGAAACAGCGCCCACAGAAACACCCGGATCGGCGTCAGCAGCACCGCGTTGATCAGGCGCGCCTCGTCCGTCACCGGCGTGATGTCGCCGTACCCCACCGTCGTCAGCGAGACGACCGTGAAGTAGAAAACGTCGACGAAACCGAGCGGCCGCCCGTCGTGCGCGTTGTCGCGCAGCCCGTCCCGGTCCCACCACAGGATCACCGCCACGAAGACGATCAGCGCGGCGGCCAGCCCGATCCGGCGCAGCAGCGCCGGCACGGGCGAATCCTCGGGCAGGCGCAGCGGCCCCAGGTGCGGCAACTCTCTCGCGGAAATCATCGCCCGTCGTCCGGCTCCGTCCTCCGGAACGTCACGGCGGGTTGCAACCGCGGCCCGCCCCTGCAACGATAATGCACCGCCGCATCCAACGAGCGGCGGACATCGGGATCTGCAACAAAGGGGCCATCGCGTTATGCCAGCAGTGATTGCGGAGACGACGCGGGGGGGGATCACCGAGAGCGTCCACCACGGCGTCGTCGTCGCCGTCGACGCGGCCGGCGACGTGGTCGCCTCCGTCGGCGACCCGGAGCACGTCGTCTTCTTTCGTTCCTCGGCCAAGCCGTTTCAGGCCATCCCCGTCATCGAGAGCGGGGCCGCCGACGCCTTCGGCCTCACCCCCGCCGAACTGGCGCTCTGCTGCGCCTCCCACGCCGGCTCGCCCGCGCATCAGCGGCAAGTCGCGGCCATGCTCGCCAAGCTCGGCCTGACCCCCGACGACCTCCAGTGCGGCTGCCCGCTCCCCATGGACGAAGCCGAAGCGGCCCGCATGACCCTGGGCGAAATCCCGCGCACCCCCCTCGCCTGCGACTGCTCCGGCAAGCACGCCGGCATGCTCGCCGTCATCGCCCACGAGGGCCTCTCTCGCCACGACTACCTCGACCCCGCCCACCCCCTGCAACGCCGCATCCTCGCCATCATGGCCGAGGTCATGCGCGTGCCGGCCGCGTCGATCGTCCTCGGCACGGACGGCTGCAGCCTGCCCACCTTCGGCGCGCCCATGCGCGCCTTCGCCGCCGCCTTCGCCGCGCTGGCCGCACCGGAGCGAGTCCCCATCGGGGCGGGCCAGGAGCACGCGGCCGCGCTGAACCGGTTGCGCGCCGCGATGACCGCACATCCGGGGAACGTGGCAGGTCCAGGACACTTCGTCACCGACCTCATGGCCATGAGCGATGGCCGCGTCGCCGCCAAGAGCGGGGCCGAGGGTCTCATCTGCCTGGCCGTGCCGGAGCGCCAGCTTGGCATCGCCATCCGCGTCCTCGACGGCTCCTTCCGCGCCCATCCCGACGTCGCCCTGGAGACCCTTCGCCAGCTCGGCATCCTCGCCGCGCCCACCCGCGACGCCATCCTGGCCCGCCACCCCCCCGAGCTGCGCAACCACAACGGTTGGCTCGTCGGCGAGATACGTCACGCGTTTGAACCGAAAGGGGCCGCGGTTCGCGCCTGACTCCGCGCTGCCGACCGCCGCTGGTTGAAGAAGACCGGCGCCCGCGCGTGGTCCGGGAACCTACGTCTGGCAGGTCCCGTTGGCGTCGCATTGCCCGGCCTCGCCGGCGCAAGGCTCGCCCCCCGCGCCGTCGCAGACCCGCACCTGGCAGTCACCAACCAATTGAGACTGGGGCGGCAGCAGCGGCCCCTCGGGAACAATCACCTTGCCGCAACGGCTGCCACTGCAGGTTCGAACTTCGCACTCCTCCTCCGGATCTCGGCAGTCCGCGGGCTTCGCGCAGCCCTTGCCCGCGCCGCATCCGTCTGCCATGCTATCGTCGCCATGGATGAACGGACGTGGGACCGGACGGGACACGGCCAGGTGTCCGGCGCACCGGACACCTGGCCCCTCACGGCCCGCGAGGCGGCCCTGGCGCTCGGCGTCAGCGAGCGGACGATCCGCCGCGCCATCGCCCGGGGGGCGCTCCCCGCGACCAAGCGCGCAGGGGTCTACCGGATCGCGCCGGCTGACCTCGCTCGCTACCGGGATCCGCTCTCGGGCCTACGGCTGCTGCCGTTCCCCTCACGGGAGGAGGCCCCCGATGCCCGGCCGGGGCGAGCACGGGCCGTCGCATCGCGGGCGCTTCCCAAAGCCCCGTCCGAACAATCCCGCGGCGGCTCGCCCCTGGTCGACCCGGCCGGGGCCGAGGCCGGGCGCCTGCCGGCTCCCCTGACCGCCCTGGTCGGGCGCACGCGTGAGAGCGCGGCGATCGCCGCGCTCCTGCGCCGTGAGGGCGTCCGCCTGGTCACCCTGACCGGACCCGGCGGCGTCGGCAAGACGCGCCTCGCGGTCGACGTGGCGACGACGATCGAGCGGGAGTTCGCGCACGGGGCGTGCTTCGTGTCGTTGGCGCCCATCCGCTCGCCGAACTTGCTCCTGTCGGTCATCGGGCAGACATTGGGTGTCCGCGACGACGGCAGCCGGACGCTCGCCGCGCGTCTCCGGCGCCACCTCCGCGATCAGCGTGTGCTGCTGGTGCTGGACAACTTCGAGCACCTTGCCGGCGCCGCCGCCGCGTCCCAGGTCGCGGAGCTGCTCGCGGCCTGCCCAGGCGTGAAAACGCTGGTCACCAGCCGATCCGCGCTCCACATCAGCGGCGAGCACGAGGCGCCGGTGCCGCCGCTGCGCGTGCCGGCAACGGCCACGCCATCCCTGTCCGCGCTGGAGGACTTCGAGGCCGTTGCCCTCTTCCTGCAGCGGGCGGCAGCGGTGCGCCCGGACTTCGTCCTCACCGAGCACAACGCCGCGGCGGTGGCCGAGGTCTGCCGCCGACTCGACGGTCTGCCCCTGGCCATCGAGCTCGCCGCCGCGCGCGTCAAGTTCCTCTCGCCCCAGGAGCTGCTGGCGCGCCTCGCCAACCGTTTGCAGGTCCTGAGTGGCGGCGCCCACGATCTCCCCACCCGCTTGCAGACGATGCGGGATGCCATCGCCTGGTCCTACGACCTGCTCGATCCGGCCGAGCAAGCTCTCTTCCGTCGCCTCGCCGTCTTCGTTGGCGGGTGCACGCTGGAGGCGGCGGAGCGGGTGTCGGGTGACGGGTTTCGGGTGTCGGGCGCCGCCCCCGATTCGCACGTCCCTGGCGCCCGTCGCCGGTCACCCGACACCCTCGACGTGCTCGCCTCGCTGGTCGACAAGAGCCTGCTGCGTCGGATCGAGACGGACAACGGCGAATCGCGGTTCGAGATGCTGGAGACGATCCAGGAATTCGCGACGGAGCGGCTGGCAGCATCCGGTGAGGAGACGGTGGTCCGCGGCCGCCACGCGCGCTGGTGTCTGCGCCTCGCGGCGCAGACCTTGACGTTCCCGCTGCGGGGAACGGTGCGCCCGCATCTGCTCGACCGATTGGACGCGGAGATTGGGAACCTGCGCGCGGCGCTGACCTGGCACGAACAGAACGGCGAGGCCGCCGCGCTGCTGGACCTCACCGTGGCGCTGACCCAGTTTTGGTCGCTGCGGAGTTACCGGGTCGAGGGGCGTCGCTGGCTGGAGCGCGCCCTGGCGATGGCGGAAGGCGACGATATCCCGCCAGCGCTCCACGCGGCGGCGTTCCACGCCGCCGCCGCGCTCACCCGCTCGCAGGATGACCACGCGCGGGCGGTCGAGTTGGCCGAAGAAGCGCTCGCCCGGTTCCGCGCTCTGGGCGACACATGGAACATCGCAGGCGTCATCACCTTGCTCGGCGTCCTCGAGCGCAGCCGAGGTCATTACGATCGCGCGGCGCCCCTCCACGAGGAGGCATTGGCCCTCTATCGCGATCTCGGCGAGCCGTTCTGGGTTGCGCTCACTTACTGCAACCTGGGGATCCTCGCCCATTGCCAAGGAGACGACCCGCGGGCGGTGGCCCTCCTGGAGGAGGCCGTCGCCGCATTTCGCGCGCTGGACGACCCCTGGGGTCTTGGCGTCGCCCTCAGCGACCTTGCGCTCGTGACGGGCGACCGCGGCGACCACGATCGGGCGGCGGCCATGCACATGGAGAGCCTGACTCGCTTTCGGGAGGCTGGCTCCAAAGAGGGCATCGTCGATGCGGTGGCAAGGGTCGCAACGCTCGCCGCGGCAACCGGACGCGCGGCAGCGGCAGCCCGAATGCTGGGAGCGGTCGAGGCGCTTGGCCAAGCGCTTGGCTACGCGCTCGAACACCCCGATCAGGCACGCTACGCGCGCGCTGTTGACGACACCCGCGCGCTGTTGGGCGACGAAGCACTGACGGCAGCGTGGGCGGCAGGTCGGGCGCTTTCGCTTGAGGAGGCCGTTGCCGAAGCCTTCGGGGTCGTGTCCGAACCGGTCGTCGTCACCACGACACCGTTCGGCCTGACGCCGCGCGAGATCGAGGTGCTGCGCCTGCTGGTCGCCGGCCGCTCCGACCGTGAAATCGCCGATACGTTGTTCATCAGCCCCCGCACGGCGCATCATCACGTCGCCAACGTCTTCGCCAAGCTCGGCGTGCATACGCGTGCGGGGGCTCTGCACATGGCCCTCGGCGTCGGGATCTTCGGCGACGAGAAACCGTTTCCCGAGTAGTCACCAGCCACGTCGCTGTCCGAAATAGGCAATCTGAATAGGCAATCCAGCCGATGTGCCCGGCCCCCGCGGCCGCTAGCATCGGATCGTCTGGACGAACCGCACCGGCCGGCCGCTCGGCCGCCGGGCGGATCGACGCCCATCACCCAGGCTCGCCAGGGGCCGGTAGACGCCGGCCGCCCCTCGCGGAGCAACCGACGCATCGCTGCCGCGCCCGTGTTCCCGAGCGCATCGATGGAGGAGGACCACGATGGAAAGCGAGCGCTTCGACCGCATCGCCCGGATCTGGGGCGCCACCTCGCGCCGGCGGGTCCTGGCCGGGTTGGCGGCGACCACCTTAGCCGCACTGGCGCCGCACCGGGCCGGGGCGGCCTGCACTCCCGAAGCCTGCGACGAGACGTTTCCGTGCGGGGAGCGGATATGCCTGACGAATTGTGAAACGATCTTCACCCCCGCCGGTGAGGAGTGCCGGCCGGCCTACGGCGAATGCGACTTGGCCGAGGTCTGTACCGGCAACTCGCTCGCGTGCCCAACCGACAGGAAACGCCCCAACGGCAGTGCGTGCAGCAGCGACGGCAATCCCTGCACCAATGATATCTGCCAGAACGGCGAATGCGTCCACGTGCCGAACACCGCCGCCTGCACCGATGACGGCAACACCTGCACCAACGATGTCTGCGCCGGCGGGATCTGCACCCACCCGGCGAAGCAGGATGGCGACGACTGCCCCGAAGGCTCCTGCTGCGGCGGCCAATGCGTCAACACGAACACCGACGCCGCCCATTGCGGCGGCTGCGACATCGTCTGCGCCGCCGGCACGAGCTGCTGCGCGGGCAAGTGCGTCAACCTCAAAAGAGACAAGCGCAACTGCGGCAGATGCGGCAAACGCTGCCGCCGCGGCAAGCGTTGCAAAGGCGGCCGCTGCCGCTAGCCGCTTCCGATCTGCTCGTCGCTCCCCATTGGCCGTCGTGGTCCCGCCGTGTGCGGATGAGAAAGGCGACGACAGCGGCGCGGATGCATCTGCCCACCGAGCCATCGTGAAGGGAGCCATCATGGACGAGAACCGGATCGATGCCGTGCTTCGCGCGCTCGGCGCCG
Source organism: uncultured Chloroflexota bacterium (assembly GCA_937870845.1). Classification (GTDB taxonomy): domain Bacteria; phylum Chloroflexota; class Chloroflexia; order Thermomicrobiales; family UBA6265; genus JACCXM01. Next base: position 18,098 of record CALMZR010000080.1, read on the forward strand.
CCGCCACCCGGCGCGGGGTGGTTGTGGCCCTGGCGGGAGTCGTTGCGTTGCCAGGGGCCGAGGCCAGCGGCAAGCGCCGGAGTTTCCGCAATCGGCAGCGCCCAGGGCGGACGGACGTCCTGGCGTCGGCGGCCAAGAGCCCGCAGAAGGTCGCCATCTGCCACCGCACGGGCTCGAGAAAGAAGCCGTTCCGGGTCATCAGCGTCGCCGAGAGCGCCGTCTCCGCGCACGCCGCTCATGGCGACCTCGTTGGCTGCCCTCCCGGAGAGACCCTCGATCTCGAAGATTGCGCGTGCACGTGCGCTGTCGATCCAGGCCCGGGCTGCGATCCGCCCTGCGCCTGCGGCGAGGCCTGCAAGGTGGTCAACCCGGACGACGGCGGGGTCTGCTGTCAGTACCACCAACAAGAGAGCGAATGCCCGAACAATGGAGGCGATGTGGCGCCCTTCTCGTGCACGGAGGTCTGTGGCGACCCGATCAATGCGGGAGGCGAGGAGATTCCCTGCGACAACGCGTGTGGATCGTCCGGGCAGTGTGGCCCCGGCTCCACCTGCGTCGATTCGCGATGCTGCGGCCACCCGATCTGCGTGCCCACCTGCGGTCCCCGCCGCTCCTGAGAACGCGGCGAGGCACAGACCAAAACGGCGGTCGCCGCCTGACGACGCTCGTTGGCGGCCGCGGCCCTGGCGGTCCTTCCCGCGCTGTCGATCCCGGCCCCGGTCGCGCTTGTGGCGCGCTGATCGGCCCTTGCCTTCCGCGCCGACACCGCCAGCCGCCCGTAGCGGCGCCGCTTCCTCGACCGGCGCGAACTTCTGGATACGATAGTTGGCGGCGTCGGCAACGTCGACGCGCCCCGCCGCGTCGACGTTGGCGCCCTGCGGAGCGTTGAACGCGCCGTCGAATTGCGATCCGCTGCACGAGTGGGGCGGCCAGCCGGCGCCTCTCGCTTCTTCTTCGCGGCGGCTCAGTCGGAATCGAGCGTGTCCAGCAGCCCGGCGACGGCCGCCGCCACGACCCGGCGGCGAGGGTGTACGACGAACGCGCCAACGACGCGGTCGCACGATTCGGGTCCACGGTTGCCTCCACCATGCGAAACACCGTCCCCGATGGGGTCGATCGCACGGTAACAATCGGCGCTTCCAAACTCTACCCGTGGCGGGGAATGGGGTGATCGGCGTCTGGGTGTTACGGTGTAAGGGTGTCACGGCGACGCGGCCGGGCCACGGTTCCTACGGCATCGGCTTCGCCTGGCGAGCCGATCGGTGTGTGAAGGAGAGATTGGCAGTGGAGCGAATCCGAACAGGAGTCATCGGCGTCGGCGCCATCGCCCAGATCATGCACCTGCCCTACTTGCGCGAGCTCGGCGGCCGCTTCGAGCTCGCCGCGCTCTGCGACGTCGACCCGGTCGCCCTGGAAGAGGTCGGCCGCCAGTACGGGGTGACGCGCCTTTTCGCCTCCGCCGACGAACTGCTCGCCCAGCCCCTCGACGCCGTCCTCATCCTCACCAGCGGCGACCACGCCTCGGTGGCCATCGCCGCCCTGGAGCGCGGGCTGCACGTCCTGGCCGAGAAACCGCTCGCCTACACCCTGCGCGAAACCGACGAGGTGCTGGCCGCCGCCGAGCGCGCTGGCACGACGCTGCTCGTCGGCATGATGAAGCAGTACGACCCCGGCTACCAGCGCGGTCTCGACCTTGTGCGCGGTCTGCGCGACCTGCGCTACGTCGACGCCACCACGCTGCAACCTGAAAACACCCTCTACATGTTCCACCACCCCATCGCCCGCGAAGCCGGCTGGCCGCCGGACGTCGCCGAAACGTACGGCGAAGCGATGTTCCTCCCCATCCAGCAGGCGATCCTCGCCAGCGATGAGCGCAGCCTCCTGCGCGAAGGGAGCGGCAGCGACGACCCGGCCATCCAGACCGCCTACCTGCTCCTGATCTCCAGCGCCATCCACGACGTCAACGCCCTGCGCGGCGCGCTCGGGCAACCCGAGTCGGTCGTCTCCGCCCACGCCTGGGCGGGCGGCACCAGCTTCACCGCCACCCTGGCCTATGCCAACGAGGTCCGCGCCACCTACGTCTGGACCCTCCTCCCCTACGTCAAGCACTACGTGGAAACGTTCGCCTTCTACGCCTCCGACGGCCGCGTGCTGATCCGCTTCCCCTCCCCCTACCTGCGCAATGAGCCGACCCTCGTCGACATCGAGCGCATGAACGGCGACGAGCTGCACGTCACCCGCCTCACCGCCTCCTACGAGGAAGCCTTCAAGCGCGAGCTGATCGAGTTCGACGAGTGCATTCGCACCGGCCGCACCCCCCGCACCGACGGGGCCGGATTCCGCCAGGATCTCGAGGTCCTCACGGAGATCGCGGTGAAATTCGCATAGTCAGAAACGATCCTGACCGCGTCGTACGCTAGACTCCGGAAACATGCGGAAAGGAAACGGGCATGGCTGTTCCCGATCGCTCCCCCGAAAGTGCGCCGGATGACGATTCCATTCAGTTGATGACCCGCGAAGAAGGCCTACGCCTGCTCGACCGCCAAGCCAGAAAATATCTCGGCATGAGCGGCGAGGAGTTCGTCATTCGATACAGGGCCGGCGAGATCGAAGACCCCTGCAGGTTGGATGTCGCGCGGGTGGCCATCTTGCTGCCGCTGGCCGAGCTGTAGGCTTGCTCGGCAGAACCCCACGAGAGGCGTGGCGCCGGTACGAGGATGCCCTGCAAGAGGCCCTTGGATGTATTGCGCAAGGTCGCTTCGTCTTGCAAGGATCGACTGCCGGCCTTCGCGTCGATACGGACTATTCTGTTGCGCTCAATGCCATGGACTCGGTCCCGTTGCATGGGGCGTTGCGGTTCGCTGCTGGCCAGATCATCCGTCTCCACGAGGAGAAGCCCGAGCATATCCGGGATCGCTATCGCATCCAGACCATCGCCTACACCTATATCCTCGCCGTTTCGGACGGCAAAGCAGAACGCGAACTCCTGACGTTCCATTGGCATCGCAATCGCGTATCCCCTCGCGTGATCCCTGCCGGCCACCTGCATATCGGGCGCGGACTCCTGGCAAACCCCGCGCCCGTCAGATCGGATGACTTTCACCGCGCACACATTCCCACCGGGTACATTGACTTCACGGCCATCGTTCGCTTCGCCATCGTCGAACTGGGCGTGGCGCCGCTTACGCCGGCGTGGGCATCGAGGCTTGAACACGCGGTAGCGGCGCTTCCGCTAACTGAACGCCGTTTGTGAGTCAGCCCTCACTCCTGAGCCCGACTTCCGGCGAAACCTGGAGGCATTTGCGGAGAGAGACTGTGAACGACGCGAGAGAACGCCTGACCATCGACCCCCTCCCCGGCTATGACCCGCAAGTCGGCCTCGCGCTGGCGATGCTCGAAGAGACCCGCCAACGGACAAGAGCACATCTGGATGGCCTCGCCGACGCCGACCTCGATTGGGCGCCCGCCCCCGGCTGCAACAGCATCGCGACGGTCCTCTACCACCTCGCCGTCATCGAAGCCGACTGGCTCTACACGGAAATCCTGGAGACCGCGTACCCGCCAGAAGCGGCTGCCCTCTTCCCACGCGACGTGCGCGACGCCGACGACCTCCTCACCGCCGCGAAGGGCGAAACCCTCGCCCAGCTCACGGCGCGCCTCGACGCCGTCCGCGGCCGGTTCCTCGACGCGCTGCGCGGCATGTCCCCCGCCGAGTTCCACCGCGTCCGCTCGCTCCCCGACTACGACGTCACCCCCGAATACGTGCTGCACCACCTGATGCAGCACGAAGCCGAGCACCGGGGCGAGATGGGGGTGCTGCGCGTCCTGGCCGCAGGCCGCCCCTCGGCAGACGGCGCGTGAGCGCCCCCTCCTCGGACTGAACGCGTTGCCGATGCTTCACGCGCCCATAGTCGTTGGCACGAAACCGGCGATTGCTCTCCTCGGGATACGTTCGCGCGAGGACTGATCCTCGCGCGCCAGAGAAACGAGGAGCATCGCCATGGCCGACGTGCAGATCGGATACACCCTCTCCAGCGAGGAGCACACCCCGAACGACCTCGTTCGCCACGCCCAGATGGCGGAGGAGGCCGGCTTCGCCTTCCTCTCGATCTCCGACCACTACCACCCCTGGGTCGACGCCCAGGGGCACAGCCCCTTCGTCTGGTCGGTGATCGGCGGCATCGCCGCTGTCACCGAGCGCATCCCGCTCGGCACCGGCGTCACCTGCCCCACCGTCCGCATCCACCCCGCCGTCATCGCCCAGGCCGCCGCCACCTCGGCGGCCATGATGCCCGGCCGCTTCTTCTTCGGCGTCGGCTCCGGCGAGGCGCTCAACGAGCACATCACCGGCGAGCGCTGGCCCGAGACCGAAGTCCGCCTGGCCATGCTCGAAGAAGCCGTCGAGGTCATCCGCCTCCTGTGGCAGGGCGGCAATCAGAGCCACCACGGCACGTACTACACCGTCGAGAACGCCCGTCTCTACACCCTCCCCGAGGAGGAGATCCCCATCGTCGTCTCCGCGACCGGGCCGAAGGCGGCGGAGCTGGCGGGTCGCATCGGCGACGGGCTCTGGAACACCTCGGCCGACAAGAAGGTCGTGGAAACGTTCGAGGGCGCCGGCGGCTCGGGACCGCGCTACGGGCAGATCACCGTCTGCTGGGGCGAGGACGAGCGGAAGGCGCTCGATCTGGCCCATAAAATCTGGCCGACCTCCGGCATCCCCGGCGAGCTGAGCCAGGAGCTGCCGACTCCCGCCCACTTCGAGCAGGCCGCACAGCTCGTCACCCCGGAGAAGATCGCCGAGAGCGTCGTCGTCGGCCCCGACGCCAGCAAGTACCACGCCAAGATCGACGAGTACATCCAGGCCGGCTACGACCACGTCTACCTGCACCAGATCGGCCCCGACCAGGCCGGCTACATCCGCTTCGCCGAGCGCGAAATCCTCCCGCAGTACGCGGGGGCGAGGGCGCGCGCCGCGTAGGACGACGGTGACGGGTGTCGGGTGACGGGTGACGGGGTGGTGGGATGGCGGGATGATAGGGCGTGGGTCACAGCCGCGTCGGCGCCCATAGCCCTTCACCCGTCACCCGTCACCCTGACACCCAGACACCCCGTCACCTATCCTGTGCCGCATGACGAATGGGGCGCCGGGGCGCGCGAGCGGGCAACCCAACCGATCCCGCCGCGGCGACAGCGCCGAGTTGTGGGCGTTCCCCCTCCGCGTCTGGGTCATCCACTGGCTGCTGGTTCAGATCCCGGCGACGTACGCGCTCCGCTTCGGCGTGCCGAACAGTCCCTCCCCACCGTACAGCGAGATGCCGCCGCCGCTGACCGGCTTGGCGCACTGGCTCGTCGAGCCGCTGCGCAACTGGGACGGCCTCTGGTACCGCCTCATCGCCCTGGAGGGGTATGCCGGCGGCACGCAGAGCGCCAAAGCGGCCTTCTGGCCCCTGCTGCCGGGCATCATGCGCGGCGGCAGCGAGCTCACCGGCTGGACGCCTGAGAGCGTCGGCTACCTCGTCGCCAACCTCGCCTTCCTCGGCGCGCTCTTGATCCTCTACCGCCTCATCCTGCTCGACTTCGGCGACGCCGTCCTGGCTCGGCGCACGCTGTGGGCGCTCGCCCTCTTCCCGACCGCGCTCTTCTTCTCGGCGGTCTACACCGAGTCGCTCTTCCTGTTCCTCAGCGTTGCCGCGCTCTATCTCTGGCGGCGCGACATGTTTTGGCTCGCCGGCCTCGTCGGCGTCGGGGCGGCGCTGTCCCGCTCCGGCGGCGTCTTCCTCATCCTGCCGTTCCTGGCGCTCCTCTGGGACCGGCACAGGACCGACTGGCGCGGCTACTGGCCGGGGATCATCCCGGCGTTTTTTCCCGCGCTCGGTCCCGCCCTCTTTGGCGCGCTCCTCCACCAGGAGCAAGGCAACTGGCGGGCCTTCATCGACGTCCAGGAGCAGTGGAACCGTTACTCGGCGCTCCCCTGGGAAACGTTGCGGTGCGCGATGTCCACCTGCCACACCCTCGGCGGCGAACCCGACGGCGTCTCCTGGGGCTGGCTGACCACGCTTGTCAACGACCCATCCTGGGCCACCATCACCAGCAACGACTGGCGCGTCTCCGTCGCCAACAGCGACGTGCTGGAGCTGGCGGTGACGGTCCTCTTCCTCATCCTGGCGCTGCTCGGCCTGAAGCTGCTTCCCCTCTACCAGACCGTCTGGGTCCTCCCTGCCCTCATCATCCCCTTATTGCAGCCCTCCGAAGTCCACGCCCTGATGAGCATGCCCCGCTTCGTGCTGGTGCTGTTCCCTCTCTTCATCATCCTGGCCAGGCTGCTGCGGCCGCGGGCGCTGCGCATCCCGTGGTTCATCGTCTCCACGACCCTGCTCGTGCTGCTCAGCGTCCAGTTCGCGCTCTGGTACTGGGTGTCGTAACGAGGGGGGCGCTGCGCTGGGGGGGGAATGGGGGGCGAGAGGAAGCTGGGCACACGGAGGCACAGCCTCGCCGTCCTCGTCCCCCCTCAGGCCGCTTGCGGCCGCCCCCCTCTGCCCCCCCTCAGTGCAGCGCCCCCCTCCCGTCAGACCGCCTTCCCCAGATACCCCGCCAGCCGATCCGCCGCGCAGGCCTCCTCCGGGACGTGAACCTCGTCCTTGAACGGCATATGAGCGCGGTCGCGGCCGGCGAGGTGCTGGCGGGATTGAGCCAGCGCGGCCTCGCATAGCTCCGGGGCGATGTCGGTGCTCTGGCCGGTCGCCTGCGCCAGATCCCACGCGTGCGAAATCAAATCCACGAACCGGAACGACGCCAACCCGGCCGCGGGCATCTCGCCGAACGGCATCGTCACTGTCCGCCCCAGCACGCCCGGCTCCGCAAAAGCCGCCAGCAGATCGTCGGCCGACGCCTCGTACGCCGCCATCGGGTCGCGGTCGCCGATGGCGTCCCCGCTCGGTCGCGGCGCGCCGCCGGTGCGCACGTTCGCCGCCCCCCAGCTATTCCCCTGCACGACGTGGTTGATCAACCCGCGCACGTCCCACTCGTCGCTGACCGTTGGCAAGCCCATCTGGTCTGGCCCGACGTTCCCCAGCACGGACCGAAAGACCCCATCGGCCTGCTTCAGCAATTCCACGGGATTCTGCTGCGCCTCACTCACCCGTTCGTCTCCTGTCACCCTGACACCCGATCACCCCGTCACCCGACACCCGTCACCCCGTAAAAATCCCCAGCGGCATGCATGCCGAGACGATCCAGTTCGGGGCGTCGACCGTCTCGCTGATCTTGAGGTCCATCGCCACCGAGCAAAGGATGAGCGCCTCGTGGTCGTTGAGCCCGTGCTCGGTCTTCAGCCAGTCAATCATGTAGCGCACCGCGTTCTGCGTGTTCTGCCACAGGTCCGGGCCGTGGCCGGTGGCGCCGTACCAGCCGGCGGTGTTCCAGGAGCCGGTCATGGCGCCGCTCATCTGGAACCGCAGCTCGGGCAGGTTCTCCCCCTTGCGCAGATCGAAGCGGAGCGTGACCAGCGCCTCCATCTCGATCCCGGTGCCGCAGACCTCGCCGTCCCCCTGCGTGGCATGGCAATCGCCGCAGGAGAAGAGGCCGCCCGGCGCCTCCACCGGCAGAAAGAGCGTCGTGCCCGCCACGAGCTGCCGGATGTCGAGGTTGCCGCCCACTCGCCGCGGCGGGACCGTGGAGTGCGCCCCCGGCTCGCCCGGGGCCAGCCCCATCACCCCGCAGAACGGCTCGAACGGCAGGACGATGCTCGGCTTCGGCGCGAACGCCGCCTTGCTGCCCCCGGTCAAATCCCAGTGAACCAGGTACGGCGTCTGGAACGCCGCGTCGTCCTTGAGCAGATTGAACCCCGGCAGCACGAAGGAGTAGCCCCATCCCTTCGGCTTCACCTCGACGATCTCGACGACCAGCGTGTCGCCCGGCTCCGCGCCGCGCACCGCCACCGGCCCGCTGATCTGGTGGATCAGATCGAAATCGAGGTTGAGCAGATCCTCAGCCGTCGACTCCGGCGTGATCTGCCCTCGCGTGATCTCCGGCGTCTCGAAGACGACCGTGTCGCCGGGGTCGATCGTCAGCGCCGGCGGCGCATCCCGATCCCAGCGGTAGACGATGGCGTTCTTGTCGAGGCGATGGGTCTGCGGCATGGCGAAGCCTCCCTCCTGCTAAGCTCGAACGACGAAGACCTGCGCCGCTAGTATCGCCGATGACCGCGTGCATCCAGCGGCGCTGCTTACGACCGCTCAGGAAGCACCCGCCACCGGGGTACGGTGCGCCGTTCACGATGGCTCGGCCCAAATTAGGCTTCGCGAGCGCCAAAATGGGCTCCCCGTCCGGTGTCAGCGGACTCTTGTCGCGTCAGACTTACCGCAGCGGCTTGATCGCATGGTCGCTTGTGCCGCGCGCATCAGCCCGCCAGAAGGACGCCGCCCCTCCCGCGGATATCAGGAGCCCGTCATGGAGTCGCTTCGCTTCGATCGGCACACCCGACGATGGGGGAGGCTCGCCCTGTGGCTGTCCCGTCGACGCATTTTGCGCGGCGCGGGCGCACTCGGCGCGGTGCTCTGCGGCGCCACGCAATTCTCCGGCGCGACGGCGGCCAGAAGGCGATGCCGGACCAACGGCAACACATGTCGAAAGAAAAGCAAGAAGTGCAAGCCGAAGTTTTGCCTCAAGACCCCGTTCACCATCGAGGCCCGTTGGACGAACCAGGAGACCGACCACGACACCTACCTGTTCGTGCCGAACGACGTTGGGGCCAACCTGCCCTCGCCGTACATCGAGTTCCGATGCAGCAGCGACGACACCGACGGCGGCGCGCTCTATCCATTCGCTTTCGTGAGCGGGGACGCGCAAGGACCGGGCGACGAGATCACCACCATCACGCGACTGCTGCCCGGCAGATACGAGTACTGGATCTTGCTCTACGGGCCCTCGCCGGCCGCCGACCTGACGGTCAACCTCCGCAACGCCAACGGCCGGGTCTTGCGCTCCTGGTCGAGTCCGCCGAACCCCTCGCTGGAAACGGTCGGTTGGCACGTCTTCGACCTCGACGGCGGCACGCGCCAGATCACCGCGATCGACGAGACGATCGACGCCTTGCTGCCGTTCGGAGCCCACGACCCGAACACGGACGTTTGCCCGGACTGAGGTCGGCGCAGGGGGAGGCGAGGCCACGTGGCCTCGCCTCTCGGATGCACCGTCTCGGTGACGCGTCCTACCCCGTCGGCTCCGCGAGCTGCTTGACCGCCGCCTCGTTCAGCAGCGCCCACTGGATCTTGACCGCCCGGTCCTTAAGCGCCGTCTCCACCTCGTCCGCCCACTGCGGCTCCACCACCGCCACCAGCAGCGACGTCCCCGGCTCCATGCTCTCGGCCATCGCCTTGATGTCGTCGCCGCTGAGCTGGTCGCCGCGCAGCTTGGCGGCGATGGCGCCGATGCCCGCCCCCAGCGCCGCCGAAGCGAGCAATGACGGCGGGAAGATCAGCCCCACCACCCCGCCGACGATGGCGCCGACCTTGGCCCCCTGCCCGGTGCTGACGTCGCCGACCTGCTTGACGTCGAGCTTGTCCCAGGCGTTCTTGCTGATCGTGACCGTGTTCTCGACATCGAGCAGCCCCGCCTTCTCCATGCGCTGCAGTTCGCCCACCGCCAGGTTCGCCCCGCCCAGCGTGTCGAAGCTGGCCACCAGCACCCGCTTGTCCCCCTGGTACGACTCCGTCATTCCCGAGGTCATAATTCCCCCTCATCTGGATGATCGCTCACATCAGCCGCGACGTCGGACGCGGCGTCATCATACCCTCGCGCGCTGTCGAGGCGGCGACTGCGGGCGACCGACGCCGCACTTGACGAAAGGTCCGCTTCTCCCGAAGATGCAAGCTACGCGTACTCATCGCGAATTGGATCGAGCCGACCATGGCAGCAGTCACCAGTTCCCTCGCCGGCGACCGCCTCCCCCTGCCGCACACCCCGCTGATTGGGCGCGAGCGCGAGATCCGCGCGGTGCGCGCCCTGGTGCAGAGCCGCGGAACCCCGATCCTGACCCTCACCGGTCCCGCCGGGGTCGGCAAGACCCGCGTTGCCCTCTCCGTCGCCGCGAGTCTCGCTCCCCGCTTCGTGAATAACGCCTGGATCGTCTCGCTGGCCCCGGTCAGCCGTGCGGAGCACGTCGCAGCCGCCATCGCCGACGCGCTCGGCGTCCGCGAATCCGGCGGCATGCCGGAAATCGATCGTTGCCTCTCGGTCCTGACCGATCGGCACAGCCTGCTGGTGCTCGACAACTTCGAGCATGTGCTGGACGCGGCCGAGTTTGTCGGCGATCTGGCATCGCGGCTCCCGGGTTTGCGGATCCTCGTTACCAGCCGGACGCGGCTGGGCCTGTCCGGAGAGCGCATCCACGACATCCCGCCGCTGGCGTTGCCGGCCATCGACACCGACGTGTGCGCGGAGATATCGCGGTCGCCGGCGGTCCAGCTTTTCGTCGAGCGGGCGCGCGCGACGTGCCCGGAGTTTGCGCTGCTGCCCGCCAACGCCTCCGCCGTGGCCGCGATCTGCCGCCGATTGGACGGGCTGCCGCTGGCGATCGAGTTGGCGGCGGCGTGGGCGCGGCTCCTCCCGCCCGAACCGCTGCTGGCCCGGCTGCGGGATCGCCTTCCTCTGCTCACCGGGGGAGGCCGCGACCAGCCGCAGCGGTTGCAAACCATGCGCGACGCCATCGCCTGGAGCTACGACCTGCTGTGCGACGACGAGCGCATGCTGTTCCGCCGCCTTGCCGTGTTCGCCGGCGGTTTCACCCTCGATGCGGCCGAGCGCGTCGCCCACCCCGATGCGCTCCGCCTCGTCGCCGCCCTGCTCGACAAGAGCCTCCTCACCACGTTCGACACGGCCGATTCCGGCGAGCGTTCGCGTCGCTTCACGATGCTGGAGACGGTGCGCGAGTTCGCCGCCGAGCAACTGCGCGCGAGCGGCGAATGGGATGCGATCCGACGCGCCCACGCGGCCTGGCTCCTGGACCGTGCCGGGAACGCCTGGTTTGAAGAGCTCCACATCGGCTTGGCCGAGGAGGTCGCGTGGTTCGCCGAATGGGATGAGGAGATCGAGAACCTGCGGGCCGCGCTCGACTGGGCGGAGGCGAACGGCGAGCCGGAGGTGGTGTTGCGGCTCTTGGGCAGGTTGTTCGTCTACTGGTATTCCGGCCGCGACTCAGGGGAGGTCCAGGCGCGCCTGCGGCGCGCGCTCGACGACGAGCGGGTGGGCGATCGGCCTGCCCGCGCGACCGCGCTCGTTGCCCTCAGCGCCTTGAGTCACCAGCACGATGAGGCGCTCGAGCTGAGCGTGCACGCGGCCCGTGAGGCCTACGATATCTGGCAGGATCTGGGCGAAGGCCCAAGCGCCGGGTACGCCTGCTACCTGTTGGCCTTAGCAACGTATCGCCAGGGGGATTTGGCGAGAGCACACGCGCATTACGAAGAGGCCATAGCGCTCATGGAGACTCGGATCGACCACCCCGTGGTCGGCGAGCTGCACGCGGGACTCGGTCAGGTCAAGCGGGACCTCGGCGACTTGGCCGGATCCCTGGCGTGCTACGGACGAGCGATCCAGATCAGCGCGAAGGCGGGCGCGTGCTGGGCTCTTGCCGTGGCGCAATACGGGTGCGGGGCCACCGCCTACGCTCACGGCGAATACGCAACCGCTGCCGACCTCTATGAGCGAAGCCTCCGCTACTGGTCGGAGATCCACGACTTCCGAAGCACGGCCGCCTGCATGGAGGGGCTCGCCTGGGTCGCCTGCGGCAGGAATGAACCGGCACGCGCGGCGCGGCTCCTGGGCGCCGCGGATGCGATGCGCCAGCGAGTCCATGCGCCGCTGCCCTGCCGGGCGTGGGCCGTCTACGGCGGTCTGGTCGCAACCGTACGGGCCGCCCTCGGCGAGCAGTCGTTCGCCGCCGCCTGGTTGGCGGGCCGAGCACTCGATCCCGGGGAAGCGATCGACGAGGCGCTCGCACGCGAATGCCCGCCTCGATCCCGTCTCCATACGAGCAATGGTCAGAGGCCGGCGGCCACGCTTGGACTCACCTCGCGCGAACTGGAGGTGCTTCGGTTGGTCGCCGAGGGCTGCTCCAACCCGACGATCGCCGCCGCGCTCTTCATCAGCCGGCGCACGGTGTCTCACCACGTCGCCAGCATCCTGCGCAAGCTCGACGTCCCCAACCGCAGCGGCGCCGTGGCCACGGCGACCCGGCAAGGCATCCTCTGACCCCGCTCGCCCGCGATGCCGCAAACGCGAAATAGGTCAAATGACCGATGCGCGGCGCCGTGGCCCGGCGGCAATGTGCGGTAGCACGCGCCCGTGGCCGGCTGTTACCGGAACTACCGGTGGTCGGGCGCCGAACCTGCGGAGGAAGAGCCATGCGTTCCCCCCAAACGCGGAAAAGCCATATCGGCCGCCGGGTTTCCCGTCGCGCCGCGGTGCGGCGGCTCGTTGCCGGCGGCGGAGCGGCCGTCCTCGCCGGACCAGGGCTCACGGCCGCCGCCGCGCAGGAGGCGACTCCCGGCGAGGCAGAATGCGTCGCCATGGCGCCCCCGGCTGCGGATGGCATCGGCCTCGCTGCGCTCCTCGCCGGCGGGATTGTCCACGACATGCCGGCCGGATCGGTGAAGGTCGGAATCTACCGCTTCACCCTCGAGCCGGGAGCCAGCGTGCCGCCCGCAACGCTTCCGTACCCTGCCCTCATGTACATCGAAACCGGTGAATCGACGTGCCCCGGCAACGCGGGCAAGATCATGTACGGCGCAGACGGCGCGGTGCTGTACGAGACGACCGGGGAGGCGGCCAGCCACGTCTGCCCCGCCGGGACGACATGGTATATCCCAGCCGGGATCGAGGATGCAGCGGAAAACGAGGGCAGCGAGCTGATGTCCTCGCTGATCATCGAGTTCGTGCCGGTCGAGGCGGACGCCGCGGGCGCCCCGGAGGCGTGACGACGCGGCCTTGGTCAGGTATGGGAGATTCGCCGACCAGGATCGGCGTGCGCGATGGATCGGAAGAACCGCTTCAACCAGATCGTCAGGAGCTGCTGACATCGCGCCTCTCTTGAAGGTCCGCGAGAAGCGCCGCGATTCCTACGTTCAGCTCGCACTCCCAGATCACCCGGCTCACCCAGCCCCGCTCGCCCAGCGCCGCCAGATTCCGCGTGTCGCGCTCCACGTTGCGCGCGATCTTGCGCGTCCAGTAGTCGCGGTTCGCCTCCGGCATCCGCGACCGCTTGCACCCGTGCCAATGCCAGAAGCACCCATGCACGAACACGACAAGCCGAAATCGGGGAAAGACGAGGTCCGGTTTGCCCGGCAAATCCGCCTGGTGCAGCCGATAGCGAAACCCGGCGCGATGCACGGCGCGGCGCACCTTCATCTCCGGCGCGCTCCCGGTCGCCGGCACCTTCGCCATGATGGCGCTGCGTTCGTCTGGACTGAAGGGATCACGCATGGTGAACTATGCGGCAAGAACAGAGTGGGCCCAGCCGCAATGGTACATAAGGAAAAGCACCGTGCCGAGAAGAAAAAACACGCTGCCTCCCGATGTACTTCGCATCTATGACAAATTGTCCGAGTTCTATAACCAGCGAGATTCATCTGGGAGAAAGTGGTGCAATGCGCGTTACGGGATCTACTGCTTCTACGATTACGATGGTGAGCCTATCTACGTAGGTCAGATGAAGGAACGACTGAGGACGCGAATTAATCTCCACTTAACGAATCAGCGCACCGACGCCGTAGCGATGCTTGAAGTTGCTGAATCCGAAACCGACGCCGAGGAGGACTCGTAGCAACCAACTTCCTCACGCGGCTTGCTTTGGCAATCAGGATTTGCTT
>CALMZR010000081.1 GCA_937870845.1 uncultured Chloroflexota bacterium
GAGCGGCTCTATGGCTACACCGCGGCCGAGGCGATCGGGCAGCCGCTGACGATGCTGGCCCCGCCCGGCCGCGAAGACGAGATCGCCGAGCTGGTGGCGCGCGGGGGGCGGGGGGAGCGCATCGCCGAGCTGGAGGCGGTGCGGCAGACCAAGGATGGCCGGCTGGTCGACATCTCGGTGAGCATCTCGCCGGTGCGGGATGACGACGGACGGCTCATTGGCGTGTCGGGCATCTCGCGCGACATCTCGGCGCGCAAGGCGGCCGAGGCGGAACGCGCGGCGATCCATCTGCACACGCGACAGGTGCTGGAGCGCATCACCGACAGCTTCTACGCGCTTGACCGAGAGTTTCGATTCACCTATGTCAACGAAAGCATGGAGCAGGTCGTGGGCCGCTCGCGTGCCGATCTGCTCGGGAAGACGCTCTGGACGGAATTCCCCGAGTTTGCCCAGACGGCAATGTATGACGTTTTTCAGGCGGCGCAAGCCGATGGCGCCGCGCGCACCGCCGAACTGTACTACCCCCCCTATGACAGTTGGTATGAGGTACGCATCTTTCCATCACCGGAGGGGTTGTCGGTCTTTTTCCGCGACATCACCGAGAGCCGGCGCTTGACGGAGGCGCTGCGCGAATCCGAGGAGAAGTACCGCACCCTCATCGACCATTTGCCCGCGGTTGCCTACGTCAAGGCGGCGGACGAAGAGCAGACGGCTCAGTTCTTCAGTCCCCAAGTGGAAGCGATGACCGGATACTCGGTCGAGGAAACCCTGGCGGCCACGACTGAGTGGCTCGAGCGCGTTCATCCCGCGGATCGGCCCCGGGTCGCGGACGAGCATGCGGAGAGCTTCGGGAGCGGGCGGGCGTTCAGCACGGAGTATCGCTACCTGCGCAAGGACGGCCGCGTCATCTGGGTGCGAGACGGCCATGCTCCCTTGCGCGACGAAAGCGGGCAGGTCGTCGCTTGGCACGGGGTGCTGCAGGACATCACGGAGCGGGTCGAGGCGGAGGCGACGCGGCGCGAGAGCGAGGCCCGCTTCCGGGCGGTGTGGGAGGCGACCGCGGACGCGATCACGCTGTCCGATCCGGAGGGGATCGTCGTCGCCGCCAACCCCGCTTTCTGCGCCTTGTTCGGGTATCCCGAAGCGGCGATCGTGGGGCAGCCCTACTCGGTCATCTTCCCGGATGAGGAGCGCGCCTCGGTCTGGGCGCAGTATCGGGAGGTCTTTTCAGATCCGCGGCTGAGGCTCGACTACGTTTCCACGGCGCAGCGATCGGACGGCACGTGGCGGGACATCGAGGTCCGCATCGGCTTCGTCGTCGTCGATGGGCAGCGGCAACTGATGATCTCGTCGATCCGCGACGTCACGGAGCGCACCCGCCTGGAGACGGAGCTGCGCGAATCGGAGGCCAAGTTCCGCTCGCTGGTCGATCACCTGCCGGCCCTCGTCTACGTGCTCAAGGCGGACGAGCGACAGACGCCGCTCTACTTCAGCCCGTACCTCGAAGCGTTGACGGGCTATACCCCGGAAGAAGCGCTGGCGCGGGACGATCACTGGCTGGAGCGGGTTCACCCCGACGACCGGGAACGGGTGCGCGACGCGGATGCCCGCGCCACGGCCGAAGACGCCCCGCTGCGCATTGAGTACCGCTACCTACGCAAGGACGGCAGCGCGGTCTGGGTGCTGGACGACTCGATTCCGCTGCGCGACGAGGCGGGCGCCGTCGTGGCGATCCAGGGCGTGCTGATGGACATCACCGACCGGGTGCTGGCCCAGGAGGGGCAAGCGCGCCTGGCCGCCATCGTCGAGTCGGCCGAGGACGCCATCTACAGCGCCACGCGGGACGGCACGATCACGAGCTGGAACCGGGGCGCGGAGCGGCTGTTCGGCTACGCGGCGGAGGAGGCGATCGGCCAGTCGGTGATGATGCTACGCTCACCGGCGCAGCCGGACGACATCACCCATCTCGTGGAGGGCGCCTGGCGCGGCCAGCGCAGCGAAGGCCACGAAACGGTTCGTCTCACTAAGGACGGCCGACTCCTCGACGTTTCGGTGGCGATCTCGCCGGTGCGCGATGCGAGCGGCGAGGTCGTCGCCGTGTCGTCGATCACGCGCGACATCAGCGCGCTGCGCGCGGCGGAGCGGGCTCTGCGCCTGCGCGACCGCGCGCTGGCGGCGGCGGCCAGCGGCATCGTCATCACCGATCCGACGCAGCCTGACAACCCGATCGTCGATGTCAACCCGGCCTTTACCGCCCTCACCGGTTACGGCCGTGAGGAGGCGCTGGGCCGCAACTGCCGCTTCCTGCAGTGCCCCGGGACGGACCCGGCCGCCGTGCGGCGCGTGCGCGAGGCGATCGCGGCCGGGCGCGATGGCGCCGAGACGCTGCTGAACGTGAGCAAGGACGGCTCGCGCTTCTGGAACGATCTGCACATCGCCGCGGTGCGCGACGAGGCCGGCGCACTGACCCACTTCGTCGGCGTCCAGACCGACGTGACGGAGCGGGTGGAGGCGGCGGCGACCCGCGCCCGGCTGGCAGCCATCGTGGAGTCGGCCGAGGACGCGATCATGAGCCGCACGCTCGACGGGATCATCACCAGCTGGAACCGGGGCGCCGAACGGCTCTACGGCTACCGGGCCGACGAGGCGATCGGCCGCTCGTTCACGATGCTGCTGCCGGACTTCGACGATCCGATCACCCCGGAGGTGATTCGGCAGTCGAACACGCCGCGGCGGCGGTTCGCGACGAAGCGGCGGCGCAAGGACGGCTCCCTCGTCGACGTCTCGATCGCGATATCGCCGATCGTCGATGACGACGGCGTCACGATCGGGGTGGCGTCGATCGCGCGCGACATCGGCGACCGGATCGCGCTGGAGCAGGAGCTGCGGACGGCGCTGGAGGCGGCCGAGGCCGCGGCCGAGACGAAGAGCCTGTTCCTGTCGATCATGAGCCACGAGCTGCGCACGCCGTTGCAGGCGGTGCTCGGCTATGCCGACTTCCTGTTGCTGAACGACGACTCGCTGGCGGCCGAGCAGCGGGAAGACCTGCGCTACATCCACGGCGGGGCGACGCGGATGATGACCCTGATCAACCAGGTCATCGACCTGTCGCGCATGGAGGCGGGCGGGCTGGAGCTGGCGGCCGAGGCGGTGGATCTGGGCGAGGTTATCGAGCAGGTGCGCCAGGACGTGGCGCCGCAGGCGGCGGCGAAGGGGCTGGAGCTGGCCGTCGATGTGCCGCCGGCGCTACCGCGGCTGGTGGGCGACGCGGAGCGGCTGCGGCAGGCGGTGCTCAATCTGGCCGGCAACGCCGTCAAGTTCACCGACCGGGGGATGGTGCGCATAACGGCCGGCGCCGGCGAGGGAGGGCGCGAGCTGACGGTGGCCGTGAGCGACACGGGGCCGGGGATCGCCCCGGAGGCGCTGCCGCACATCTTCGAGGAGTTCCGGCAGGCCAGCGGCATCATGACCCGCCGTCACGAGGGCGCCGGGCTGGGGTTGGCCATCACGCGCAGGCTGATCGAGCAGATGGGGGGGCGCATCACGGTGGAGTCGTCGCCCGGCGCCGGCTCGACGTTCACGCTGCGGCTGCCGGCGGCGGATGGGGGTGACTGGGTGACGGGGTGATGGTGGCCGTCAACGTACCTCGCCGTAGATCGCTGACGATCCCTTGCCTTGATCCCTTGAACGCCCCTCATCCCAACCGCCGCCCGAGGGTCCCCGGCCCCGTGCGCGGGGCGAGGGGAAGGTATCGCGTTCTGAGCCACGGACCCTCACCCCAACCCCTCTCCCTGTGCGCAGGGAGAGGGGCTTTTCGCGCCGCGGATTTTGGCATGGTTGGCGAAAGATGCCGAAGATCCCGAAGATTCTGGGGTGGGGGGGCGGGTTCGGGCGTCGTGCAGGGCGGCGGCGGCGAGGGCGAGCAGGGGGAGGGCGACCCAGGGGATGGCGGCGGGCGACCCCGGCGCCGGGGCGTCCCGGAAGGGCATGGCCCAGGTCAGGGCCCAGAGGGCGGCGAGCGCCCAGGCGGGGGCGCCCCAGCCGGGACCGCCGGCGAGGAGCAGGATGGGGACGGCCAGGACGAGGGCGTCGTACAGGAAGACGTGGGGATCGATGGCGACGCCGACGAGGACCATCGCCGCGTAGGCGGCTGCCTGGGCCGGATCGAGGGACGGTCCGGGGCGCGGCGAACTTCCCGAACTTCCCGAACTTCCCGAACTTCCCGGGGGTCGGGGCGGCGCGGCGGCGCGAGTCCGCACGGCCCACCCGAGCAGGAGCATCCCCGCCAGCGCGATGGCGACCGGGATGAGGTCCGGGGCGTGGGGGGCGAGGGCGCGGGCGAGGGCCGGCAGGGAGAGCATGCGCCAGGCCTGGGAGACGGCGACCTCGGCGCGGTAGGCGTCCGATGTGAGGTAAGCGACGTAGTCGCGGGCGCCGTCAAACCCGACGAGGGCGAGGGAGAGGGCGGCGAGCGCCGCGGCGACGGCGGCGAAGGCGGTCAGGGCCCGCCAGCGGCGCTGGGCGAGGAGGAGGATCGGCACGGCGAGGAAGAGCTGGGGCTTGAGCGCGCCGAGGCCGAGGACGGCGCCGGCGGCCACGATGCGGCCGGTCAGGTACAGGCGCGCCCCGAGGGCGTAGACGGTGAGCCAGAGGGCGGCGTTGTTGCCGCCGACGAGGTTCATGCCGACGGGGTACGTGCCGAGCAGGGCCAGGGCGGCGACGGCGCCGGGGAGCTGGCCGCGCAGGGGGGAGAGGGGCCAGACGAGGTGGAGCGAGGCG
>CALMZR010000082.1 GCA_937870845.1 uncultured Chloroflexota bacterium
CCGAAGCGATGCGGCGGGCCGAGGAGGAC
Source organism: uncultured Chloroflexota bacterium (assembly GCA_937870845.1). Classification (GTDB taxonomy): domain Bacteria; phylum Chloroflexota; class Chloroflexia; order Thermomicrobiales; family UBA6265; genus JACCXM01. Next base: position 30 of record CALMZR010000082.1, read on the forward strand.
GATCACCCCGCGACGACCTCGATGATCGCTCCCGGAAACCGCTCGTGGGAGGGAGTGCGACCGGACGCTAGCGCGGGATCCGATGTTCGTGTGGAGCGTGCGCTCATCGCGCGTAGGGACACGGCACGCCGTACCCAATGGCCCCAGGCCGCAAGGCTCTCCCTCTCGTGGCGCCGTGTCCAGCGACGTGGGCACGGCATGCCGTGCCCCTGCCATCGTTGCGATGCCCCTTGGGGGGTGAGGGCGAGCCACGTCGACAAGAAGAAGCTCAACCGCGATCTGTGGCGCCGGAATGGAGTTTCCCGTTTTCATCGGCTGGCGATCGTGGCCGTGGCCGTGCTCTTCTTGGGCCACTCGACGCATTTGAGGCACATCTTCCACGAGTCGCACGTCCCGTCGCAGCAGACGTAGATGCAGTTCGGCGGGATCGACGTCGCGGCTGCCTCGACACTGCGCGGCGTCATTGCCAGCGCCGCCACCGCCGCCAGCCCCAGCCCGGCCCGCAGCCCGCGCCGAATCAGCTCTCGCCGCGGCAGCGCGCCGCTCGCCGCCGACCGCAACAGCGCATCCTCGGTGGTACACATCTCGCGCGACATCTCGGTCTCCTTCCTGGCGGGACATTCTGCGGATTGGCCGTCCCGTGAGCTGAACCCCCGGAGCGCCGTTGGCTCCGTGAAACCAGGGTATGAGACCGAACGCGCCGCAACCGCCAAGCCGGGAACGGCGCGGATGTCAAATGCGCGACAGAGTCATGCGCGCGGCCGCTTTCGGGGTCGGCGTGAGCGGCATGTCGAATCCGTGTCATTCCGACGAAGAAGGAATCTCAGCGTTAGGGGAACGGTGTCTCGCCGAAGCCGAAATTCCTCGCTTACGCTCGGAATGACACGATGTCCGCAGCGCGCTGTCGTTCAGGATCGGCGCGCGTGTCGCGCCGTGGCCCAATCCGCCGCCACGTCGCCCCCGCCTTCCTGACTCACCCGGCCGCCGAAGTGGGCCAGCAGCGGAGAGGGGACGATCTTGCCGGCCAGCAGCGTCTCGCCTTGAGCAAAGTAGGATGCTTCGGCCAGCAGCGCGGGCGGCACGAAGGAGAACGTCCCGGCCAGATGCTCCAGATCGGCGGCCGAGTTCATCCGCATCAGCACCAGATTGTCGCATTGCGACAGGACGTTCGGGTGCAGCTTGGCCGGCCGCTGCGTCGACAGCAGCGGGTACAGCCCGAACTTGCGCCCTTCGCCGGCGATCTGGACGGCCCGCTCGGTCGCCGCGGCCTGCAGGGGATCGGGCGGCTCGCCGGGGCAGATGTTGTGCGCCTCGTCGATGACAATGAGGATCGGCGCGCGCCCCTCGCGGCGGTTCCAGAGCGCGTTGAACGCCCCCAACGCCACCAGCGACGGCTCCGCCGGGTTGGCGAACCCGCCGACGTCGAGCACCAGCGCCCGCCAGTCCTCGTCGGCGAGCGAGGCAATGCCCGGCTCGTCGGGATCGGCCCAGACGTCCCAGTCGGCCACGCCGAGGTTGGCGATGCGCAGCGCCAGCCGCCGCGCCTCGGCCGAGAAGTCGGCCGTCGCCGCCACGCCGAGATCGGCCGGCGAGGTAGCGCTCCCGCGGCGCCTCGTACCCCGCCGCGTCAAGATCGTCCCCAAATCCGCGCGCCGCATCCGCGTACGATCTCGCTTGGCCGAGGCGGACGAAATCGGCATTGGGATCGATGACGACGATGCGCAGGCTCGTCTCCAGCAGCAGCCGCTCCAGAATCACCCCGAGCCCGTACGTCTTGCCGGAGCCCGACTGGCCGCACAGAAAGGTGTGCCGGTCGAACCCCGTCGCCCGCAGCGCGGCGCGGCCCCGCCCGTCTCCGACACAGAGCCGCCCGATATCGAGCGCGCCCCGCCCTCGCGAGCGCTCGGTCAGGTACGCCTCGACGAACGCCGTCTCCGCGGCCACAATCCCCGCTTCGTCGAAGACATCGGCCACGCCCGGCGGGGTCATCCCCTCCGCCGTCTGCCGCGCCAGCAGCACGCCGCCGCCGGCGACGTGGTGCAGCCGCACGCGAAAGGCGGTCTGCGCCACCCGGAACGCGCCCAGCTCGGCGGCCAGCCCCGCGTCCCCGTCCACGCTCAGCTCGGGCCCCTCGTGCTCGACGAGCGCCTTCTCCGTGATCTGGCCGAGGTAGGCGGCGCCCTCCCGCGTCTCGATGCGGACGCACCCGCCGATCTGGAGCGCGGCCTCGACCGGGGCCACGAAGCGAAAGGCGTGGCCATCCGTGGAGAGGGCGCGCGGGTGCGTCGCCAGGCGCCGGGTCAGGGCGCCGCGGGCTTCGAGCAGGACGTCTCGGGCGGCAGCGTCGTCGCGTGTGGCGTCCATCATCGCTCCTCGCCAGTTTCCGCACCGCGGCTCACCACACCCCCAACGCGCGCAGGGCGTCCAGGATCAGCTCGACGGCGAGGGCGACCTGCATGACGACGAGGACCGCGCCGAAGAGCGCGAGGATCCACCCACCGCGGTGCACGATGGCGCGGGCGAACCACATCACCGCCAGATCGAGCAGCATCACCAGGAGGAAGATGGCGAAAACCGCGGCATCCCGTTCGAGGCCGCCGAAGACGGCCAGGATCAGGATGAGGATCGCCAGCCCATACGGCGTGAGGATCATGGGAAAGGCGAGGGGCGAGAAGGCGAGGTTGCCCCGGCCTTCCGCCGTCGGCGCCTCCTGGGGCGGGGCGTACTGGTCGAGGGTGGCGCGCAGCGCGACCAGCAGGAGCACCAGACCCGCCGCCAGCCGCAGGGCGTTCAGCGAGATGTCCCAGCTCGCCAGGATGCGCTGGCCGAAGATGGCCGCCACGATGCCGCCGGCGCAAGCGATGCCCGTCGCTTCCAGGGCGAGGCGCCTCGCCGCGCCCTCCTCCATGCCGGCGGTGAGCTTGGCGAAGGGCGCGATGATTTTCACCGGGCCGAGCATGACGAAAAAGGCGGTGAAGACCATGCCGAACGTCAGCGTGCCTTCCCCGACGGAGACCTGGAGCAAGGGCGACATCGATCCCCCCACGCGTCCCCTCGGCCGGCGCCCCCCATGACACGCTGCTGTTGAGCGCCCGTTAGGCGAGGCGTGGGCGTCCGTCGCTTATCCGCTGCGCGGCCGGTTGTAGGCGCGCCAGGCGAGGAAGAGCAGCGCCGCCCCGCCGATGAGGGCCACCCAACCGAGCAGACCCAGCCGGTCGGCGGCATTCTCCGCCCCCGAGGTCAGCAGCAGGATGGCCAGCAGCAGCAGCAACAAGGCGTTGACGATGGGGCGCAGCCACGCCTCGCCCTCGCCGCGCGTGAGCAGCGCGCCGGCCGCCCCGACGATGGCGTAGGCGATGATGCCCCAGGCCAGCATGGTGCGCACCGAGTTCGCATCCAGCGTCGGCACGAGCCAGCCGCGCAGCGCCACCAGCAGCCCGACCGTGGCCCCGATGCCGGCTTGCAGCATCACCCAGGGGTCCGACTCGCCGCGCGGCGCCCGCAGCTCGGCCACGATGTGCAGCACGCTTTCAATAAGAAGAATCGCCGCGATCAGTTGCAGGATCACCCCGCCCGCCGCCGCCGGCGACAGGAGCAGGAAGAGCCCGATCAGCACCAGGACGACCGCCTGAATCCCCGTCACCCACCACGGCGTCCCCGCGCGCCACGGCGCGTGCGCCTGGGCCACCGACATCGCCCGCTCAGCCATGCGGATCTCCTTTCCGGGTTGATTCTGTTCCGCGCGTGATGGCGGAATCGGGGCGCGTTCAGCATAATGGATAGTTGGGCGTCTTGCAGCACGCTGTCATACAGTGATGCGCGATGCGGAGGCGCGCCATCCCGACGCAGGAATCGCGTCAGTCCGACAAGGAAGGCGTGTCATTCCGACGAAGGCCGCGTGTCATTCCGAGCATCAGCGAGGAATCTCGGCGCACAGGAGACGGCGTGTCGGTGACGCTCGGAATGACACGAACTGGGCGCGGCGCTTTGAGGGGAGCCATTGGCCAGCGCGATCCTGGGCACGCTGCCGCTCGGACTCGGCGTCGCCCTCAACCCCGTCGCCATCGTGGCCGGCATTCTCATCCTGCGCACGGCGCGTCCCCGCCTGAACGGGCTCGTCTTCACGGCCGGATGGATGCTGGGGCTCGTCCTGTTGGTCGCCCTCTCCACGCGGTTGGTCCAGTTGCCGATGCGCGGCGCCCGCGGCGCCCTGTTGAACCTGCCGGCGATCATCTGGGCCGCCATCGGCGCCATCGTGCTCCTCGCCTCCGCGCGGGCCTGGCGCGGCCGTCCCCTCCCTGGGGAAGAGCCGGACCCGCCGCGCTGGCTGCGCGCCATCGACCGCTCCGAGCCGGGGCGCGTCTTCGGCATCGGCCTCTTCCTGGCGATCGTCAGCCTGCGCAACCTGGCCCTGCTGGCCGCGGCGGGCGGGGCCATCGGCCAGGCCGACCTCGGCCCGCTCGGGCTGACGATCGCCGCGGCCGTCTTCATCGCCATCAGCTCGGTCGGCATCCTCGTGCCTCTGCTGGTGCGCCTCTTCGGCGGCGAGGGGGCCGACGCCCGGCTGGCGCACTGGAGCGCCTGGCTGAACCGCAACGTCTCCGCCATCACCGGCGGCGTATTGGGCATGCTCGGCGCCTACCTGCTGGTGCGGGGGCTGATGGGCGTCTTCTGACCGGGCCTCGATTCCGTGGAGCGGCGACCGGCGTGGAGGGCCGAGCGGTGGGCGCCTGGTCTCCGAACGGCCGCGACGACCCGATCAGATCAATCCCCCGATGCCCTTCCACAGGAAATAGGTCCCGAAGACGACCGAGACCACGATCTTGATCGGGCGCGTGTTCCGCTGTGCCGATGATACAGGCAACACACGCGCCCGGCTCGTCGCGCCAGAAATGGCGCGGATCGCGGCGACGCGCCGAAATCGTCTCATGCCGACGAAAGAGGAATCCCGGCTACACGGCCGACACGGGCGACGGGCTACAAGACTCCTCGCCGGGCTCGGGGTGACCCGACGCTGGCCCGCGGCGCCAGCGTCGCCCGCCGTCTCACACCACGATGTTGCACCCCAGGAACCCATCGCTATACCCGAGCAGGATCGACTGGCTGCGCTGCGGACCCGTGCCGTGCGCCTGCGGATCGTCCTCGGCGATGAACCCCGGATCGCCCAGCGTATTGACGGTGAAGTCGACCGTGGCGTCGATGTCTCCCTGCTCCAGCGCGCCGCGCGTGTCGAGGTCCTGCGCCCACGCCCCGCTCATGCAATCGGCCATCAGCTCCAGCTCGATCGAGTAGACCTCGTTCCACTCGTCCGGCTGCTCGAACGGATCGACCCGCTCCAACCCCACGCCGCTCTGCACGTGGTGCGCCCACTCGTGAGCGATGACGAAGGCCGGGACGAAATCGTCCACCTGCTCGATCTCCGTCAGCTTCTGCTCTTCCAGGTAGATCGTCTGGTCGAGCGGGCAGTAAAAGGCATAGAACCCCGGCGTGGCGGGTCCGCAGGCGGTGTTGACGCGGTCCCCCGGCGCCACCAGCACCACCCCCGGCGAGTAGTAGGGGGTGCTCGTGTACGAGAGCACGTCGGCGTAGAACGCGTCGAGGTCGTTGACCACGTTCTGAACGAGATCCCCCTCGGTGATCGGCTCCGAGCGCTGGCCGTAGGTCGCGATCGCCTCCGCGACCAGCTCCGGGCTGCTGCCGAAGAACCAGCGCCACTCCCCGCCGCTCTGCACCAGGTACATGTCGTCTTCGAGCCAGGTTTGCTCGTTGTTCTCGTCCACGAACGGCTGCACGAACGAGACCCTGGCCGCGTAGGGATACTCGGTCCCCGTTGCGCCCCACGTCCAGGGGACCATCTCCACCCCGACGACCTGCGCCTGTCCCGCTTGCGCTTCCGCGTAGACGTCGGTGAACACCCCGACCGCCGCCGCGCGCGGCACGACCGCCATCGCGTCCGGGTGCATGAAGTCGTACATGGCATTGAACTTGCGCTCTCCCGCCAGGCGCAGGATCTCGGCGGCGGTGGCGGCGGCGCTGGCGCGGTCCCGATTCGGATCGCCCTCGGTCTGGGCGGCACCCGGCGCGGCGGCCGGCGAGATCAGCGTCATGGCGACGATGACGACCGACAGGAGCATGCGCATCGAGCGTCCTTTCGCGAACCCCACCGAGACAGCGCGGAGACCACGCCGTTCCGCCATCATGCCCGGCGATACCGACGCGGCCCCGCGCCTATGATACAAACAGGTTGAGACGCCGCATGGAATCACGATGATCGCAGCACGCGCCCAGTTGTCCGCGATCGACCCGGAGGGAGCGCCATGACCGAGAAAAAGCTCAAGGGACTCTTTGGCGGCGGCGAGGCCGACGACGCCCCCGGCGCGGCGCAAGCGGCCGACCGCCCCGACCGCGGCGGCCGCGAACGGCGTGGCGGACGCGGCGGACGGCGCAGCGGACGGCGCCGCGACCCGGAAGAGCGCGCCCGCCGCGAAGACTTCATCAACCGCTACACCACCGGCAACCCGAGCGAAGGCTTCTCCTCCGAGGAAGCCGTCGGCTATTTGCGCGAGCTGCGCGGCGAGGTCCCGCCCGACGTGATGCAGCGCGCCGCGGTCGAGACCGTGCGCAACCTCCCCGACGAGCAGCGCCGCCAGTTTGCCGAGATGCTGGAGCGGCGCCGCGCCGGCACGGGCATGGTCACCATCGAGCGCACCGGCGAAGCCCGCGCCGCCGAGGGCCGCGACGTCGCGCAAGGCGGCGGCATGGACGACCTCTTCGGCGGTCTGTTCGGCGGCCTCCTTGGCGGCGGCATGGCCCAACCCGAGCCGCAGTCCCAGCCGCGCCAGGCGCCCAGTGGCGCCCCCGGCATGGACGACATGCTGGGCGGCCTGCTGGGCGGTCTCCTCGGCGGCGGCATGGCCCAGCAGGAGCCGCGCGGCCGAACCTCCCAGGCCAGCGATCCCTTCGGCGATCTCCTCGGCGGCTTGCTCGGCGGCGGCATGGCCGCGCCGGAACCCGACCCCCGCCGGCAAGACCCGCAACAGCAAGGCGGCATCGGGGACATTCTGGGCAGCCCCCTCGGCAAGGCCGTTCTCGGCGGCATCGCCGCCTATGCCATGAAGGAAATGATGGACAAGGACCGCCAGGGCTAACGCCTCGCGGCCCCTCGCCCATGCCCAGGTACGACTACGCCTGCCCCGCCTGCGGGGCGACCCACGAGCGGGAGCGGCCGATGGCCGAGGCGGCCGCCCCCGCCCCCTGCCCCGTCTGCGCCGCCCCCGCCACGCGCGTCTTCACCGTCCCCCGCTTCCTCTTCAAAGCCGACCCCCGCGACGTGCGTCCTGTCTGGCATAACCACGACGGGTATTCGCATGCGCACGCGCCGCGGCGGGGGCGGCACCGATTGGCGAGCGAGGAACATTGAGCGGGAGGGCGACGTCGATCTGCATCGTGACGAGCAAGCGCGGATCGTAGTTCTTGCTCCAGACCTTGCCTCGAAGGACGCCGATCTCACGCTCTCCCTGCGCGCCAATTGGCCACGTGTCGAAATCACAGACGGCTCCTGGACGTCGCCGGCGGTGGAACGGGCGGACTGACCGCCGCGCCCACTGCCCTGGAGATGACGGCAGCGCGGCACGAGACGTAGGGCATGAAGGGCCGGCCGCGGCTCAGAGAGGGTCGACGACCTCCAGGTAGGCGAAGCGATGGAAGTCCGTGTCCCGCGTGCAGATCCGGCGTATCCCATGCTCGCGCATGAGCACGACCGTGTGCGCGTCGTGGAACAGATTGCCCGCCAGACGCGGATGCTCGCTGATGACCTGCTCGGCGACATCCGCGTGCCGCGGCGTCGGCGAGAGCACGCCGAGCCCCGGGGAGGCGAGCAGGGCGGCGGCGAAGGCCCAGGCCTGCGGTGCGCTCCACGGGCGCCGCATGACGCGCGGATGGGTGGTGACGCGCAAGAATTCGTACAGGATCGGCCAGGTGACGTACCACGCGTCGGGCAACCGCCGCTGCCGCTCGATCCAGGCGTGCGCTGAACCGTGCCACGGCGAATCCGCGTCGGCGGCGTAGACCAGGATGTTGGTATCGACGAGCAGCAGCCGCTACCGCCCTTCCATGGCCTGGTAGAGCGCATCCCGATCCGCGATGTCCACCAGGGCGCCGCCGCTGTGAAAGACCGGCAGCGGCGTCAAATCCACCGGCTGCTTCTGCGAGCGAAACAAGCTGCGCAGCGCGGTCTCCACCAACTCGGACATGGTGCGCTGCTGCCGCGCCGCCTCTTGCTTGAGCTCCGCCATCACGGCGTCATCGATCTTCAGCGTCGTTTTCATATGGAGAACCATACCGTAGGGAAGGATGTATGGCAACCGACCGATCGTCCCGGCGCAGCGCCAGCGGAACGTGATTGTTTACACGATTACGATGGCTACAGTCACGCCCACGCCCCAAGGCGCGGCCGCCATCGGCTCCCATCTGAAGACCACTGACGACGCTGGCGCGCCCTGGACGCCGCCAACCGCGAAGCCCTTGACGCCGCCCCGATAGCTGCTACGGTTCCCCCACGCCGGCAACGCCGCGCGCCGCTTGGACTCGAGCCGCCATCAACAGGAGGGTGAGACGATGACGACCAGCCGCCGTCCAGAATCGCCAGAGCTTCCCCTGACCCGCCGCCGGCTGATGCACCTCTCCGGCGCGGCCGCCGGAGCCGCCCTCTCCGGAACGTGGCTCGCGTCGAGCCGCGCGCTCGCGGCGGCCCGCTCCCAGGACGCCCCAACCGGCGAGCTCCTCGTCGGCGCCCCCGAGGACGGCTACCGCTCCGACGAGCGCGCCAACATCGGCATGTACCCGCTCAACACCAACATCTACGAATCGCTGGTGCGCCTGACGCCCGACTACCAGATCGAGCCGCTGCTGGCCGAGTCATGGGAGTTCGTCGAGCCGAACACCTGGCGCTTCAGCCTGCGCGACGATGTGACCTTCCACGACGGCACGCCCTTCACCGCCGAGGCGGTCAAGTGGACGATGGACCGCATCGCCGGCACGGGTGGCGGCGTGCTGGGCGTGGACGAGAACTCGACGGTGATCGTCGACGACTACACCGTGGAGATCACCCCCTCTCGGCCGAACCGCCGGCTGGTGCAGCAGTTGAACCACCCCAACAACAGCATCATCGCCCCCGGCAGCGACCCGGCCACCGAGCGCATCGGGACCGGCCCCTTCCGCGAGGTCGAGTACGTTCAGGGCGACCGCTACGTCGTCGAGGCCAACGGCGACTACTGGGGCGAGCCGCCGCTGCTGGCCGGGATCACGTTCCGCTTCTACCCGGACCCTATTACCCGCGTCCTGGCGCTGCAATCGGGCGAGGTCGATCTCATCTACGAGGTGCCGCGCGAATCAGCGCAGGAGATCACCGGCGACTTGAGCCTTGCAACCTCCAACGTCGGCGCCTACGAGGCGCTCTACGTCAATATCCACGGCGCGGAGCCGTACGATCTGGGGCAGGATCCGGCGTTGCGCGAAGCGCTCGCCTACGCCATCGACAAGGACGCCATCGTCTCCGGCGTCTGGCAGGGCAACGCCGAGGTCATCCAGACGATGATCCCGCCCGCCATCCTGGGCGGCGCGGGCGCCGACATCGTTGGAACCACCTACGACCCGGAGAAGGCTCGGCAACTCCTCGACGCCGCCGGCTGGGTTCCCGGCGCGGACGGCATCCGCGAGAAGGACGGCCGCCGTCTGCACCTGGTGATGATCGTCGGCTTCCCGACCGCGGCCGCCCACGTGCCGATGCCGGAATTCGTGCAGGCGCAGCTGCTCGACGTCGGCGTCGAGTTGGAGATCGTGCAGACGCCCGACACGGCGACGTACGAGGCGCGGCTGGCTACGGGCGAGGGTGATCTCTGGGCCGAGTTGGGCAGCCAGAACGACGGCAATCCCTGCTTCTTGCCCGATCTCCTCTTTTACTCGCCGGACCCCGAGGGCGACCCCGAGTCGGCGATGTATGGCAACGCCTTCGCCCCAGGAGAGACATTCGACGCCCACATCGACGAATGCCGCTCGGCGGTGGAGACGGAAGCCGTGCAGGAGGCCGCCGCCGCGGCGATGAAGGTGCTGATCGACGAGGAGTTCGTCGTCATTCCGATCGCGGGCATCTACCGCATCTTCGGGCTGAACCAGTCGGTGCAGGGATTCGAGGCGCATCCCTCCGGCGTCAACCAGAGTTGGGCCGGCGTCTCCGTGACCGAGTAGCGAGCCACAATGGCGCGCTATCTTCTGCGCCGCCTGCTCTATCTGCTGCCGGTCTGGCTGGGGATCTCGTTCGTCGCGTTCGCGCTTTCGAACCTGACCCCCGGCGACCCCGCGCGGTTGATGCTGCAGCGCCAGTTGGCGCGCCAGCCAACGGCGGAGGAGGTGGCGCAGGCGCGCCTCGATCTCGGCCTGGACGCCCCGTTTGCCGTGCGCTACGTCCGCTGGCTGGGCGATGCGGTCACCGGCGACCTGGGGGAGTCGTACCGCACCGGGGAGCCGGTCTTGACCGCGTTGATCACCCGCTTCCCCATTACGCTTCAGATCGCGGTGCTTGGCGTTCTCGGAGCCCTCGCCATCGCGTTGCCGCTTGGGATGCTGGCCGCGGTCTGGCGCAATTCGCCGGTCGACCACGTATCCCGGGTGCTGGCGTTGCTCGGGGCCTCGATGCCGAACTACTGGGTTGCCTACCTTTTGATCCTCCTTTTCGCCGTGCAGCTTCGTGTCCTTCCGGTCGCTGGCCGCGGCACGTGGCAGCACATGGTCCTCCCCTCGGTGACGCTCGGGCTCGCTGCCAGCGCCAGCCTGATGCGCCTCACACGGTCGGAGATGCTCGAGGCGCTCGGCCAGGATTTCGTCCGCACCGGGCGGGCGAAAGGCTTGCGGCCCGCGACGGTCGTCGTCGGCCACGCCTTGCGCAACGCGATGATTCCGGTGGTGACGGTGGCCGGGTTGCGCTTCGCCGGGCTCCTCGGAGGCGCGGTCATCGTGGAGACGATCTTCGCCTGGCCGGGCATCGGCAAGTTCGTCGTCGATTCGATTTTCGATCGCGACTATCCGGTGATCCAGGGGTTCGTCGTCTTCATGGGCAGCGTGTTCCTGCTCATCAATCTGGCCGTCGACCTGTCCTACGCATGGCTCGATCCGCGCGTCCGGCTCGGCGGCAGCTAGGGCCGGGAGCGGGAGGGGTGCTCCCATCGCTATCTCCGTTCGCCGCCCCGCCGCGGCGCCTGTCAAGGCGGCTCCGTCGAGTCTGACCTGGCGTCCCCAGCGCCGGGAACTGCTCCATCGCTTTCTGCGCGATCGGACGGCGGTGATCGGGACGATCATCGTGGCCCTCTTCATCATCGTCGCCATTGCCGCCCCTTTCCTGGCGCCGCACGATCCGACGGCTGTCGATGCACGGGCCATTCTGGCCGCGCCTAGCAGCGAGCACTGGCTGGGCACGGACAACCTCGGCCGCGACATCCTCAGCCGCCTCATCCACGGCGCGCGCTGGACCTTGGGCACGGCCTTCCTGGCCTCGGCGCTCATCGTCACCATCGGCGTGACGGTCGGGCTGGTCGCCGGCTACGTCGGTGGGCTGCTCGACGACATCCTGATGCGCGTGGTGGACATCCTGCTGGCCTTCCCCAGCCTGGTGCTGGCCCTGGCCATCGTCGGCATGCTCGGCCCCAGCCTGATGAACGTCATGCTCGGCATGGTCGCCGTCTGGTGGGTCGATTACGCGCGCGTCATCCGCGGGCTGACCGTCGGCATGCGCGAGCGCGAGTTTGTCACCGCGGCCCGCTGCGCCGGCGCCCCGGCGCCGCGCATCATCGCCCGTCACCTGCTGCCGAACGTCGTCCCCTCGGTGATCGTGCTGGCCACCCTGGAGCTGGGCAGCCTGATGCTGGCCATCTCCGCCCTCAGCTTCCTCGGCCTCGGCGCCCAGCCGCCGACCCCGGAGTGGGGCACGATGCTCAACGACGGCCGCGCCTTCTTCCAGCGCGCCCCGCAACTGATGATCTACCCCGGCCTGGCCATCACCCTCGCCGTCATCGGCAGCAATCTGGTTGGGGATGGGCTGCGGGATGTGCTGGACCCGCGCATGAAGCGGTGAGCAACCGCCTGGCGCGCGTCGGGCATGCCTACCTGGACGTGGTGCGCAGCCCCCGCTCCTTCCCCCTCTGGCTGGGCCAGTTGGTCTCGAACTTCGGGGACACCCTGCACTACATCGCCCTCGTCGTCCTCGTCTACCAGCTCACCGGGCAGGGCGTGGCGGTGGCGATCCTGGCGGCTGCCGAGATCGTGCCGGCGCTCCTCCTCGGTCCCGTCGCCGGCGTCGTCATCGACCGCTTCAGCCGCAAGGGCGTGCTCATCGGCGCCGATCTCGCGCGGGCCGCGCTGGTTTTTTCGCTCCTCTGGCCCCAAGGCGCCTGGCATGCCTATCTGGTTGCGGCGGGCCTGGCCGCGGGCAACGCGTTTTTCAACCCGACGGTGCAGGCGGTGATCCCGGCTCTCACCACGGAGGACCAGCGCCTGGCGGCCAATTCCGTCGCCTGGTCGACGGGGCGGTTGGTGCAAATCCTCGCCTCTGCGGCAGCCGGCGGTCTCATCGCCATCCTTGGAACGCGCGCCGCGTTCGGTCTCAACACCGTAACGTTCCTGATATCGGCGCTCTTCGTCGCTCAGTTGCGCATACCGGCCAACGCCGGCCGGGCGGAGGAGGAGGAGCCCGGGGGATTCCGCCGGTTTTTTGCCGACGCGCGCGAGGGGCTGCGCTTCGCTCGGCACGATCGGTTCGTCTCTCGCCTGCTGCTCGTGCAGTCGCTGGCATCGCTGGCGGTTGGCGCCACCGGCGCCATGCTCGTCGTGCTTGCCGAGGAGCATCTGCGGCTGCCGCCGGCCGGCTTCGCCTGGCTGATCGGCGCCATCGGCGTCGGCGCCCTCGTCGGCCCGCTCATCCCGAACGCGCTCGCGGCCGACTACCGAGATGCGCGGTGGCTCTTCGTGCCGTACGTGATCCGGGGTATCGGCGACCTCCTGCTCGCCGTCGTCACCGCGCTGCCGCTGGCCCTGCTCATTCTCTTCGTCTACGGCCTGAACACCTCGACCGGGATGGTCGTCTTCAACTCGACGGTGCAAGGCGCGGTCCCCGACGCCGTCCGCGGGCGCGTCTTCGCCCTGCTCGACGTGAGCTGGAGCGCCATGCGGCTCCTCTCGCTCGCCCTCGGCGGTCTCGTCGTCGATCGGTTCGGCATCCGGCCCCTTTTCTGGGGCGGCGGCGCGCTCCTCGCCTTCGCCGGTCTCCTGGGACTTGCCCTCCTCGGGAGAGACGACTTCGCCCAGAAACCAGGACCGACGCCGTAAGAGTCACACGACGCGGGCATGGGCACGCGCGGCCGCTCCTGTCGCTCCCAGACCTTTGAGTACACTCCAAAGCCTTGCTGGTTTCCGATGTCGTGCGGAGAGTGACGATGACCCCATCCCAACGAACTGGCCTGCGCATCGGCGAGTTGGCCCAGCGCGCCGACACCAGCAGCGATACCATCCGCTACTACGAACGGCTGGGTCTGCTCGAGCCCCCGGAACGGACGGCGAGCGGCTACCGCCGCTACGGCGATGAGGATGTGGGCCGCCTGCAGTTCATCCGCCGCGCCAAGCGCTTGGGGTTCTCGCTGCGCGACATCCGGGGGCTGGTCGAGACCGCCGCAGAAGGCCAGTGCGGGCCGTTGCGGCGTCAGGTCGTTGACCTCATTGCGCTCAAGATCGCGGAATGCGAATCCCAACTGGCCGACGTGGCGGCGTTCAAGGCGACCCTCGAAGAGCGGCTCCGCCTGGCCCAGCAGCGCCTCGACGAACCCGCCTGCGGCTGCGCCGCGTTCCCGGAAACGTGCGGCTGCATCCCGGTGCAGATCATCGAGATCCAGAGCATCGCCTCGCGCTCGTCTGCCGCGACGTAGCCGATCCGATCGCCTCCTTGCCGATCGCCCGCGGCGCATGGCCGCCCGCTGCGGCGCCAAACCTTTGAGCGACACCAGGGTTTGATACACTCCCCGCCATTGTGGGCTGTACGTTCGATGCAGCCGGCTCCGCGCCATTCGCGCTCATTCCACACCTCGAGACCAGGAACCGGATCGTCGGCGCCGTTGCAAGGAGACAAGGATGATTCCACAGCAGCCATCGTCGTTTCTGGCTCGTGCGCTTCGCGGCGGCCCCGGCCGTCTGCTCTGGCTGACCCTGATGCTCATCATCGCCATGACGCCGATGGTCGCCGCCCAGGGCACGCCGGAGCCGCGGGACGGCGGTACGCTCGTCGTCTCCATCGCCAGCGACCCCGGCCACTTCAACCCCGCCATCACCACCGGTTTCACGCAGCACGTCGTCGCCGATTCGATGTTCAACGGCCTCGTCGGCCTCGACGCGAATCTGCAGCCGGTCCCCGACCTGGCCGAGTCGTGGGAGATCAGCGACGACGGCCGGGTCTACACCTTTTATCTCCGCCCCGACGTCGCCTGGCACGACGGCATGCCATTCACCAGCGCGGACGTGAAGTTCTCCTTCGAGGAGGTGCTGCTGAAGTACCACTCCCGCACCGCCGCCGGCCTCGGCGCCGTCCTGGAGAGCATCGAGACCCCCGACGACCTGACCGTGGTCATGACCTTCACCGGCCCGTACGCCCCGCTGCTGCGCCGGCTGGACGTCACCGAGGCCCCCATCATCCCCAAGCACATCTACGAGGGAATTGAGGATCCCACCACCGCCGAGGCCAACCTGAAGCCGGTCGGCACCGGCCCCTTCAAATTCGTCGCGTACGCCCAGGGCGATCAGGTCACGCTGGAAGCGAACGAGGACTACTTCAAAGAGGGTCTGCCGCGTCTGGACCGCGTCGTCTTCCGCGTCATCCCGGAGGCGAACTCGGCCCTGCAAGCGTTGCAGAGCGGCGAGGTCGACTACGCCTGGAACGTCACCCCGGCCCAAATCCAGCTCCTGCAAGCCTCACCCGACCTGGAGACGGCGACGGCCTCCGCTTCCCCAGGCGGCGCGCTCTGCATCAACACCATGGCGTTCAATCTCGAAAACGAGCCGCTTGACCAGCTCGAGGTGCGCCAGGCGATCTACCACGCCCTCGACCGCGAGCGCATGCTGGAGCAGATCCAGTTCGGCGCCGGCAAGATCGCCACCGGCCCCATCTCCAGCGCCATGAGCGACTTCTACTCAGCGGACGTGACCGCCTACCCCTACGACCCCGAGCGGGCCATGGAGCTGCTCGACGACGCCGGGCTGACCCCGGACGAGAACGGCGTGCGCCTCACCCTCGTCTTCCCCCATCCCAACACCTTCGACCGCTACGGCGAGCTCATCCGCGAGCAGCTCGGCGCCGTCGGCATCGCAGTCGAGGACGTCTCGCTCGACTTCAACGCGGCCACCGACCGCGTCTTCCTCGACCGCGACTTCGACCTCGCCATCGTCTCCTACTGCAACGGCGCCGACCCCGAGATCGGCGTCCGCCGCGTCTACGATTCGCGCAACATCCGCCCCATCCCCTTCTCCAACGCCGCCGCCTACAGCAACCCCGAGGTCGACGCCCTCTTCGACGAGGCCGCGACGACGCTGAACGCGGACGAACGGGCCGCGCACTACGCCGAGATCCAGCGCATCCTGACCGCGGACGTCCCCTACATGTGGCTGATCGAGACGGAGGGCATCCGCGCCTTCCGCCCCGAGTTCCACGACTTCAAGCACTGGTCCGGCCACTTCGCCGAGACCGCTTGGACCGAGAACGCCGCGGAGTAGGCGCATTGGGCAGCGCGCGGCATGGCGCCGCGCTGCCATAGACGGGCACGATGGCCGCTCACCTCCCCCGCTACCTCCTGCGCCGCGTCCTGCAAGCCGTGCCGCTCCTGCTCGGCGTGCTGGTGGTCAACTTCTTCCTCATCCACCTCGCCCCCGGCGACCCGATCTACCTCCTGGCGGGAGATGGGGGCGACGAGCCCTACTTCGCCGCCATGCGCCAGAAGTACGGACTCGATAAGCCGTTGCCGGTCCAGCTCGGCCTCTACCTGCTGGGCGTCGTCCAGGGCGAGTTCGGCTACTCCTTCGCCTACGCGCGCCCGGTCTTCGAGGTCATCGCCGCCCGCTTGCCGCCGACGCTGCTGCTGATGGGCGTCTCGATCGTCCTCTCCACGGTCGTCGGCGTCTGGCTCGGGGTGGTCTGCGCCCGCCGCCCAAACTCGCCGGTGGAACGCTCGGTGCTGGTGGCGACGCTGCTCGGCTATGGCTGCCCCGCCTTCTGGCTGGGGCAACTCCTGGTGCTCCTCTTCGCCGTGCGCCTGGGCTGGTTTCCGGTGCAGGGAATGGTCAACGCCCGCGCCGACTACGAAGGGCTGGCTCGCCTGAGCGACATCGCCCGCCACCTCGCCTTGCCGGTCGCCACCCTCAGCGTCCTGCACCTGGCCTTGGTCACGCGCCTGACCCGCACCGGCCTGCGCGAAGAGCTGGGGAAAGACTACGTGCGTACGGCGCGAGCCAAAGGACTCCCCACGCCATCCGTGGTCAATCGGCACGCGCTCCGGAATGCGCTGCTGCCGGTGGTGACCGTGGTCGGCGCCGACATCGGCACGCTCTTCACCGGCGCGGTGCTGACCGAGATCGTCTTCGCCTGGCCCGGCCTGGGCCGCCTCCTCTACGACGCCACGCTCAGCCGCGATTACCCGCTCCTGATGGGCATCTTCCTTCTGGTGGGGACGAGCGTCATCCTGACGAACATCGTGACGGACGTGGCCTACGCCGTGCTCGACCCGCGGGTGAGGTACACATGATGGGTAGTGCGCCCGTTCCCCAAGCCGCCGCTTCCCGAGCAACCCTCACCCCAACCCCTCTCCCCGTGCGCGGGGCGAGAGGCTTTCGCACGCGACTTCTGCGGCGTCGTACTCCCTTCTCCCCGCGCACGGGGAGAAGGGTTGGGGATGAGGGGCGTTCGCCGCTCCCAGGCTGACCTATGGCCAGCGCCCTTACCCAACCGTTCACCACGCTCCCGGGCGAAGTCGGCGCGCCCCGCCGCACCCCTCGCTGGTGGAACCGCTTTGTCCGCCAACCAACCGCCGTCGTCGGCCTCGCGCTCCTGTTAGCCGTCGCCGCCGTCGCCCTCCTCGCCCCCTGGCTGGCGCCCGGCGACCCGCTGACCGGCATCGGACCGCCGTTGCAACCGCCCTCCCCCGCGCACCCCCTCGGCACGGACGACCTGGGGCGCGACATCCTCTCCCAACTGCTGCACGGAGCCCGCGTCTCGCTCCTCGTCGGCCTCGCCACGGCGGTGATCGCCACCCTCGTCGGCATCGTCGTCGGCGGCCTGGCCGGCTTCTTCGGCCGCTGGGTGGACGACGCTTTGATGCGCCTGACCGAGTTCGTGCTGGTGCTGCCCCGCTTCTTCCTCGCCATCATCGTCACCACCTTCTTCGGCGGCAGCCTCCTCACCATCGTCCTGCTGCTCGGTCTGACCTTCTGGCCCTCCACCGCCCGGCTGCTGCGCGCGCAGATCCTGTCATTGCGCGAGCGCGAGTTCGTCGTCGCCGCCCGCGCCGTGGGCGCTGCCGAGCCGGCCATCCTGACCCGTCAGGTGCTGCCCAACGCCATGCCCCCGGTGCTGGTCAACGCCTCGCTGCAAGTCGGCGGCGCCATCCTGATCGAGGCCGGGCTCAGCTTCCTCGGTCTCGGCGACCGCAGCCAGGTCAGTTGGGGCTACATGCTCAACAGCGCCCAGCCGTTCATCCTCATCGCCTGGTGGATGTCCCTCTTCCCCGGCCTCGCCCTGCTCCTCACCGTCGTCGCCGTCAACCTCGTCGCCGACGGCCTCAACGACGCGTGGAACCCCCAACTGAGCGACGAGGCGTGGCGCTAAGGATTATCATGACCGTGAACGTGCGCCAAGAACAGTGGTTAGGGTTATGGACAGGCCACGAGAGCCAGTACCGAGGCAGCAGAAGCGAGCGGACAGACCAGCCTCCCCTGGGTCGGCGCCGTTCTCGCCTCATCTCTCTAGCGAGGCCATCCGCGGCCTCCGCCATTGGTTGGCTCAGGAAGCAGACCGATCAGAGGATCGACCCAAGAACACGAAGGTTCTGGACGAATCGACCGAAGACAGCGAACTGCTGCGGCAGGTGGCAAGAGGGAACGACGCGGCGTTCGATATCTTCTTTAGCCGTTACGCTGCCAGCGTTTACGCATTCATACGACGTAGGGTTGACAGCAAGGACGCGGCCGAGCAAATTCTCGTTGATGCCTTTGTCAAGGTTGGTCGCCTTGCCGATTCATACCCCTCGGAGAGCAGGAATGCGGAATCCTGGCTCTTCCGGATCGTCAACACGTCATTAATCGACCATTTCAGAGCGGTGCGGCAACGGCCCGGTCGGCCAGCGGTTTCCCATGGGAACGAGTGGGAACACGCCAACTCCTTCCCTGGGCTCACTCGAATCGTCCGAACCGTAGACGGTTTGTTCGGACAGCAGTTCACGGCGTTGATGGCCGGAGTCTTGGATCCAAAGTTGGTCGGGAAGTGGACACGCGGCGAAGAGACGCCCCCGGTCGACGCCGTCGACCGGCTGCTGCACGCCCTGCGCATCGTCGAGCTGCTCAAGGAGCGACAGTCAGAGGAAGACGTCCAGGCCTGGTTCCTGGGCCGCAACGCCCAGCTCGGCGGGCGAGCGCCGGTGCTCGTCGTGGCGAGCGATCCGGATCGGGTAGAGGACGCCGCCCACGCCTTCCTGGCCTACTGAGACCGCGGTGCTTCCAGCGCCGCTGCCACCACCCGTCGCGCCCCTCTACCGAGTTGGCTGGCCTCCCGACCCCCTGGCGTGGCCCGAATGGCGCCACGTCGGCCGCAACCGATTCGACGACCCGGAGAACCGAACCCGGGTGTTGTATCTCGCCGAGCAGCGGCACGCCTGCTTCGCCGAGATCCTCGCCAAGTTCTACCTCAAGGATCCGCAGTTGATAGCGGCTCTGCGCGCCATGCCGCCAGGCGCCCCCGCAGCCCCGGCGCCCGCCATCACGAGCGGCGTCATCGCTCCCGGCTTCTTCGGCCGTCCCATGGGCGCCCTCCGGCTCCGTCCAGGCCAGAATTGGTTGGATCTGCGATCGCTGGAGAATCACATCGCCCTCTACGAGCTGCTGATCGATGATCTCGATCTGCATGGCTACGGTGAGGTCCAAATGGACCTGAGCGACGTGACAACGCGAGATCGCAATCTGACTCAGCGGATCAGTCGTTGGGCGATTTCCAACGGCTACCAGGGCATCGCGTACACCAGCCGACTTTCCCACGCATTCGACTGCTGGGCGTTGTTCGAGAGCGCGGTCTTTGACCGCGCTGACGACCCGCGGCAGATCACGGAGGATGATCCCGAGTTGCTTCGGGTTGTGGGGTGGCTGGGCCTCACCATCCCGTAGGGCGCCAAGCCCTCCCCGCATTGACGTGTTCTCTTGACCGATGCTACAACCCACGATGCAGGCGCTTAGGCCCGAACCTAAGAGGGGTCGCCGTTGACCGCCAATGCCAACGCCAAGCACCTCCGCTGGATCAAGCAGGTCGAAGTCCCCGCGCGCCCGGCGCCGTCGCGCCTCGTGCCGTTCTCCTCACGCGACCGCCTCGTCGCCGCCCTCGCCGACCGGCCACGGACGGTGGCGCAGTTGGCGCAAACCTTCGGCCTCTCCCAGCCGACGATGCTGGAGCAGGTGCGCCGGGCGCTGGCAGACGGCCTCATCGTCGAAGTCGAGGTGGCCCCCGAGGAGCGCCGCTTCGCCGCCGAGCGCTACTACGCTCCGGCCGTCCCCGTCATCCGCGCCCCCGACGCCGAGATCATCGAAAGCGCCTGCGTCGCCGCCTCCCACGAGATGGCGCGAGTCCTGCGTGATACCTGGAGCGACCTCCTGGCGGCCTTCGCCGTGACCCACCTCGCCCGCGAAGGCTGGGCCATCGACGACCTCTGGCCTTACATGGACGAGACGATCCGCCGCCTGGTCCGCGAGGAGATGCGGGGCATCGTCAACCCCGCCGAGACACCAGACCACGGTCTGGCCTGGGTCGAGGAGATCGTGGAGATCGACGCCACACGAGAGGAGCAAT
>CALMZR010000083.1 GCA_937870845.1 uncultured Chloroflexota bacterium
TACGGTCTGTCGCCGTTTCTGGCCAAGCAAATCTTGCCGTCAGGACAGTGTCGCTTAATATGAGGACGACTGTTTTATTGGAGAACGGTATGAAACATCTCACCCCCAGCGAAGCGCATGCATTTTTATTACGCCACCCCGAAGCGATTTTCGTCGACTGCCGCTCCGAGATCGAGTACCTGTTTGTCGGTCACCCTCTGGGTGCCATCCACATTGCTTGGCAGGATAGCCCGGACTGGGACACCTGTCACCGCCCGCCCGATCTCCGGTCGGGCGCAGATCGGCATCAGGGCGAGTCGGCGACCCCATCCCAGAGCCACGAACCGTCCTCGAGCACAAAGGCATAGCGCACGACATCGACGGAATCGCCAAGCGTCTGCCGAACCATCGCCGTGGCGTGGGCGCCGTCGGTGATCTCGACGTCGCCGGCCAGCTCCCAAACGACGGGCGCCCCCATGTTGAGGACGAACCGGCGCTCCGCATCGCCCCCGACGGGGCGTTGCTCGGCACGATGGCGCTGGCTGAGCAACGGCAGGAACCTCTCGGGCTGGCGCGTGGCCCAACAGTCGGACATCTGCTTCAGGAGTGTATCGATGGCCTCGTCGGGAGACGGGAACGAGGGAGTCGCGCTCCCTAGCGCCATCGGCGTGGCCGGAGCTTCCGGTATCGCAATCGCCTGCCGCTCAAGGGCGGGGGTTGGGCATGGGACAAGAACGGAGAGCGTTCGGGTCGTCAGCAGCAGCCGCCGCCGGTCGCATTCTTCCTCGACCGCCGTCAGCAACAATCGGTTGCCGGTCAGATTCCATTCGTACGTCGCCGCGTCGCCCTCGGGGCCGGGTTCGCAGGCGATCACGCCAGACTCGTCACGCAGCGTCAAGCGTTTCCCGGTGACCTCGAGCGCTCCGCGAACCAGCGGGCCAACGTCCTGCCGCGCCAGCATATAGGCGCCATCGTCGCTGAACTCGATGTGCCACCGCCCGATGAGCGATGCCCCCCCGATCAGTTCG
The DNA here is from genome assembly GCA_937870845.1 of uncultured Chloroflexota bacterium. Taxonomy (GTDB): domain Bacteria; phylum Chloroflexota; class Chloroflexia; order Thermomicrobiales; family UBA6265; genus JACCXM01. Next base: position 1,008 of record CALMZR010000083.1, read on the forward strand.
GGCGGCACGTCTTCCGCGGCGATGGTGACGGCGTACGCCCCCACCACATCTTCGTCGGACTGCTGCCCCACGGCGACTCGTACGGTAAGCGCCGCCAGAACAAGGGCGAGGGATAAAAAGCCGCCGGGCCAGCGCCTGGCTGCCGCTCGATTCGGTCTCACGGGAGCATGCTTGCCTTGCCATTGCGCCACGACGCAGAGATGCTGTGGCCCGCCACCCCGGCGGACATCGCCAAGGGTAGCCAGCGCCGCGCGGCAAACCCAGTCCCGGAGATCGCGAGTTGAAATTGCTCGACTGGGCGCCAGGAACCCGGGAACTGCCGGCATGCGGGGCCATCCGGCGACGATTGAAAACCGACGCCGCAATCTCCACCCGATCCCGCCGCCGACGCGGGGCGCCTCTGGCTGCTCTCGCCACGTCGCTGGGACGCGAGCAGGCGCCCAGGCGAGCAATCACGATAACCATAATTCGTGAAATTGCGGCGCACACCCCTCTTTTGGCGCCTCCAAATGGAACGATGGCGCCGACCAGTGAAAATGGAGGCGGATGGCGTAGAGTGGGTGTGGCGAGACAGCTCGACGCCTTGGGGCTCTGACTCGCCCAGATTGCGACTCGGCGCTCTTGTGCCGGCTCGATTCGCTGCGCGCGCGCACTTCCGAGAAGGAGGGTTCCCTTGAAGAAGCAACCGAGGCTCCGAAGCGCTGACTCGCTCCCAACGCGGGGCGTCAATCGGCGGGACGTGATCAAGTTGGGGTTGCTAACGTCGACTTCAATGCTGGCGCTGCCCAGGGCCTCGAGCGCCCAGGAGGTCACGCCCGACTCCACGCCGATGGCCCTGACCGACCAGGAGCGCGGGTGGCTACAGCAGGCGTCGCGCACCGACATCAACGGCTGGATCCATCTTCGCGTCGGTGGCGAGCCATTTGCCCGCGGCTTCCAGCACGGTTATCTGGTCGCCGCCGAGTACGCCGACGCGATCCGCGTCTACGAGGCGATGACCTACCAGACGATAGGCTTCGATTACGCATTCTTTGTCGAAAAGGCCGTCGAGTACCACACCTCGAAGATCACCCCCGAGCTGACAACGGAGATGGAGGGGATCGCCGCCGGGCTGACCGCGGCTGGCGTCCCGGCCACCCTCGGCGACGTCATCGGCTGGAACCCCTACATGGAGATGACCGGTTATTGGTGGCCGACCGTCGCCAGTCAGTACGTCAACTCCGCCCCGCTTGGCAATCGCCAGAGCCACTGCTCGGCGTTCATCGCCACCGGCTCGGCCACGGCCGACGGCCGCATCGTCATCGGGCACGAGTCGTTTACCGAGTTCTGGAACGGCCAGTTCATGAACGTCATCCTCGACCTGACCCCGGCCGAGGGCCACCGCATTGTGATGCAGACAAGCCCCGGCTGGATCGCCAGCATGACCGACTTCTGGATCACCGGCGGCGGTCTGGTGGTGGTGGAGACGACGATGGTCGGCTACGAGGGATACGACGTCGACAAAACCCCCGAGTACGTGCGCGCCCGCAATGCCAGCCAGTACGCGACGTCGATCGACGATTGGGTCGCGCTGATGGACGCCGGCAACAACGGCGGCTACGCCAACATGTGGCTGATCGGCGACATCAAGACCGGCGAGATCGCCGACTACGAGCAGGGCCTCATCTACCAGAACCTCCAGAAAAAAACCGACGGCTGGTACTTTGGCGACAACGCCCCCGACGACCCGCGCATCCGCAACGTGGAGAGCAGCGACACTGGCTACAACGACATCCGCCAGCAGACGGGCGCCCGCCGCGTGCGCTGGCCGCAACTCCTCGCCCAGTACGACGGCCGCATAGACGAAACCATCGGCCAAACGATGCTCGGCGACACGTTCGATCCCTACCTCGGCTACATCAACCCGTCGTCGCGCACCATCTGCTCCCACTACGACAAGGACCCGATGTACTACGTCAGCGATCCCAATGCGGTCTGGAACGTCCCCTTCTACCCGGCTGGATCGGTCGAAGGCAAAGTGACCACCGCCGCCGCGGCCGAGTCCATGACCATGTGGGGCATCTTTGGCCGCGCCGACGGCGCCCCCTTCGACGCCGATGAGTTCCTGCGCATTCATCCGCAATGGAACTGGCAGGAGGGCTATCTCTACAGCCGCCCGAGCCAGCCCTGGACGCTCTTCGACGGAGAATCGGGACCGAGTGTCGTATCATCCTGACGTCGTTTGCGCCCGATCTCAGTGAAAGGCTCCCCGATGGCCACCACCGCCCAGGACACCCACCGTGACACCGCTGCCAGCGCCAAGAAGCAGCCCATCTTCGTCGCCGGCGAGTGGCAAACCTCCGACGATCCGCTCGCGGTGCGCAACCCCTACTCCGGCGACATCGTCGGCGTCATCGAGGGCTGCGCCGCCTCCCGCGCCGGGCGCCGGACGACCTGGATCAACCGCAAGATCCGCGCCCTCTACCGCGACCTGTTCGACGCCGGCTACTGCCACACCATCGAGGCGTGGAGCGAGGGCAAGCTGGTCGGGGGCCTCTACGGCGTGGCCCTCAACGGCGCCTTCTTCGGCGAGAGCATGTTCTCCACCGAGCGCGACGCCAGCAAGGTGGCCCTCGTCTTCCTGTGCGCGCGCCTTCTGCATGGCGGCTTCACGCTGCTCGACACCCAGTTCGTGACCGAGCACCTGAAGCAGTTCGGCACCATCGAGATCGAGCGTACCGAGTTCCACAAGCTGCTCGAGAAGGCGCTCGCCCGCGAGGCCGATTTCCACGCCCTTCCCACC
>CALMZR010000084.1 GCA_937870845.1 uncultured Chloroflexota bacterium
CAGAAGGACGGCGGCGGCGCCCTTCGCCCCGTCGAGGATCAGCGTCGCCGCCGCCGCGCCCTTGTTGCCGGTCCGCAGAACGTTCGTTGCCCCGATATTGCCCGAGCCGATCTTCCTCAGGTCGCCGAGGCCGAGCATCCGGGTGACGATCACGCCGAAGGGGACCGAGCCGAGGAGGTAGGCGAGGGTGGCGACGAGGGCCATCGTGCCGGGGGCGGTCGTGAATTCAGGCATGGGCCTTCTCCGCCCTGAACACCGTCTCGCCGCCCACGAGCGTCATCAGCACCCGCCCCTCCATCCGCGCGCCGTCGAAGGGGGTGTTCTTGGACTTGGACCGCAGCGTGAAACGGTCGAGGACGAAAGGCGCGGCGGGATCGAAGAGGACGAGATCGGCGGGGGCGCCGACCGCAAGGCGGCCCTGCGGCAGGCCAAGGCGTCTGGCGGGGTTCAGGGACATGGCGCGGAAGAGCTGCGGCAGGGTCAGGCCGCCGGCGTGGTAGAGGCGCATCGCGGCGGGCAGGAGGGTTTCGAGGCCGACCGCCCCGGAGGCCGCTTCCTCGAAGGGCAGGCGCTTGGATTCCTCGTCCTGCGGCGTGTGCATGGAGGAGATGACGTCGATGAGGCCCGAGGCGACGGCTTCGACCACCGCCAGCCGGTCGTCCTCGGACCGCAAGGGGGGCTTCACCTTGAAGAAGGTGCGGTAGTCGCCGACGTCGAATTCGTTCAGCGTCAGGTGGTGGATCGACACGCCCGCCGTCACGTCCAGCCCGTTCCTCTTGGCGCGTTCCAGCGCGGGCAGGGTGCGGGCGGCGGTGATCTGGTCGGCGTGGTAACGCGCGCCCGTCATCTCGATCAGGCCGATGTCGCGGTCGAAGCCGATGCGCGAGTCGAACTCTGGAAGCAAGCGCGGGACGAGGCGGAGGCGCAGTAGGAACCCGCTTCAGCTCAGTTGGCCGGCGTAGCCAGCATCGGCCAATGCTTCTCGGGCGGCTTCGGCTTCGTCCCAAGGCGCCTTCTCGCGGCCCCAGATGATGCTCCGCTCGTGCCCCTTGCCGGCCAGGAGGACGCAGTCTCCCGGCCCCGCGAGGCCAATGGCGAACGCGATCGCGTCGCGCCGATCCGTGAGGCAAAAAAGCGCTTTCCCCGGTTCGGCCCCTGCCGCCTCGGCTCCGGCCGCGATCTGGGCGATGATCGCATCCGCATCCTCGTGCCGCGGATCCTCGCTGGTGACAACGCTGACGTCGGCCAGCTCCGCGGAAACTCGGCCCTGCACCGGTCGCTTCTGAACGTCCCGCTCACCCGCGCTGCCGAAGACGGCAATCAGCCGGCCAGACGGATGCAGCCGTCGCAGCAGCCGCAAGACCTTCTCCAGCGCCTCCGGCGTATGCGCGTAGTCGACGATCACGCTGAAAGGCTGCCCCAAGTCGATGGCCGCCATTCGTCCGGGGACCGCTGGGGCAGACTCAAGGGCGCACACGACCTCGTCCAGCCCAGCCCCGGTCGCCAGGGCGACGCCAGCGGCACAGAGCGCATTCGCCACGTTGAACTCCCCGATTAGCGGCATCGCAACGGTTGCCCGACCCGCCTCGCCGGCCTCGAGATCGAATCGGCTCCCGTCGGCGCCGCACCGAACGCGTTTGGCCCGCAGATCGGCATCTCGTCCGGACAGGCTGTACGACACGATCGTGGCGCCCGCCGCGAACGGCTGCATCTCCCTGGCGCCTGGATCGTCGGCATTGACCACTGCCACGCCTCCCTCGGACCCGACCCGCTCGAACAAGATCGCTTTAGCGCGCACGTATGCCTCTCGGGAGCCGTGGAAATCGAGGTGTTCATGGGTCACGTTGGTCACCGCGCCGATACGGAACCGGACCTCGTCCAGCCGATGCATCGCCAGCCCATGCGAAGTCGCTTCCAGGACGGCCCAAGCCGCGCCCCCATCTGCCATTTGGCGGAGATATCGCTGAACGTCGCTCGACTCGGGGGTGGTCTGGCGCGATTCGTGGCGTTCTTCATCGTCGGAGATGCGAATGGCAACGGTCCCGATCAGCCCCGTGCGCTCCCCAACCGCACGCAGGATGTGATCGATCAGGTGGGCCGCCGTCGTCTTGCCGTCCGTGCCCGTGACGCCGATGACGCCGATTGAGTCGGAGGGCCGTTCGAAAAGCGTGGCCGCCGCCTTCGCCAGCGCCGCCCGGCTGTTGGACGCGACAATTTGCGGCAGTGGCGAAGACACTGGGGTTTCGACGAGCAGCGCCGCGGCTCCGCGACTCGCCGCGTCGTCCACGAACGCGTGACCGTCAAAGTCGACGCCGCGCAGTGCCGCGAACAGGTCTCCGGCTCGAACCTGTCGCGAATCGTACGCGACCCCGCTCACGGCGGTAGTCGTTGGGCCAATCACCCGAGAGCCAGGGATCGCCGCGGCCAATCCGCCGATCGTGGCGCGCACCGGCATCACCCTGAGCCGCCCAGTCGGTAGAACCGGCGCGCGAGAAAGGCAAGCAACGGGTGATACTGCCTCTCCAACGGTCGAGGATAGCGCACAATCTCGCCCCCGAATCGGGTCTTGAACTCGTAAATGCCCCGCCAATCGCCGCCGTGCGAGCTAGCCAGACGATCGCCGCTTTCGGCAACGCTCGATTCCGGATCGTACTCAGGTATGCCCCACATATCGTAGCGGACGGCCCCACGCTCGCGCGCCCATCGCATCGCTTCGTACTGGACGAGAAATCCTGCTCCGTGCGCGCGGTCTTTCGTCGATGAGGCGCCGTACATATAGATCGCCTCGTCCCCAAATACGACCGCGATCGCTCCCGCCACGATCCGGTCGTCAATCTCCGCGAAGATCAGCAGCGCGTCATCGCCGAACAGACGCAGAAACTCGCGGTAGTAGTCTGCCTCATGCACCACGAACGCGTTCCGCGACGCGGTGTCCTGGAGTAAGCCGTAGAACACGTCGACAGCGTCGTCGGTCTTATCCGCGATGCGGCAGGTTACCCCCCGCCGCTTGGCCATACGCACGTTGTACCGGGTCTTGGCATGCATCTGCGCCAGTAGACCGTCGTCGTCGCGGAGCGGGGTCTTGACCGTTCGCGACGGCTGGATCGGCTCGGGTCCCGGCATCAGGACCACTCCGTTTCCGCTGGTGAGGAGCTCGCCATTCGGTTCGACAATGATCGTCAACGCGCGTTGCCGTCGCGCCCACTCGTCGATCCCAGCCCAAAGCGACGCATAGGCTTCGGCGTCGTCCAAGGGGAGGACCGGCCCCCTCGGAATGTACCCGATCGTCACTCCAGCTTTGCTGCGATACAGTACCTGGGCAAGCGCCGTTCCGCCCTCGCCATGGACGGCGATGCGGGCCACCCGCCAGCCGAAGCGCTCCTTGAACGCTCCCCATCGCCACGATTGGAGGAGATGGCCGCCTTGGCCGATCACCATGGCGTCCCATGCCGCGGGATTGGCGGCAAGGACGGCGGCGTTGGCCTGAGTCTCTTCAACCCTCGTCATGAGGGCTGTTCGAACGGCTCGATCAGCGTCTCGACTTCCTCCAGCGCCGCGTCGATCAGTTCCAGATCGGCCTCTCCTGCGTCCTCCGCCAACCGCTCCAGGGCGCGCACGGCCCCCCGGCCTCCGATCTGGCCAATGGCGCTGATGGCAGTGTGCCGGACTTCGGCGTCCTCATCCCGCGCCGCCTCGAGAAGCAGCGGCAACGCGTCGGCCAATCCGAGCATTCCTGCCGCTTGCGCCGCCTCGAACCGGAGCTCTGGCTCGTCGCTTTGCAGCTCGTTGAGGACAAGCGGCAGCCATCTCGACTCGCGGCTGTGTCCCATCGCGCGCAGCGCGCTGCACTGCAAGCCGTGGTCGCCCGAGTCGAAGGCGTCCTGAATCGTCTCGATAATGCGAGGGTCGGCCGCGAATGGCCCGAGCGACTCCAGAGCGCGCCGCTGCTCAGCATAGGTCGAGGCATCGCTGCGAACCGCCCGCGCGAGATCGTCCCGCAGGGCAGCGACCTCCCCCGGATGCGATGCGACCGAAGCATTCTGCGAAAACCGGCCCAGGGCCGACGCCGCCTCCGAACGGACATCTGGGGATACGTCGTGGCGGAGCATACCGCGCAGGCGCTCCAGCATTTCCCCCGACTCGTCTTCCCACAGCCCCGAAATCGCCAACTGCCGAACGACGGGGGACGGATCGTCGAGGGCCACGCGCAAGGCGCGGCCGAAGTTCAGCTCGACGCGCTCCTCGGAGAGGTCCTCCAACCGTCGCACGGTGTCCACGCGAACGGCCTCTGGAAGCGTTGCCCACTCGCGCGCGAACGTGCGCACGCCGGTTCGCGAAAGATCGGAGAAGCGCGCCAGCCAGGTCTGAGAGAAATCGCCTTTGCGCAGTGCCGCGAACGCATCGACGAGCGCCTTCTCACGGTTCGCCTGCTCGGTCTGCTGCTCCACCTTGAACGCTCCTTAGGGGGACGTTCCGGGGACGTAGGTGTAAGAATCCGCCGCGTCGGGGTCGCGGGAAAACGCCCCCGTGTCGTCGTTCTCCAGCAGCGAGCGTAAAAGCGTTTCCGACATCGGGCGCTCGATGTTTACGCCCGCCAGCAAGGTCCGGAATTCGGCGGAGAAGTTCGCATCTCGCTTCTCTCCGATGCGCTCGAACGTCGCGGCCACGACCGCCTCCGGACGCCGCCGCGCCTTGTCATCGAGGGGCTTCTCGTTCGCCAGGCCGCCGAATCTCGCCTCGGTGAGGAGATCGTCGCCTTCGACCCCGCAGGCAAACGTCGTCGGCCGGAAGACATAGCGCGGCGCCCTCCGCTCGTCCAGTTCCAGCAGCTCTTCACTACGCGCCGATTCGGGGATGTACTCGACCCGGTAATGGCCATCGTTCTCGGTGCGCTGGATCGACAGAACGGCGCCCGCGACGAGATTCTCTGCGTAAAAGTCGTCGAGCCCCAGCACGAATCCGCCGCGGTTGGGCGTGGGGAAACGCAGTTCGACGAGATAGGTCGTGAACGACTGCGGGCACTCGAAAGTCAACACCGCCGATTTCTGCCCCGGAACAACCGGACCCGAAAACAGCGCCTGCATCTCGGCGTCGTAGGGCAGCAATCCATGAGCGAACTCGTAGAACGTCAGTGTGTGATCGACCGACTCCCGTGTACGGGGAGCGACCCCTGCCGGAACCTCGTCCAGCAGGAACCGATAATCCGTCCCGATCTCATTGAGCTTGCGCCGCGTCGTGCCAATCTGCGGCAGGCCACTGGTGCTCCAGAAACGCTGGTTGCCCGTCCCGACAAACTCGAACTCGCGATGCTCGTTGGAAAGGCGGTAATTCACGGCGAAGCGGACCAACGCGAAGTCCGGCGATCCTGGGCGAACGGCCAGAACGTCCTGCACCAAGTCCTCGTCGGTGATCGGCTGCTCTTTCTCCTGCATGTAGTCGCGCAGGCGGCGTAGATCGCCACGACTGAACCTTGGCACGCGGTCTTCCATGAGCCAATGCTCGCCAAAGTTCGCCACCCGCGGATCGCCGCCGAGCCGCTCCCGAATGGCCAGCGCGAGGTTCACGTCATCGACGTCGGTCATGTCGGCTGGCGCGGCAGCCTGTGTGGTGATGGTGCGCGCGGGCGCGACCGGCGCCTCTTCGGCCGGCTCCGGTTCTGGCGTGATCGTCGCCGGCTCCACAGCGGGGGCTTCCACTTCCGCGATTTGCATCCCCGCCATCGCATCGATGACCGGCTCCTGGGGCCGAGGACGCGCCCTTGGGGTCGCTGGTCGATCCGGCTTGGGCAGAGGGGTGAGGAACCGTGCGGCAAAGGTGTGCCGGGCGTCGACGGTTGCCGCTGATGGGGCACGGCCACCGCGCGTCGTCACGAGATACGCTTCGCCATCGATCTGTTCGACTGAGAGAATCGCGGGATTGGCGGCCGCAGCCGCGACGATGCGGTCGGCCGCGTCCTTTTCGCCTTGACTCTCCAAATAACCTGCCAGCGACGCGACGGAAATCCGAATCGGCGCGCTTGTCGACATGAACATGCCGCGCGCCAGCAGGAGGTTCAGCAAGCTGGATGCGAATGCTTGCTCGCGTTTCGTTCCGGAGAGCTCCTGGGCCGGTCGCTCTCGTTGCATGACCATCGTGTCGCCTTTCCCTGATTTCTGGCTGACGTGAATCGCGTTTGATTGCAACGGGCCGCCTTCTGGCGCATCGCCCCGGAGCGGACGCCTGACGCGCTACTCGCCGTCTTCCGCTTCTCCACTGGAGCCGCCGGATTGGCGACGCAGGGCATCGATGAGCTCTTGAGTCGTCACGGGTTGCGTAGCATTGCGCAGCAGATTCATCAAATACGCGACATCGTCTTCGCCGAGGTGGTGCGTCGCCCCCTCGCGTGCGCCGTCCTGGGCCGCCATCAAACCTCCACCTGGTGAAACACAACATGGCGTCGCCCCGCGACGCCGACGATAACCGGCCAATGGTAGCCGCTCGGCGTCACCGACGCCACCCGTGACCAAAGTTCGCTCCGGGCGGTCGACACTTGGCTTTCCGATCCGGATCGCCGTCGGGTATACTCGGGGAAACTGATGACGCGCCCGTAGCTCAGCGGATAGAGCGCTTGCCTCCGGAGCAAGAGGCCAGAGGTTCGAGTCCTCTCGGGCGTACCATTCCAAAGACTGATGCGCCCAAGACTGGGGCAATCCGATGCTGCATTGGTGCATGGAATGTCCGTACGCGAAATGCACCTAGGCATGGTTACTGTACGGGCACGGTCGCCCCTGACACGCTCACGTGGTATCCTGTACGTACGCCTGCGGACGCCCGTGACTGTGTCCGCGGAGGCCGTGCGGCCGTTCCCCCGCTCCGTCCCTGCAACGGATGCCGCTTGCCCCCGTCGTTCGGCTTCGGCCGCACCGGCGCGCTCTCGCGTGGGCGGAGGCGCCAGGAGGGTGACGCGTGGCCTTTCGCAGGGACAGTAAGGTCGACGCATTTCAACGGCAGATCAACGCGCTGCGCCATCAGCTTGGAGGCGAATCGGACCATTACCGTGACGAACCGTTCGACCGATCTCCGGCGCTGCGGCCCACGTCGAGCTACCGCGATGATTTCTTAGATGCCAATCCGCTGCCATCGGAGCCGCTCTCGGCGCTTCTCGAGCGCTCCGCCGATGGATCAGGACTCGACATCGCCGGGCCTGAGTTGCCGGCCGTGCCCTCCATCGACGCCGAAACCAGCGTCATCGCCCACTCCACTGCCTGGAGCGGCGCCCTTGAATCGACCGGATCGCTGCACGTTTACGGACGCGTAGAAGGCACGCTGACGGCTCGCGACGACATCTTCGTCGCCGAAGAGGCCGACGTTGACGCCGTCATCGTCGCCGCCAACGTCACGGTAGCTGGCAACGTGCGGGGATCAATCCACTGCGCGAAGCGCTTCGAGATTCTGCCTCACGGCCGGGTATCGGCCGATGTCCGGGCGCCTGCCATTGTCATCCATGACGGCGCCCTGCTGGCCGGGCAAGTCGCCATGGCCGCTGTTGGCGAGACGCGCGGCAAGCTCGCGGCCGTTCCGGCCGCACGTGCGGCCAATGGGGGGGATTGACCCCTGCAACCCCCGCTCGGCGATTCACCGCGTCGCGGCTCGGAATCTTGACGGGTCGCCGATGCTCGACGGAGGCGGACGATGCGCGAACTCTCAGCGACCGGTCACGAATGGAATCCCGACGCGGATGTTGCGCTCGAGGCGGCGAGTCTAGTCGATCGTCACTCGGCGTTCGACGGCACGTTCCGTTCGCAGCGCGACATCCGCGTCGAAGGCGAACTCAAAGGCGCCGTTTCCTGCGAAGGCACGCTGTTTGTCGCCGAAGGGGCTAATGTCATGGCCACTGTCGATGCCGAGCACGTCTCCGTCGCCGGGGACCTCAGCGGCGAGATCCAATGCCGCGGCCGGCTCCACATCCTGCCCAGTGGCCGCGTCCGAGCCAAAGTGGCCACCGCCTCACTGGTCATCCAGGAGGGCGCGCTCTATGAGGGCCAGTTGGAAATGGCTGGGATCGAGCTGTCATCGCCGCGACCGCTGCGTACCAAGCAGAACCTGACCCCTTTGGGCATCGACGCCGCGGCGGGCGAGCGCAAATCCGGCGCTGGCGCCACCTACATCCGTCGCCTTGGCAGCCCGGAGTCCGCCTGGGAACCCTCCGCGGAGGACGAACCTGCGCATGAGGAAGCGCCGCACGACGAGCCGAGCTCTTAGTCGGCTTCGACCGTCCCCCGCCCGCGAGGTGTACAATCCCCACCGACCCTGGCCGCTTTGCGCGCAGCGCGCGTGCGTCGGGCGTCGGTAGACCATTGTGCGGCACGTGACGGCGCGGCAGTGCGCCACATGCCGGTTTTATGATCCGTCCGGTGTATGGCGCCGGGGCTGGTGCCGGAACCCAAAGCTGTACGGCCCTCAGGAGAGCCATCCCGTTGAGGCTGGGACGCTCGACTGCGAAAGCGCGGCAGGAAACAGCTTCTGGGAAACGGACGCCACTCGCGGCCTCGTCTCGAAGCCGCCGGCCGGCGAGCACGATGGCCGCGGATCGGGCGCGAGGAGTCAACCCGCGGCGATGGCGGGGCCCCCTGGAGGTGAGCGGATGGCCGCGGATCCAGGCCGCACTGGATCGAGCGAGGAGCGCACGGTGAGCTATCAGCCCGAGGAGCGCTACTGGACCGACTACCTCCGCATCGCCTTGCCGGTCGCCGGATTGCTGATCCTGATCGGGCTTCTCTGGTTCTGGGCCTCCGCGCTGATCGGGGACGGCGCCAACCAGCCGCCGCCAACCCCGGAGATGCAAGCCGTCATCACGCCGATTAACGAATCGACGCCCGCTCCGCCCACACCGACCGCCGCCGTGATCGCTCCCACGCCGGGGCCGCCGCCAACGGCGACGCCGACCGCCGCTCCGTCCGCGGCCGTTGCCACCCAACCCGTTGCGGCGCCGACGACGCCCTCCGAACCTCCGGACACGGCCGACGCCGCCAACCCCTGCGCCAACATGCCGGTCTACGATGTCGGATCGGTGGTGCAGACGACCGCCGAGGTCAATCTGCGCCAAGGCCCGACCACCGATAGCGAATCACTAGGCATCTTGCCGGCCGGGACACAGGCCCAGATCAGCGGCGAATTTTCCGAGGCCGGCCAATGTGACTGGTGGCCAGTGACGGTTACCCAGAATGGCCAAGCCGGCTTCATTCGGGAAGACTTTCTCGACGCGACGGCTGGAAGCTAAGCGCGGGTCGATCGCGCCAACGCGGTCCGACGTGCTGCTATACTCCCCGCGGCGCAGTTCATGCTGCGCCGCTAACGTGTCACGCGCCTGGACCGAACTGGGTGTGCCTTCTGCGCGAAGGTTCCATTTCGGGGTGAAGGGCGCGGAAGGTCAACACCATTCGGGAGGCATCGTGCAAACCGCGACCAGTATTCACGGTCAATCGCCGCAGGTGACGCTCAAAGCGCTCCTTGAGGCGGGCGTCCATTTCGGGCACCAAGCCAAGCGCTGGAACCCGAAGATGAAGCCGTATATCTTCACCGAGCGCAACGGCATCCACATCATCGACCTGCAACAAACGGTTCCCTTGCTCACCGCGGCCCACGACTACGTCGCCAACGCCACCGAGCGGGGGGGCAAGATTCTCTTCGTCGGCACCAAGAAGCAGGCCCAGGACGTCGTCGAGCGCGAGGCGAAGCGATCCGGCCAGTTTTACGTCAACCGACGTTGGCTGGGCGGCACCTTGACGAATTTTGTCACGATCCGCAATCGCCTACGGTACATGAAGCAACTCCAGGCCGAGCAGGCGCGCGGAGCCTTCGACCTCCTCCCCAAGCAGGAAGCCGCCGGTAAGGTGGCCGAATTGGAGCGCCTCGAGCGGACCCTTGGCGGCATGCGCGACATGACGCAACTCCCCGCCGCCGTTTTCATCATCGACCCGAAGCGGGAGCAACTCGCGGTTCACGAGGCGCGCCGGCTCGGCATTCCCGTCATCGCCGTTACCGATACCAATTGCGACCCAGACAACGCCGATTTTCTCATCCCCGCCAACGACGACGCGATTCGCGCCGTCCGCTTGCTCACGGCCGGCATCGCCGACGCCGCGATTGAGGGCCAAACACGGTACGAGATCGCCCAGGCCGATCGCGAGATGGCCAACGAGTCTCGAGGCCGCGGCCATGCTGACTTCTTCGCCGTTGCCGAGGACATGACGGCCGCGGCCTTCGGCGTCGATTCGAACGAGAGCGAAACGCCTCGAAATTGACGCGAGCGCGACCGAGAATCGTTTATGCAGAGCGCGAACTTGGGTAGGTTCCGGTTCGCGCCCAGCCGCTTCGTGAGGCAAAACGCCCGCGGCGCCATTGGAGAATCCAACGTGGTCATTACCGCAGATCAGGTCAAGCAACTCCGCGAGCGCAGCGGCGCGGGGATCATGGAGTGCAAGCGCGCCTTGGAGCAGGCTGACGGCGACATGGCGCGGGCGGTCGATCTCCTGAAGCATCAAGGACTCGCCAAGGCGGACAAGAAGACGGGCCGCGAGGCCTCCCAGGGGTTGATCGAGCCTTACATCCACGGGGGCGGTCGCATCGGCGCCATCATCGAGCTGAATTGCGAGACCGACTTCGTGGCCCGCACCCCGGATTTCCGGGAGCTCGCCCACGACCTGGCTATGCAAGTCGCCGCGACATCACCCGAGTTCGTTTCAGTCGAAGAGATTCCGGAAGATGCCTGGGCGGCATTGGAGCGGGAGCACGGCAGCCGCGACAGGGCGAGTGAAGCCGTCGTGTTGCTCGATCAGCCGTTTATCAAGGACCCGAAGCTCACGATCCGCGACCTCATCCGGGATCGCATCGCCAAGCTGGGCGAAAACATCGTAGTTCGCCGTTTCGCCAGGTTCGAAGTCGGGGCCAGCAACACGCCGTCCGCCGTCGACTGAGTCCGCTCCCGGCCGGCCACGAGGCGGAATGCCGCGGCCGGCCCAAAAGCCACCGGCCAGGGGAGGGATCGTGGAAAACGAGCGGTACGGACGGGTCCTCCTGAAGCTGAGCGGCGAAGCCATGGTCGGCGACTCGGCCTACGGGATCGATCCCGCGGTCGTCGACCGCTTAGCCAATCAAATCAAGCGAGTCGTGGCGCACGGCGTGCAGACCGCGATCGTCATTGGGGGCGGCAACATCTGGCGCGGCTTGGCCGCGAGCAGCAAGGGGATGGACCGCGCCACCGCCGACTATATGGGAATGGTCGCCACTGTCCTGAATGCCCTTGCCCTCCAGGACGCGCTCGAAAAGCAGGACGTGCAAACGCGGGTCATGACCGCGATCGAGATGCACGAGGTCGCGGAGCCGTATATTCGGCGGCGCGCCATCCGGCATATGGAGAAAGGCCGCGTCGTGATTCTGGCGGCCGGCACCGGCAACCCCTACTTCACGACCGATACCGCCGCCGCGTTGCGCGCCCTCGAGCTTGACGCCGATGTCCTGCTCATGGCTAAGAATCGCGTCGACGGCGTTTACTCCGCCGATCCGAACGCCGATGCGTCAGCTCGTCGGTACCGGCGCATCAGCCATCAGGAAGCGATCGAGCGCGACCTGAAGGTGATGGACACATCGGCCTTGGCGCTCCTGCGTGACAACAGCTTGCCGATCGTCGTCTTCGATGTCGGCCACGAATCGGCGATCGAATTTGCGGCGCTCGGTAGACCGGTCGGCACCCTGGTGGTGCCCGGCGCGTCCGAGCTCTACTGAAGGGCCGCCAACGCACGCGTGTGTGCGGCCCTGCCGTCGTATCGCATCGTACAATCACCCCACATGCCCGAGATGCTCGGCCTCCGCCGAGGCGGGTTTCGCCCCGCGCACCACGAGGAGAACGCCTCATGATCAACGACATCATGGACGACGCCGAGATCCGCATGGGCAAGGCCATCGAGGCGTTGCGGCGCGACTTGGGCAGCATCCGTACCGGCCGCGCCTCACCTTCCCTCGTCGAGCGGCTACCGGTCGATTACTACGGCAGTTCAACTCCGCTGAATCAGCTCGCCGGCATCTCGGTGCCCGAGCCACGGCTGCTCGTCATCCAGCCGTGGGACCGGGGATCGATGACCGCCATTGAAAAGGCGATCATGAAATCGGAACTGGGCCTGAACCCGTCCAACGACGGCCAGGTCATACGCATCGCCATCCCGGCCCTCACAGAGGAGCGGCGCAAGCAACTGGTCAAGCTCGTCCATGGCCACGTCGAAGAGGGCAAGGTGGCGCTGCGCAACATCCGTCGTGACGCCGTCGCCCACGTGAAGGAGCTCATGAATGAGAAGATGATCGGTGAAGACGACGAGCGCCGCGCCGAGCAGCAGGTGGACGAGCTCACCCGCCGCTTCGTCGGTGAGGCCGACAAGGTCGGCAAGGCCAAAGAGCAAGAGGTCATGGAAGTTTGAGCGCTTACTGCTGCCGCCGGTCCCAATAGTTGCGTTGACTCCATGACGCCGCCACCGATGCACGCCGCCACTAGCGAGCAGGGCGAAAAGGTCCAGACCGAGATGAATCTGGTCGCCGCCGAATCACCCGTTCCGCGACACGTCGCCATCATCATGGATGGCAACGGTCGCTGGGCGGCTCAGCGCGGCCTTCCGCGGCTGGCGGGCCACCAGCACGGAACCGACAACATCCGACGCATCACCACCGCCGCCGCTGAACTCGGGGTGAAGTACCTCACCCTCTGGGCGTTTTCCACCGACAACTGGCGTCGCCCGAAGCACGAAATCGACGGCATCTTGCGCATCCTGGCCGAGGTTATTGAACGCGAAACCGACGAGCTGAATCGGCAAGGCGCCCAACTTCGCCACATCGGCAGTCTTGATGGGCTCGAACCCGAGCTTCGAGCCGCAGTGCTAGCCGCCATCGACCGCACTCGACACAACGACCGGCTGATCCTCACCCTTGCGTTCAACTACAGCGGGCGTCAGGAGTTGATCGCGGCCGTCCGCAGCATCATCGCCAGCGGAACCTCCGCCGCGGCGGTCGACGAAGAGGTGATCGCGACCCACCTTTTCACCAGGAATCTCCCCGACCCCGATCTCATCGTGCGCACGTCCGGGGAGTACCGCATCAGCAACTTCTTGCTCTGGCAATCGGCCTATTCAGAGTTCTACTTTACCCCCACGCTTTGGCCCGACTTTGGGCCAGACGAGCTGTGCGAGGCGGTGCGTGAGTTCGGACGCCGCGACCGCAGATTCGGCGGCGTCCACGGCGACCCCTCGGCGGCGCCCCTCGTGAATCGCTGACGAGGGTGCGGACACGTCTGGTCAGCTCGTTCGCCGTCGTGCTGCTCGGATTGGCGCCGACGCTCGTTGGCGGCCCGGTTTTCGCTCTCGCCCTCGTGATGCTGGGAATCGCCGGGTTTCGCGAATACGTCGAATTGGCGGCGCGGATCGGCGGAGCCGAGGTCACGAGTCTGGCCGGCATCGGCGCCGTCGCGATCGGCGCCTTCGCCCTCGCCGCATTCCTGGGAGGAACCGCCATCCTCCTGTTCGCCGCGGTCGTCGTCGCCCTTATTGCGCCACTGACCGTCGTCCTCGCCAGCACAAGAGGATCGTTCCTGGCTTGGTCGCTCATCGGATTCGGCTGTCTTTACTTTGGCCTGCCGACCTTTGCCGCGATCGTGCTCCGTTCAACGCCTGGCGACATCGGGCCGATCTGGCTAAGCGACCTGGCCGCGCGCCTGAGTCTCGGATGGACGGCGCACCCCCGCGGACTCGCCTGGGCGGTCATCGTCGTCGTCGCCACCTGGATCGCCGACACGGTCGCGTACTTGGCCGGCCGGAGCATTGGCGGTCGGAAGCTTGCCCCGCGCATCAGCCCGAACAAGACCGTTGCGGGAGCCGTGGCAGGTTTGATTGGCGCCGCGACCGTCGGCGCGCTTGGATTCCAGGTCTTTGCCCTCGGGAATCCTTGGGCTGGCTTCGTCGTGGGTTCCGCACTTGGCATCGCCGGCCAGGTCGGCGACCTCGGCGAGTCGCTTTTGAAGCGCCAAGCCGGGGTGAAGGACAGTGGGACCCTCATTCCCGGCCACGGCGGCCTGCTCGATCGCATCGATGCCTTATTGTTCGCGTTTCCCGCCGGTCTGCTTCTTGCCGCCGGATACGACTGGCTTCGACTGTGATGGCCCAGAAATCCTCGGGCACCCGTATCGGCGTCGCGGTTCTCGGGTCAACCGGGTCGGTCGGACAGCAGACGTTGGAGGTCATCGACGCACTCCCCGGCCGATTCCGCGTCGTCGTGCTGGCGGCACGAACGTTCTCTCGCCGCCTGGCAGACCAAGCGTTGCAGCGCCACCCTGACCTTGTCGCCATCAGCGAAGAGACGGGCTCCCACGCACTCGTAGGGACGGAGGTGGCGTCGGGTCCCAGGAGTCTGGTCGCCGCGGTCGAGCACCCTGATGTCGACATCGTCGTCGTCGCAACGTCCGGTCACGCGGCGATCGTGCCGACGATGCGCGCCATCGAGCTCGGCAAGACCGTTGCCCTCGCCAACAAGGAGGCGCTCGTCTGCGCCGGAGAACTGCTGATGCCCTTGGCCGTGGCGCACAACACGGCGATTCGCCCGGTTGATAGCGAGCACAGCGCCATTTGGCAGGCGCTGGCGGGATCGCCTATCGAGCGCGTACGACGGATCGTCATTACCGCGTCGGGCGGCCCGTTTCGCACAATCCCTCGAGATGCCTTTGCCGACATCACGGCTGAGGAGGCGCTTGCGCACCCCACGTGGTCCATGGGCGGCAAGATCACCGTCGATTCAGCAACCTTGATGAACAAGGGGCTGGAAGTCATTGAAGCGCATTGGCTCTTCGGGATTCCGTACGAGCGCATCGACGTGCTCGTGCACCCGGAAAGCATCGTCCACTCCCTCGTCGAGTTTGCGGACGGCGGAGTCATGGCTCAGCTCGGGCTGCCCGATATGAAGCTCCCGATCCAGTACGCACTGACGTATCCCGATCGCGAGCCGATGGCGGGAGATCGCCTCGATCTGGCCGCGATTGGAGCCCTGCATTTCGAAGTCCCCGACGAATCTCGCTTCCCGGCCCTCCGCCTGGCGCGCGAGGCGGGCGCGGCTGGGGGCACCTACCCTACGGCGCTCAGTGCGGCGGATGACGAAGCCGTCGCGGCCTTCCTGCGCGGCGAGCTGCGATTCTCCGACATTCCGGCTCTTGTGGAATCGGTGCTGAGCGCGCACCAATCCGTTGCCGTCACGCTTGAGGCGATCGCAGCTACGGATCACTGGGCGCGCGTGAGCGCGCGGAAAATGATCGCGGCGAAGGGTCTGCGGTGAGAACCACCGATATTGCGGCAGGGTCGACGTGCTCTAAAGCTCGCGGCAGATCGTCGCGGCCTTGACCCAGCGTGCGCCTGCTTGCTCGAGGACCGCTGCGCATGCCGCCAGTGTTGAGCCGGTCGTGATCACATCGTCGATGAGGACGAACCTCCGATCCGTGATCGTGCGTTCCGGCGCGAGCGCCATCGCCCCTGTCACATTCCGCCTACGCTCTTCGGCCGTCAATTGAGCCTGGGAGTCGGTTCGGCGCGTGCGGACGAGGCACGCCTCCACGGGAATGTGGTGCAAGTCAGCGACGCCTCGCGCTAACAGGAGCGACTGGTTGAAGCCGCGTTGGCGGACCCGCGACGAATGGAGCGGAACCGGGACGAGCGCGTCACACGGACCTAGCGTTTGGCAGACCTCCCCGAGAAGTGCCGCCACCTGGGAAACACGCGCCCACTCGCCATGGTACTTGCACTGAATAACCGCGCCGCGCAGCCAACCGGCGAAGGGTCCCACTGACCTGACCTGCGTGAGCGACTCCGGTTGCGAGTGGCATTGGCATGGAAGCGATGTCGGAACGCCACACGAATGGCACCAAGGCGGAGCGAAGCATTCGATGTCCGCCTCGCAGCGTCGGCACAACCACGCTCCGCGACGGCCGCAGCCAGCGCAGCGCCTTGGATAAACGAGATCGATCGCGAACCCCGAAACCGACTCCAGTTGACCGACGGCGAGCCTCCTTTCCGGCCGTCATGATCGCACGGCGATTGGTGACGTCAAGCGGACAACAACAAAGCCGGGGCCTTTCGGCCCCGGCTTTGGCAGACAGAGAAAATCTCGGGCCCCAGCCATTGGGTGTCATGAGCCCAATGAGATGCTGCTCCACCCCGCGATTTGCAGCGACGACGAGGCGCCTGGGCTCCCGTTTTCGGGGCTGGGGGGCGTCCGCGGCGGCCTCGCCTCCCGTGGGGTCTCCCCACAGTACTCTCCGGCGCTGCGCTGGGTCACGACCGGGTTCGGGATGGGACCGGGTGGGGCCAGCGCGCTCTCGGCCACGGGCGCCCCTCACCCCCCGGATCGACCGGGAGTAGGGATGCACCAACCTGCCTACGCAAGTCTGCGCCACTGCCGCGGCGGGTTGCCCCGCCCGGCCGTCCGCGCGCCCTGCACGCAACATCATGACCCGTCTTGACGATTTCGCGAGATCCCTTCGACCGGTGATGGTCGGTTCTCGTGCGCCGGTGCGAGGAATGTCGCCACTCCTCTCCCTGGCGCGAGCCGCCCCAGCGCCCGTCCAGTTGACGGGGCGAGACGAAACTCGTGATGTGGGGGATCCGCCCTCGACCATTAGGACGGCTCGGCTCCGGTCGGTTGCCCGCCGTCCACCCGCCGCCTATCGACCCGGTGATCTGCCGGGGGTCTTTCTGGCTCTCGCCATGGGGAGGCTCGTCTTGGGGAGGGGTTCCCGCTTAGATGCTTTCAGCGGTTCGCCCGTCCGCGCGTGGCTACCCGGCGGCGCCCGTTGCCGGACGACCGGCCCACCAGCGGCGCGTCCACCCCGGTCCTCTCGTACTAGGGGCAGCCCCCCGCAACCTCCCGGCCCGCCCGCGGCGGATAGAGACCGAACTGTCTCACGACGTTCTGAACCCAGCTCGCGTGCCGCTTTCATGGGCGAACAGCCCAACCCTTGGGACCTTCTCCGGCCCCAGGATGCGACGAGCCGACATCGAGGTGCCAAACCCTGCCGTCGATGTGGACTCTTGGGCAGGATCAGCCTGT
>CALMZR010000085.1 GCA_937870845.1 uncultured Chloroflexota bacterium
GGTGACGGCAGCAGCGGCGCTGCCAACGGACGACGGACTCTCATAATCCGTGGACCAAACAACGGGGGCAGGTCAGATGAACGACCGCAGTTCCTTTTGGATTGCGGCGTTATCCGACATCGATGCCCTAAGCGTCGCATACCATTCCAACAGGAGATCTTTGGCAATGGAAGTTCGGCTCTTCCATTCAGCAGGTGTCTTGGAGATATCGGCCGAGTAGCAAACGATGTATTCGTGTTCTATCGCAATGCGAGTGGGGTTGTTGTCGGTTGCATTCTTCCAAATCAGGTCGCCTAAGTGGTTGCCGCCAGAGTAGATTCCGTCGGTAAGCGCCCTAAGATTTGCGAATTCGTTGCTGTCGATTGAAATAAAGACTACACCGTCCTCCGTCAACATTTCGCGGCCAACGCGCAACCGCTCGTCCATCATTGATAGCCAAGTTGAGTGTCGAGCGAAGTCGTCTTTATAGAGGAACCCATCACTTCCTCTGTTGTAAGGCGGGTCGAGGTACATTGCCTTAATGCGTCGTCCAAAGCTAGGCACCAGAGTGCGTAAGGCGCCGTAGTTCTCAGCGTGGACGAGCAACCCGTCGGTCATCCCGTCGATATCCTCGAAGGCAGCGAGTAGGCGGAGTTTGAAACACTCATCGAAGTGTTGGGTGTCAACGACAAGGGTAGGATGTGTGGACAGGGTTTCTTCGGTGATCTCACCCTCAATAGCGAAGAGTGCACGCCATGCCGCTGTTTGCTCCTGCGAGTTGAGGATGTCGCCCCAGTGCTCGCGAGAAACGAGGCGAATCGGGATGAGGTAGTCGGCACGAAGCACGAAGCGCCGTTTCTCGAACAATGCTGCCTGAAAAGTTTCGATCTGATCGAGGAGGTCGATGATTCCTTCCCCGATAGTCTTCAATGCTCGAAGCTTGGTGATTTGATCAGAGGCGACGGCACCGTCTGTAAAACCCGCCGTGTCCAAGAACTCGGTCTTGAGATAGTGGTCTAGCTCGGCGCGCAGGAAGCCCCCGAGTCGTGGATGAACGAAGTAGTCCGTTCGGTTCTTCCGCGCATAGCGCCGCAGGTGCTTAGAAAACGCTTCCTCGGTCAATTCCGTGGGAATCGTTATCGATTTGAGCGCATCAGACAGGATGCGATCCTGCTCGGTCGCACCGTCAAGAACCTCAAAGTCGTCCAAGCCGTCATCTTGCTTCTTGGCCTTGCCATATCGCTTCATTTCGGCCGCAGTCATGGCGCGAAACTCAAAAGGAACTACGAACTCGTTCGTGTTCGGGTCAACCTGCGCTTCTTTGCTCCGGGGCAGGAAATAGCGTGTCTTGCCCTTGATATTGTCTTGTTCTTCCGAGGCCTCGACGATAGTGAAAACGACCTTCCTGCCGTTCTCCTCATACGCGTAATTGCTGAGTGCCTCCGTGGTCTTTACGTAGTGGCTCCCTCGGCTCCGCCAGTGAAGATGGACATCGTCACCGCTGTACGGCACGAAGTACCGCGCATCATGACCGCGCCGCTGTTGCGTGATGAAGTCACCATCGCGGTAGTAGCGCGAGAAGAAGGTGTACAACACGTTGTAGAGGCGATCTTCCTCAGTTTGCGAGAGGCCGGCCTGCGCCTGAGCCAGTTGCAATTGATCAAGGATCTCAACGAATTCCTGACCGAGTGGACTATCCCGAAAAGTTTCCCTTAGCTCACGCGCATCCTCGTCCGAGAAGGCAGAATCGTAGCGAAGATTCAAGGCAGACTGTTCAAGTTCCTCACGTAGCTCTCGAGACCTTCGCTCAAGAGCAGTCTGTTGTGATTGCACGGCGCCGCTCAACGCTTCTTGCATCAGCTCAGGAAGGCGCACGTTCAGGAATTGCTCAATCTCTGCCCGGCGATGTCGCAGGATCCGGTAGATGCCAAAGTCCAATTCGGCCAGAGAAAGCTTCAGAATGTCGTCTCGGATGAGGTTGAGGAATGCCTCACGACCACTCATGATCCACTCCGGATGTAGTGTTCACGGATCAGCAGCGTCCGTACTTGCATATCGGTGAGGGCAATGGTACGGCCCTTGGCGCCACAGCGCACGCTCAACAATCGATGTCGGCGTCCGGCCGATCACAACCTTACTCCGGCGGCTTGATCCGCCCCTTGCTGCCATCGCACCAGTCGCCGCTCATTGCCCCCGCCTCGCCCGCCTCGCCACCCCGTCACCCGCCACCCGTCACCCTCGTCGCCGCAACGCCGCGATGCACCCCGTCACCCACAGCAGCACCGGCCCGCCAATACCGACCAGCGCCCCCACCGCCGCCAGCGTCGCCGGCGGGCCGAGGCGGGGCGTCAGCCAGCCGATGAGGGCGCAGGCCACCGCGCTGGCCAGGGTGATGGCCCCCAGCCAGGCGGCGTAGACACGCCCCCGCAATTGGTCCGGCACCGCCTCGGCCAGATAGGTCTGCATGGCGATCACCGCCCAGGCGTCGGTGAAGCCGAGCACGAACAGGCAGACGAACAGCACCGGCAACGGCGGCGTGAACCCGGCCGGAATGAGCATCAGCGGCGCCAGGTAGCCGATCGCCATCAGCCGCGGCCGGCCGATGCGCCGCTCCACCCCGCGCGCCGCCAGCGCCCCCAGCGCCGTCCCTCCCGCGAACGTCGCCGTCAGCAGCGAGAAAACCGACGCGGACTCTTCGCCCAGGCGCAACGCCTCCTCGACGTAGACGAGCACCCCGACGACGAGCGACGCGAAGACGAGCTGCCACAAAATCTCCACCGCGGTGATGCCGCGCACCACCGGATTGTCGCGCGCCACGCGCAACCCCTCGGCGATCTCGCGCCGCGCCGCCGTGGCCAGCCCCTCCGCCGTCGCCTCGCGGGCGACCGCGGGCAGCCCCAGGCGCCAGACGCACCCCGCCGCGAAGAGAAAGCAGAGCGCCTGCACCCAGAAGGCCGGCCCCGGCCCGGCCAGCGCGATCACCCCCGCGGCCAGCGCCGGCCCCCCGACGCGCACGACGCTGGTGGCCACCTGGGACGCCGAGAGCGCCGGCACGAGCAGCCCGGACGGCACGACCGCCGGCACGGCCGCCATCTCGGCCGGGTCCGACAGCGCCGTGCCCACGGCCACGAGCGCGGCGATGAAGGCGATCGCCGTCGGCGACTCGGTGAACGGCAGCACGGCGACCAGGCCGGCTCGCGCCACGTTGGCGATCAGCATGATGCGCCGTCGGTCGAGCCGGTCGGCGAGCATCCCGGCGACCGGGGCCAGGACCACGCGCGGCAGGAGCTGCACGACGAAGATGGCCCCCAGCAGCTCGGCGGAACCGGTCAGGCCATAGACCAGCAGCGGCATCGCGACGAGCGCGACCGACTCGCCCAACTGGGTACTGACCTGGGACAGCCAAAGCCACAGGAACGCCCGGATGGCCAGCACCTCGCGGTACCCGCCCTCGACGCTGACTCCCGCCCCGGACGGCTCGGCGGCAACGGCCTCCGCGGCCGCGGCTTCGGCAATGATGGCGCTGCGCTCCTGCTGAGCGGCGCACGAGCCCCCCTCGCGGCGGGTCTCATGACGCCGATTGCGGACATGGCTGCCGGGAGTATGATCGATGCATGGCCGACCCACGGCAGATCGTCGCCCGCGGCTACAACCGCATCGCCGAGCGCTACGCCGCGTGGGCGGGCGAATCCTGGGCCGGCGGCCGCGCCAGATTCGGCGCTCTGCTGCTGGAGCGGCTGCCGCCGGGGGCGGCGATCCTCGACCTGGGCTGCGGAACCGGCGTACCCGTCGCCCGGGAGCTGGCCAACTGCTTCGCCGTCACCGGCGTCGACATCTCGGCCCGCAGCATCGCCCTCGCCCGGCGCAACGTGCCGGGCGCGACCTTCCTTCACGCCGACATGGCAGCGCTCGATGTCCCGGCAGGCATCTTCGACGCGGTCGTCGCTTTCTACTCGATCATCCACCTCCCCCGGGAGGAGCACCCCGCGCTCCTGCGCGCCATCGCGGGCTGGCTGCGGCCGGGCGGTCTCTTCGTCGCCGCCCTGGGAGCCAACGAGTCGGACGACTGGCTCGAACCGGACTGGCTCGGCGCGCCGATGTACTGGAGCCACTTCGACGGCGCAACCACCCTGCGCCTGATCGAGGCCGCGGGGCTGCGCCCGCTCCTGGCCGAGGCGCTCGCGGAGGACGAGGACGGGACGCCCGCGACCTTCCTCTGGGTCGCTGCCGAAAAACCGCTCGGCGTCGGCCCCCATGGCTGAGCCCGCAAACGCCCCGATCGGCCTGACGCGCGGCCTCGTCCGGCTGGAACAGCACCACGCCGGATGGGCCCGCGTCTTTGCTGAGGAGGCCGCGCGCCTGGCCGACGCCCTCGGCGATCTCGCCGTGCGCATCGAGCACGTCGGCAGCACCGCCATCCCCGGCCTGATCGCCAAGCCGATCCTCGACATCGTCGTCGCCCTGCCCTCGCTTGATGATGCCGACGCGGCGGCGCGCATCCTCGGGGCCATCGGGTACGAACTCATCCCCGAGGACCCGGTGCCGGATCGGGTGCTTCTGGTGAAAGGGACGCCCGACGCGCGCCAGATTCACCTCTCGCTCTGCGATCTGGCGTCGGAGTGTTGGCGTTCCCGCGTCCTGTTCCGCGACGAGCTGCGCGCCCACCCGAAGCAGGCGGCGGCGTATGCCGCGCTCAAGCGCGATCTCGCCGCGCGCCATCCCGCCGATCGCGCCGCCTACACCGCGGGCAAGGCGGACTTCATCCAACGCGTGCTGGATGCGGCGCCCCGCCAGGAGGATGAGCACGGTGGTTGATGCTGTTTCCGGGGCCGACCCGGTTCTTCGCTCGGCCCGGCCCGGAGAGGGCGAGACGATTCGCGCCCTGGTCCGGGCCGCCTACGCAAACTACGCCAAGCAAGTCGGCAGGACGCCGGGTCCGGTCAAAGATGACTATGAGCGACGAATCGCCGCATCCGAAGTTTGGGTGGTTCAGTACGGCGACGACGTCGTCGGCGTCATCGTGCTGAAGGAACAGGGCGACGATCTGGTCATCGTCATCGACAACGTGGCGGTCTTGCCGGCCGCACAAGGCCACGGGTTGGGCCGGATGCTAATCACGTTCGCCGAACAGGAGGCGTGCCAGCGCGGGTTCGCGGAGGTGCGGCTTTATGCCAACGTGATCATGACCAGGAACATCGCGCTGTACGAGCACCTTGGGTTCGTCGAGGTCGATCGCTTTCGTGACGGTGGCGCCACGCGCATTCAGATGGCCAAACGCATCAGATGAGCGGCACAACCGACCCAACGGCGCACGGCGCCGCGCCGCGTTCGATGCCCGCCGCTCCGCCGGGTTCAAGGCGATCGGTTCTGGGCGTCGTCAGCGTCGGATAGCAACGTGCGCACCCGGCGCCGGATGCGCCCCCAGCGGCGGGCGACCGTGCGCCGCGAAACGTCGAGCCTGCACGCGATATCGGTGACGCTGGCCCCCTCGCCGACGCGCATGCGCAGCAGATCGGCGTCCGCCGGAGGCAGCGCCGCGGCGATCGCCTCCAGCAGCGCGGCGCCCTCGACGTCGTCGAGCCCGCGCTCGTCGGTTGCGATGCGGGAGGCGCACGCCGGCGGCACGCCGCGGCGCGGCGGCTCCAATCGCCGCATGGCGCGGCGCAGCCGCCAGGGGAAGTACGCCGTGGCGTAGGGGACGAAGGAGCCCTCCTCGTTCCAGTCGTCGACCAGCTCGGCAAAGACGAGCCAGGCCTCCTGGCGCAGATCGTCCAGCTCCCAGGGCCGGCCGTCGCGCCGCGCCCAGCCGGGCCGCCACGCCATGCGGCCGCCGCGGCGCAGCGCCGGCTCCAGCTTGGGGCCGAACGCGCGCCAGAGGAGGTCGCGGGCCTCCCGGTCGCCGCGGCGGGCGCGCCGGGCCAGCCGGGTCAGCAGCGCATCCTGCGCCGCGGTGACCGCCCGATTCGGGGCGAGCAACGGCACGACGGGCGGCAGCGGCGTCGCGGCGGGCGGCGGCGGAACCAGCCGCAGATGGGCGGGATGGGGGTGGCGAGGGTCGTTCGTGCGGGCCATGGGCCTCTCCTCGAGCACGACCGGGCCGCACGACGTGGGCGCCGGACACGAAACCCGGCGGGGCGACCGCCGGGGGTGCGCTCTGGCGCTGGGAGAAGCCGAACGAGAGTCGGAAGGCGGAAGGCGGGAGGCGGGAGGCGGAAGGGAGATGGCTCGGCGCGGTGGACAGCGGCCCACGCGGGGCTGGAACACGTGGCGTCACCCACGTTCAACCTCCCGCCTCCCGCCCTCCGCCTCCCGCCTTACCCCTCGCAAGTCGAGGGCGTGCTCGGCGCCGCAGCGGGGGCAGCGCGTCTGGACCGTGCCCAGAATGCGCCAGTGGCGATCGCGCACCTTGATGTGGATCTGGCCGTCCGGGTCGTACGTCCCCAGCAGGATCGGCGTTTGGTGTTGGCGGCACTCCCACCGCACCGGCCCGTCCGAGACCATCTCGCCGCCGAGCTGCCGTTCACCTGTGCCAGCCATCGCTTCCCGCCTCCTGCGCCCCCGAGGGCGGACAGAATACGAACATATGTTCTTATTTTGGGGAGTGTATGGAGCGGGGCGGGCGCTGTCAAGGGCGTGGCCGGTACGCTGGTCCTGCGGGCTCCGGCTGGAAGCCCCTCTGGCGGGCACAGCAAAACGCCGACAAGTCCGGGCCGAAACCCACACCCGTCGGCGTTTGCTGGCCTTTCGCCTCGGGGATTGCTCCCCTCCGCGTCTGGCGTACGTACACATTACCGGAGTCGCGACCTGGTGTCAATACCCCCGACGACAATCCAGCAGGGTTGGACGCCGGTTCGTACATCGCGGGTCGCGCGTTTCTTGCACAAGGGCTGGACTTCATCGGGCTCGGTGAGCGGCGCGTCCACATCCCGACCGTCCCGGTCAGGTTCGACGGCTCGCCTCCTGCCAGAAGACAGCCTCCGTCCGGTCGAGCGTCTCGCGCCGATCCGCCCGTTGCGGCGCGATGCCGAACTCTTCGATCAGCATGCGCACGAACCCTTCGAGCGACACCCGGCTGGTGACCAGATGCCGGCTGGCAAGTTCGATGGTCTCGGTCTCGACCGCGGTAACGTGGGCCAACAGCGCCGCCGACACATGCACGTGCGGGTGATCGGGGCCGAGAAAGGCATCTCCCGGTTGCCAGTGATACACGAGTAGCTCCCGCTCGTCGCGATCGAAGAGCCGGTACTGGTACATCCTGGTCGTCACGCGCCAGCGGCGGCGGAACGGTTTCTGCTCTGGCGATTCCTCGATCCCAAAGATATGGGAGACATCGAGGAGCAGTCCCCGCGGCCCACCCGAGGAGGCACGCAGCGCGACCGGCGGGACGGGAAAGCGGATGATGTGGTCGTGTTGCGGGGTGTAGTAGGTCGAAACCGAGGCGAGCCGTTGGGGCGTCACGCAGCTCGTGGCGGATGCCAACGTTTCGATGAAGCGCCTGGCCGCGCCCTCAGGACTTCGTGCGGCGGGCGAACGGCATCATCATCACGAGCTCGCCGACCTTGCGGCCTTCCGCATTGTCCGGGATCGGCCGATACTTGCCGGCATCCCAGCGCCGCAGGAACTCCTCGCCGGAGATGTCGAGCAGATCTCGGGCACGCCGATCGAAGAACGCGCGTGCTTCCTCGGGCGTCAGCAGATCGACCCCGGGGATGGATTCAGCGGTTGCGGCTTCGGCACGCCCTTGCAGACGCGCCAAGAGGGTTGCCATGTCTCGCTCCCTTTCGGGGATGGGCTCTCCACCGCCCGAGGTTCTACGATAGCACCATGCGGGACGCGAGGCGAGACGGATGACAGTCTGGTCATCACCGCCTACCTGACCCCCAGGATCGACGCCGACCAGGTGCAGAAATGGCCGCAACCGTCGAAGTCATCGCTTCCATGGAGGAGGCCACCCCGCGCCGCATCGAGCCGCCGTGCCTCGGCGGCCGCGAGGATGTCCCAGCGCCTCGCGCCGGCGCGCTCATCGTCCCGCATGCGTGCCGTCAGCCGTCCGAGCCGCTCGCGCATGACGGCCGAGAGCTCGCCGCGTGCGACGATCGAGGTCGCGTGCACCGTGCGCGTCTGGCCGAGCCGATCGACACGGCCCGTGCGCTGCCGGATGACCGGCGGCCGCCACGGCAGATCGTAGTGAATCACCCAGCGGCAGCCGTGATGCAGGTTGAGCCCCTGCGATGCGACGTCGGTGGCAACCAGCACGCGCGCGCGGCCGTACCGAAATGCCGCAAGCGCCGCGTCGATCGCGGCCTGCGGCAGCCCGCCGTGAACGAGCCGCACGCGGGCGATCGGCGACAGGCGCGCCGCGACGATCCGCGCGGTGTCGCGGAAACAGGTAAAGACGATGGCGGATTCGCGCGTGCGGCGGATCAGCGCCGTGAGCGCGCGCAGGCGGCGATCGCCGGCCTCGGCGCGCGCGGCGCGATCGATCAGCGCGTCGATCCGCGCGTGCTCCAGGCCGCGCGGCCGCCCGGTGGCCGCGCCGATGACGCCGGCGTCATCCTCGGGATCGAACAGCGCGGGCTGGAC
>CALMZR010000086.1 GCA_937870845.1 uncultured Chloroflexota bacterium
GCCTACGGGAAGGTCGGCGCACTGGCCTCCGCTGTGGCAGAAGTTGGAGCAACACCTGGGGCAGGCATCGCCCCAATTGCACGTGGAGTCGCACGCATCGCCGTTGCCCGTGCATTGGTTGGGGTAACAGGCGTCCTGGGTCTGGCAGATGCCCGGGCCGCCCATGAGGTCGGTCGTCGGGCAGCAGACGAGCCCGTCGTCGCACGGGGCTTGCGTTCCGGTCGTGCAAGCGCACCCTTGCCCGGTGCATGCCGGCGGCGGCGTGGGCGTCGGGCCGGCAGGGGCGTTGGTGGGCGCCGGGGCCGTCGTGGGAGCTGGATCCGCGGCCGGCGGCGGATCGCCCGGGCACGTACCCTCAAACGCTTGCGGCATACCGACGCGGATATAGGACTGGCCGGAGATCGCCACGTCCGGCGCCGGCAGGAGATCGCCGAGGTTTTGCGCGATCCAGTTCGCCTCCGCGTTGGCGAAGGTCTGGAAGTCCTGCTGGGATTGGAAGATGGAGACCGTGACGAAGTCGCCGTCCTCGTCCTCGACGGTGAAGTAGGCGACGAAGCCCGGCGCGTTGCAGGCGTCCTCGACGTAGCCTTGCTGCAGCGCCTGGCGCACGGATCTGGCCGCGTCATCGAGGGTGTAGCGGCGAACCACCGTGTAGACCGGCTGACCGTCGCCCTGGGCCACGGCCGGGGGTGTGCGCAGACCTATCGAGGCGAAGACCCCGGCCGTGGCCGCGGCGCCGGCCTGACGGATGGCCCGCCGCCGGGAGAACCGCGTGGCCAGGCTCCTGGCCAGGTTGTCGAACCGCTGTGCGTCCATGCGTCCGCCCCTCCTGGTGCACCATGAGGTCGGCGCGGCCCCGTCGTGCCAACCTCTCGTCACGGGAAGCTGAACTGGTGGCGATTCCCGGTTAGCGTCGTACCAGTCGGTGCTCCGGGACTGTGTCCCGTCGCTGGCGCTCGTGATGTCGCGTCGCGAGTGGCGCTACGAGAGCAGGCGGACCCGGATGAGCCGCTCGCCGTTAAGGTCATTTTCGCGGCTGATCTCGATCTGGCGTCCCTTGATTGTCCTGGTGAATTTCTGCCCGACGCCCATGTCGCGTTCAACGTCGGTCTGGAAACCGACGGCGCACCGATCTCTTTCCATTCTGCCGCCTTGGGCCAGAATGACCGAGGGGAACTGATCGCCGATGCCCTGCGAGGCGTTGATAAGGTAGGGCTCCACGTGATCGTTGGGGTCGAAGTAGACGACGGCAAAGAGCCACGGACTGTTCGGGTCGAAGGTGATCGCGTCGTTCGGCGCAAGCAATCGTAATTCCCGCGGCCTGCAATCCCGGATCGGTGGCGAGGTGCTGATCCAGCCCTCGAAGTCGACGGCGGCCCCGGTGAGGTTCTCGATGACCATCTGGACGTTGATGGGCGGCGGATCCGTGCTCGGCGGGGCCGGCGGCGGTTCTCCGTTCGACTCACACGCGCCGCGTGTGCCCCCGTCGAGCAGGATGGCATGCACCGCATCGCGCGACAGCCGTAGCGTCCTCCCCCTGTGGCAGACCGTTACCGTACCCGGCCGGCGCCGGCCCTTGCCTTTGCGCCCCTGTGCCGAGAGCGGGCCGGCATCGTGGGCCAGGAGCGCGATGGCGCCCACGAAACCGCCGACGGCCGCTTTCAAGGCCGCGCGCCGCGGCGTCTTGTTCTCATCGCCGATGGTCCGCGTCAACGCGTCGAATCGTTCCTCGTCCATCTGGCTCCTCCGTCGACATCGTCGCGAAACCGCCGACATCCACCACCAGGACGAGGGCGGGCTCGATTGGTCTCCCCCTGCCTGGAAACCCGAATAGACGATAACGAGTGCATCGTGCGGCCGCTATCCGTAAAAAGACGGTAGTGGCGCCGCTGCTCCGAATCGCGCTCCGCTTTGGTTGCGCAGAGCGCGCTTGTTCACACGGGGAGCGATGGCCGTCTTTTTGCGGAGTGCCCGCGTCGGCTGGAGTTGCTACCGTCGCGAGCCAGCTCGTTCGGCACAGCTCCTGGAGTGGGAGTGGCAAGGAGTCGTCCCATGCGTGGTCAGCACCTTCTCGGCATCGGGCAACCGTTGCAGGCTTCCGGTTCGCGGCGCGGGGTGCTGCGCGGGATCGCCGTAAGCGCCGCGGCGCTGCTGGCAACCGC
Organism: uncultured Chloroflexota bacterium; assembly: GCA_937870845.1. GTDB lineage: Bacteria > Chloroflexota > Chloroflexia > Thermomicrobiales > UBA6265 > JACCXM01. The sequence continues at coordinate 2,163 of CALMZR010000086.1, forward strand.
CCCCACGACGCGCGGCGCGCAGGCAAGCGGCTCCATCTCCGTGCAGGGGTTCCTCTGCCCGTCCGGGGATGCCGACCTGAGCGACTGCCAGGCGACCGACGAGATCTTCGACGGGGACATCGTGATCTCAGGCCCCGGCGGTCTGGTCCTGACGCTCGACGACGGGGAATCGCACGCGGTCAGCCACATATGGGACGGCCTTCCCTACGGCGCGTATAGCCTCCAGGCCATTGGCGCGGCCCCGTCCGGCTACGCTCTGTACGACGTGGACGGGGCGACCGACGACGGCGGCTTCGGCAAGGAAGTGGTTCTGGACGACGGCAACCCCAACGCCGAGCTCAACCTCATTTACGTGCCCTGGTAGAACCCAGTACGAGGAGCGACGACGGTCGACGCCGTGGGTAGGGCAGGAAGGCGGCGCCGCGGTGGAGGCTTCATCCCGAGGGACGGTCCTACGCCAGCCCGCGGCGGATGATTTCGGCTACAGCCGCCGCGCGTGAAGGCGCTTCCAACTTGCGGCGGGCGTTCGCGACGTAGGTATTGACCGTCCGCACGCGGATCCCGAGGACGACCGCCACCTCCTGGTCCGTCAGGCCGGCGGTCACCAGCCGCAGCACGTCGAGCTCGCGCGGCGAGAGCGCCAGGGCCGGCGCCGCCGGGCTCGTGATGTCGGCCAGTACCGCCAGCGCCGCCGCGATGGCCGCTTCGACGCCGAGCAGCTTTCCCTCCTCGCATGCCGCGAGAAAGCGGCGTTCGCCAAGAGCTGACCGCGCCAGGGCAGCGGCCCGCTCGTGGGCGGGCGCGGCGACGCCCCAGATCGATGGCCCGCACTGGGCGCGCAACCCCTCGATCGCCCCGACGAGGCGGGCCGCCTCGGCGTGGCCGGCGGCGGCGGCGATGCGAGCAGCGGCGGCCAGGGTGATGAGGAACACCAGGCGGTCGCCGAGCGCGACGTGGCGGCGCAATCCTGTCGAGGCCAGGTCGGCCGCGCGCGGCAGATCGCCGAATTCGGCGGTCAGCAGCGCGAGATCGGCGTATCCGGTCGCCGCCGCCCATTGCCCGCCGTCGTCGCGATCGAGGGTCGCCACAGCCGCGGCGAGCATCGGCTCCGCCGCGGCCGAGTCGCCCTGGCGAGCGAGGACGCGACCGAGATGGGCGCTCACCGCAGCCGCCGCCATCTCCTGGCCCTCCGCGATGTACCGATCCCGCGCCGTGACCAGGCGCTCGGCGGCGGCGGGTAGCTCGCCTCGGGCCTCGGCCAGGAAGCCGTGCAAGAACCAGCCCAGCGCAATCCCGATCGCGTCCCCGGCGGAATCGCTGAGCGCTCTCCCCTCCGTCGCCAGGGTTTCGGCGCGGTCGAGGTCGCCCGCGAACCAATGGAGGGCGCCGAGCGCCATGGCGGCCCGGCCGCGAATGACGGCCGGCTCATTCACCCCCACGGCCAGCAGCCGCTCCAACCAGGCGATCCCCTCCCCGATCTGGCCGCGCAGCATCCAGTAGCCGAACAGCTCGCCCCCGAGCCGCATCCCGAGCCGCGCCTCGCCGGCCTCGACCGTCCAGGCGAGCGCGGCCCGCAGATTGCCCCATTCGCGCTCGAATGGCTCCCACCAGCGGTCGGGGCGCGGCATCACGCGATCGGCGCGCTCGACGCAGCCGAGGAGATGCTCGGCGTGCCGCCGACGAACGGCCGGCTCTTCGCCGCTCGCGGCCAGGCACTCCAGGGCGAACTCCCGCACCGTCTCCAGCATCCCGAACCGCACGGAACCGTCTGGCTGGTCCTGGCGAGTGAGGAGGCTCTGCGCGGCCAGCGAGGTCACGAGGTCGAGTGCGGTCTGCGCCGGGGAAGGATTGCCAGCGGCGGGCGACGACGCGCTGTCGGCGCCAGGTTGGTCTCCCGCGAGTTCCGTCGCGAGCAGCGCCTCCGCGCCGTCGAGTCCGAAGCCTCCGGCGAAGACGGCCAAACGGCGGAAGGCGGTCTGCTCGACTGGCGCGAGGAGGTCGTAGCTCCAGGCGATGGCCTCGCGGAGCGAGCGCAGCCGAGGCGGCGCATCGCGGCGTCCGCTTGCCAGGAGAGGCAGGCGGCGATCCATGCGAGCAAGCGACGACTCTGGCGAGAGGACCATACAGCGCGCGGCGGCCAGT
>CALMZR010000087.1 GCA_937870845.1 uncultured Chloroflexota bacterium
CCTCGCCCAGTGCCAGCCGCGCCGGGGCCCCCGCGCTCCTGTGCGCGTACCCTGCGAGGAGCTCGAGAAACGGCTCCGCCTCGTCCTTGCGCATCTGGTAGATCGTCCCCTGCTGCGCGTTCACCAGCGGCGCCAGCTCCGAGAGCAGCATCGCGCCGACGGTCGCCAGATAATCGGAAAACGTATGCGGGCGCAGCGCGCCGAGGACGCCGATGGCGACGCCGACAATGACGGCGAAGGCGAGGGCGGTGACGGTCAGCTCCAGCGTGGCGGGGACGCGGTCGAGGATGACGTCGCGCACGGGGCGGCTGTCGCGGTAGGAGCGGCCCCAGTCGCCGGTGAGCATGCCCGTGGCCCATTTGGCGTACTGGACGGGGATCGGCTCGTTGAGCCCGAACGACTCTCGGATGCGCGCCAAGTCCTCGGCGCGCATGGAGGGGCTGAGGGCATAGATCGCCTCCGGTCCCCCCGGCGCGAGCCGCATCAGCCCGAAGGCGATGGCCGTCACCAGGACGAGCAGAATCGCGCTCTGGCCGAGGCGGCGGAGGAGGTAGGCGGTCATACGGGGGTGTCGGGGTGTCGGGGTGACCGGGTGTCAGGGGGACGTGTCGATTGGCGAGACGCCGCGGTCATGACGGCGTCTTTCCTGTCACCCTGACACCCCGACACCCTGTCACCCGCCGTTGCTCCAGTACCACTCGTAGATGTTCCACTGGTTGCTGACGACGAAGGCGTTCTGCCGGTAGTTTTCGAGGCCCTCGGCGGTGCCTTCGATGAAGGTGTACTGGAAGATGGGGAGGTAGGCGAGGTCGTCGCGCAGGATCTGCTGCGCCTGGCGGTAGATCTCGGCGCGGGCGTCCTGGTCGAGCTCGGCGACGCCGGCCTCCCAGAGGGCGTCGAGCTCTTCGTTCTTGTATTGCATGGTGTTCTGGCCACCGCCGCCCTGGGCGGGGATATAGTCGGAGTGGAAGCGGCTTGTGCCGTCCGGGTCGGGCGGGTTGGTCCAGCCGACCATGACCGAGTCGTACTCGGAGAGGTTGAAGTAGTCGCCCCAGATGACGGCGGCGGGCATGTTCTCGATCTGCATGTCGACGCCGATCTCGTGCCAGGTCTGCTGCAGGTACTGCTGGGCCTGCTCGCGCACCGGATTGCCGGCGGTCGTGGAGTTGGTGAAGCTGAGGCGGACGTCGTCCTTCTGGCGGATGCCGTCGTCGCCGGGGGGCCAGCCGGCCTCATCGAGGATCGCGTTGGCTGCGGCGATGTCGAAGACCTGCGGTTCGAGATCGGGGTTGTAGGCCCAGGATTGGGTCGGCAGGTAGGTCTCGATGGGGCTGTGGACACCGTAGTAAATGGTGTCGATGATGTTCTGCTTGTCCATGGCGGCGTAGAGGGCCTGGCGCACGGCGAGATCCTGGAAGACGGGGTTGCCGTGGTTCATGTAGATGAACTCGACGAAGCCGGTCGGCTCGGTGTGGATGACCTTGCCTTCCAGCGTTTGCGCTTCGGCAAAGTTCTCGGCGGTGATGCCCTGGATGCCGGTGGCGTCGATCTCGCCGGTCTGGAACTGGGTGTAGAGGACGTTGAGGTCGGGGACGTACTTGAAGATGACGGTGTCGAGGTACGGGCCGGGGCCGTGGTAGTTCGGGTTGGCTTGCAACGTGATGTTGTCGCCGGCGACGCGCTGCTCGAAGGTGAAGGGGCCGGTGCCGACGGGGGCGGTTGAGTTGAACTCGGCGGTGTTGAGGTCTTCCACGTCGGAGAGGACGTGCTCGGGGACGATGTAGGTGTCGGCCCAGGTGAGGAGGAAGGGAGCGTAGGGCTGGGCCAGGGTCATGGTCACGGTGTAGTCGTCCGGGGCGGAGATGTCGGCGACCTGGTCGTGGCCGATGCGGGTGCCGGGGACGAAGTCGGGGTTCATGATCGTTTGGTGGCTGAAGACGACGTCGGCGGCGGTGAAGGGTTCGCCGTCGTGCCAGGCCGCGTCCTCGCGCAGTGTGAAGGTGTAGGTCAGGCCATCTTCGGAGATGCCGCCGTTTTCGACGGACGGGAGCTCGGTGGCGAGGTTGGGGATGAGGACGGCGTCGGGGTCGATGCGCCAGAGGCTGTCGAAGATGGCGAACTGGACGCCGCGATCGACCTCCAGGGTGGACTTCAACGGGTTGAAGATCGTCGGCTCTTGCGAGAGGCCGACGATGACCTGGCCGCCCTGGGGCGGCTCGTCCTGGCGGGTTGGGGCGGCGGCGGCGGGGCCGGTGGTGAGCAGGCGGTTGGCCATGGCGGCGCTGAAGCCGGCGGCGGCCGCGGCGGCGAGGAATGCGCGGCGGCTGAGGGAGCCGTCGCGGACCTGCTGGACCGATTGAATCAGATCGTCGTGGTGGCGGATCACGGGGGTTTCCTCCTGTCCTTGGTCCGAAACGACGGTTTGCCGCGAATCGCAACTGTTGGGCCGCTGCTTGCTGCGCCCGTGGCCCTGCGGGCCACAACCGGGGTTGCCGAACGCCTTCTATCGGCCTGCGGCCGATGGGCGATGCAGGCATCGCCCCTACGACGGTCGGGCGTTGAACCGATAGGAACAACCTCCTAGCGGAAGACGTCCAGCAGGCTGTCGCCGTACTCGTGTTCGCCGGTGAACGGTTTGCCTTCGGCGAAGCGGGCGGCGCGGAACTCGCGCAGGTCGACCGTCTGCGGCTCGCCGGCGGTGATCCATTCTGCCACGCATTTGCCGATGGCGGGCCCCGTCTTGAAGTTGGTGCCGCTGTCGCCCAGGATGCCGTAGAGGCCCTGGTACGGCTCGAGCTGGTCGATGATGGCGTGGCCGTCGGGGGTCATGGTGATGACGCCGGCCCAGCCGCCGCGCATGAAGGCGTTGGCCAGAGCCGGGCGGCGGGCGGCGCAGCGGTCGCGGGCGTCGGCGATGTAGTCGGCGTCGACGCCTTCGTCGTAGCGGTCGGGGTTGATGCCGAGCTGGTCGCGGCCGATACCGCAGAGGGTGCCGAAATCGCCCTCGGGGCGGAGCCAGGTGTTGTTGGGGCCGTCGATGTAGACGGGATGGATGGGGCCGTCGTCGGCGGTGCGGCGCATGATGACGATCTGCACCCGGTTCGGGATCAGGCCGTAGCTCAGGCCGAGGGGGGCGAGCAGGGCGTCGGCGCGGGCGCCGGGGGCGACGACGACGTTTTCGGTGGCGATGCGGCCGAGGGGGGTGACGACGCCGGTAACCTTGTCGCCCTCGGTTGCGATGCTGGTCGCTTCGACGCCTTCGTGGATGGCCGCGCCGAGGTTGCGGGCCGCTGCGGCGAAACCGTAGGCGGTGGCGGCGGGGTCGGCGTAGCCCGATTCGGGCTCCCAGGCGGCGGCGGTGATGTCGGCGGTCTGGACGCCGGGGTCGATGGCGCG
>CALMZR010000088.1 GCA_937870845.1 uncultured Chloroflexota bacterium
GATATCGAACAGAGTTTCGCCGCCGCGATCACGGACATCCTCGGCCGGAACGTCGATCTGGTCGTCCACGCGGGGGATGCGTTCCACCACACCCGGCCCTCGTGGTCGACCTTGACGCATTTCGTGCGGCAATTGCGGCGCCTGGAGCAGGCCGGGATCCCGGCGGTCGTCATCGCGGGGAACCACGACACGCCGCGTCTGCGTACGACCGGCTCGGTGTTCGGGTTGCTCGCGTTGGCCTTGCCGATGGTGCGCTTCATCTCCGGGTACGAGACGGAGGAAGCCGAGTTCGCGGACCTCGGCTTGCTCGTCCATGGCATCCCGCACGGCGCGCTGACAAACCCCGATCCGCCGGCAGTGCTGCTTCACCAAACGTGGCGCAATCTGGCCGTGACGCACGGCGTGGCGCCGGGGGTCGAGTTTCGGGCTGGGCGCGAGGCCGGGGAGGCGTTGCTGCGCGGCAACGTGCTCGACGTGCGCTTCGACTACGTCGCCCTGGGGCACATCCACCTGCGGCAGTCGGCCGGCATCAACGCCTGGTACAGCGGCTCGACCGAGCGCACCTCGTGGGGCGACGAGCCGGCCCAACCGGGGTACGCGCTGGTGACGCTGGGTGAGCGAAAGAGCGTCCCCCAGGTCGAGTACATCGACGTGCCGGCGCGGCCCATGGAGACGCTCTCGCCGATCGACGGCGCCGAGCGGTCGGCGCGCGATCTGGCCGAGATGATCCTCGCTCGGGCCGGCGCGCTGGGTCTGCCGGAGGCGATGGTCCGCGTGGAGCTGAGAAACACGCCGCGGCCGTTGTTTCGCGAGACCGAGGCGATCGTCCGCCGCGAGATCGGCGACAACGCCTGGCACATCCGGCTGACGTCGCCCGGCGAGATCATCGACCCGTTCGGGAGCGGGGCCAGGGAAGGTCTCGAAACGCTGCAGACGCTCCAGCTCTTCGACGGCTTCGTCGACGAGCGGATCGACATAGGCGCCTACGACGCTGACTTCGCCGTTCGGTTCCGCGCCCGGGGTAGACACGCGCTGGAGAACGCCATTCGCCGCGCCCAGGAGAGCGCGCCGAGCGAGAGCGGCGCGCCATGATCCTGGCGGCGATCGTGCTCGAGAACTACAAGCAGTATGCCGGGGCGCACCGCATCGAGTTTCCGGAGCAGGGGATCGTGGCCATCACCGGGCCTAACGGGGCCGGCAAGACGACGCTGTTCGAGGCGATCGAGTGGTGCCTCTATGGGCCCTACTCGATCCGCCTGGGCGATATCCCGCCCCATGGCGGCGAGGGCCACACTCGCGTCTCCATCACCCTGCAGGATCCGAAAGACGGCCGCCGTTTCGTGGTGGAGCGTAAGCTCCGCAGGGGAGCGACGACCGCCGAGGCGTTCAACGAGGACGATCCGGGACAGCCGGTCGTGCAAGGGCCGAAGGACGTCTCAGACTATGTCGCCAAGACGCTGATCGGGCTGCCGCACGGGGCGTTCGTCTCCACCTTCTTCACCCGGCAGAAGGAGCTGACCTTTTTCGGCGACCGCAAGCCGACCGAGCGCCGGGTCGAGGTGGCGCGCCTGCTCGGGTTCCAGACGATCCGCGATGCGCAAGAGGAGATCTCGCAGGAGCGGAATGTTGCCCGGCAGGAGGCGAACGCGCTGCGCGCCCAGCTCGAGCGGGATGCCGCCAGCCGCGACCCCGAGGCCGAGATCGAGCGGGCCACCACCGAGGTGGCTGGCGCGGAATCGCTCGCTGCCGCGGCCCACGCCCGGTTGGCAGCCGCGGACGCTGCCTACGCCGAAGCCCGCGCAATGCTGGAGCACTGGCGCACCTTGCAGGAGCAGGATGCCGCGCACGAGCGGGAACTGCTGACGATTGCCGGCTCCGTGCAGGCGGCGGTCAGCCGGCGCGCCGCGGCGGAGGCGGAGCTGGGGCGGTTGGTCCGCCTTGGCGAGGAGCGGGTCGGACTGGCCGAAGAGGCGGGGAAGGAAGCGCCGCTGGCCGAGCGCGTCGCTGGGATGGAAGCAGAGCGGGAGCGGGCGCGGCGGCTGGAAGCGCTGCACCAGGCCGCGCGCAACCACGAACGGCAATTGGCGGCAGCGGCCGGATCGCTACGGACGATCGTTCTGGAGAACCAGCAGGCCGCGGCTGGTCTTGACGGCTGGGTCTGGCACGACGACGCCGACGATCCATGCCAGGAGGCGGCGCGGCTGCTGGTCGTCGTCGCCTCGGTGGACCACCGGGGGGCGCGCCGGCAAGCCGAAGCCATGCGGCGGGCGTTCGAGCTCGCGCAGAAAGCCGCTGACGTGCAGAATCGGCTCGATCACTACCGCACGTTTCGCGAAAATCTCGCCCGGCAGCGGGACGAGCTTCTGCAGGATGGCGAACCCTCCGCGATGCTCGCGGTGCTGGACGCCGACATCGCCGTCGTGCAGCGGGCTATCGAAGCGGCGGTCAACGCCCTGGGACAGGCGCGGCAGGACCGGCAACGAGCTCAAGAGCTGGAGGAAATCTTCGATCCGGGCTCGCTCAATCGCATCTGCCCAACCTGCACCCGGCCCATCAGCGACGAAGACGCCGTGCGGCTTCAGGAGACGTTGCGCGACGCCACGCGGGACAAGCGCGCCACGGAAGCGCTCTGTGAGCAGGCGGTGGCGGAGGCGCGACAACGGCTGGAATCGGTCGAGGCGGATCGCGCCGCCGCGGCCCGCCGGGCGCAGCAGATCGCGACGCTGGCCGAGCGCCTCGCGGACGGCGACGCCAGGATCGGCGACCTCGAAGCCGAGCATGGCCGCGACCTGGAACAACTGCGATCGGCGCTCAACGCGCTTTCGCGTCAGGAGTCGCCTTCCGCCGAAGAGATCGAGGCCGCGCAAGAAGCGGCGGAGCGGGCGGCTCAATTGGCCGAGGTTGGCGGGGCCATCGAGCAGATCGGCCAGCGCGCCGCCGCCAGCCGGGAGGGGCTGCTCGAGACGGAACGGGAGGCCGCGGCCTTGGGGGACGTTGCCTACGATCCCGGAACGCATGCGGAGGCGCAGCGAGCGCTCGAAGCGGCGAGGCACGCCGCCGCGCAGGTCAAACGGATCGACATCGAACTGGGGCAGAGAGCCGGATACGAAGCGACGAGGACCGCCGCGGAACGCGAACTTGGCGATCTGGAGCGGAGGCGACGCGACTCCGAAGCCGCGCGCATCGCGGTCGGTTTTCAGCCAGAAGCGCTGCACAATGCCAGGACGGTCGAGATCGAAACCGGGACGGCCCAGCACTCCGCCCGCGATGAAGCGGCGCAGGCGCGAGAGGCGCTGCGTGACGCGCAGGCCGCGTTGCGGCGGGTGACCGAGGAGCGTGACCGGCTGCGCGAGCTCGCCGAGGAGGCGGATCGGCGCGGGCGCGAGGCCGACGAGCTGGACCGCATGTACCGGGAGTTCGGCGAGTTCGACAAGTTCGTGGCCGATCGCGTCGGCCCGCTCCTGGCGGAGACGACGGAGCGGCTGCTGAGCCACGTCACCCACGGCAAGTACGACCGGGTCCGGTTCGACGAAAACTACGGCATCGAGGTCTTCGACGGCGACGAGTGCTTCAAGCTGGAGAGTTTTTCCGGCGGGGAGCGCGATGTCGTGGCGCTCTGCGCCCGGCTGGCGATGTCGGAGCTGGTTGGGTCCGCCGCAGTGCGGCCGCCGCGCTTTCTGGTGCTGGACGAGGTCTTCGGCTCGCTCGACAGCGAGCGGCGGGGTCAGCTCCTGGAAACCCTCGGATCGTTGGCCAGTAGCGGGCACTTCCAGCAAATGTTCATTATCAGCCACGTCGACGACGTGCAGCTCTCGCCGGTAATGAACGAGGCGTGGACGATTGAGGAGCGCGACGGCGTCAGCCGCGTCCACCGCCCGGTACTGGCCGCGTCTTTGGTCTGAGGGCCCGCCAGGGCGGGTCTATACTCCGCGGAAGCGCGATGGGATCCGGGAGGGACGGCACATGGTCGCAACCGCGCCGCATTACGCGCTGGAACAGGCCCAGGACGCCGCGCACGGCGGCGACGGCTGGCGAAGCCGCGAGGGGACGACGGCGGACGAATTGGGCTCGGTCTGGGCCGCCTGCGGCGTCTCGTCGGAGTGCGGCACGTTGCGCGCCGTGCTCATGCACCGGCCCGGCCGGGAGATCGAGGGCGTGCCCAATGCGTCAGCGGCGCTCTGGCACGCCCTGCTCGATCCCCCTCGCGCCCGCGATCAGCATGACCAACTCGCTGACCTTTACCGAAGCAACGGTGTGGCCGTTTACGAACTTGGCGACGCGCCTCTGGACAAGCCGAATTCCTACTTCTGCCGCGATGTCTTCGCCATGACCCCCCAGGGCGCCATCCTGGCACGGCCCGCCTCCGCGTCTCGGGCCGGTGAGGAGCGGCAGGCGGCAGCGGCATTGGCGCGAGCCGGTGTGCCGATCCTGCACTCGGTATTCGGCGCCGCCACCTTTGAGGGCGCGGATGTCGTCGTGGTCAGCGAGGAGCTGATCTTCGTCGGCGAAGGGCAGCGCACCAACCGTGAAGGGGCAAGGCAGGTGGCGCAGGCATATCGCGACGCGGGCGTCGAGCAGGTCGAGATCGTGCAGCTTCCCTACGGTTGCGGCCACCTTGATGGCATGCTCAACATCGTCGACCGCGACCTGGCGCTGGTCTACCCCACGCAGCTCCCGTGGCGCGTGTACGAACTGCTCAAAGCGCGCGGATACCGCTTCCTCGACGTGCCGGACGCGGGGGAGGCCCGTCACGGGATGGCCATCAACGTGGTTCCCCTGGCCCCGGGGGTGGTGGTCATGCCCGCCGGCAATCCAATCACGCGCATTGCATTGGAGGCGGCCGGGGTGACCTGCCTCGAAGTCGAGGTCGACGAGCTGATGAAGGGGGCCGGGTCGGTGCATTGCATGACCGGCGTCGTTCACCGCGATTCGGCCTGACCGTGGAGGCAGGGGGCGGCATCGCCGCGCGCTTTACGTGGCATCCGGAGTACGCGGGACGACTCCTGCTCGACGTGCGCGACGAGTTGGTGCGCGAGATCGGCGCCGACCAGCGCGCCTATGCGCTGGCGATGGAGGCCGCGGAGGCGCGGGAGGACGACGCGTTGGCGTCCGTGCTGCGGCTCGAGCGGCGCTGGGGGCCGTACGACCTCAATTGGGCTGAAGCCGATCCGGAGCAACTGGCGGATCGAATCGTGCAATGGGAATGGGAGCGGGAGCGGCGTCAGGAGCTGTTTCCGTTTTCCGAGGTGCGCGACCAGGCTCCACTGCCCGACGTGCCCCCGGCACAGCAGTCGTGGCTTGACTGGCTGAGACGCCTGTTCGGGCCGCGAGCGAACAACGAATGACGAAAGACCGGGGGAACAGGAGCGGCATGGGGGCGCCGGAGCCACGGGTCGAATTACCGGCCGTAGACGACGCGTACATGATGGAGCAGACGGCGGCGCTGTGCCGCATCCCATCGCCGTCCGGGTTCACTCATGCCGCGCTGGACTACGTTGCGTCGGGGTTGGAGCGGCTCGGCATCGCCGCGCGGCGCACCGTCAAAGGGGCGTTGACGGCGGCATTGCCCGGTGGCGATCCGGCGCTCGGCGGCCGCACGCTCTCCGCCCACGTCGATACCCTCGGCGCGATGGTCAAGGAGATCAAGGAGAACGGGCGACTGAAGCTGGCGCAGGTCGGCGGCTACGACTGGGCCACCATCGAGGGGGAGCACTGCACGGTCCACGCGGCCGCCGGGTCACGGGCAATCTCGGGCACTGTCCTGAGCACCAAGGCCTCCATCCACGTCCACGGCGCCAAGCTGAGAAAGCTGAAGCGGGACGAAGCCTCGATCGAGGTTCGACTGGACGAGCCGGTGCGAAACGAAGACGACGTGCGGAACCTGGGGATCGAAGTCGGCGATTTCGTCAGCTTCGATCCGCGCACGACCGTCACCCCCAGCGGCTTCATCAAGTCGCGGCATCTCGACGATAAGGCGTGCGTCGCGATACTGCTGGGGGTCGCTCAAGCGTTGCAGAGACACGGGGTCGAACCGGCGGCGCCGACGGCGCTCTTCATTTCGCACTTCGAGGAAGTCGGGCACGGCTCCTCGGCGGGGCTTCCGGAGGGGACGACCGAGTTGATCGCCGTCGACATGGCGGCCGTGGGTAAGGGGCAGACCTCGGACGAGTTTGCGACCACGGTCTGCGTGAAAGACTCGTCCGGGCCGTACGACTTTGCCTTGAGCCGGAAGCTGATCGATTTGGCGCGGGCCAACGACATCGATTGCCGCGTCGACATCTACCCCGTCTACGCCTCGGACGTGAGCCAAGCGTTGCGCGCCGGGTGGGACGTGCGGGGCAGACTCGTCGGACCCGGCGTCGACGCGTCCCACTCGTTCGAGCGGCTGCACCAGAAATCGCTGGAAGAGACGGCGCGGCTGTTGCTCGCCTACTTGCTGGCGCCGGCGTGATGAATCGCTGTCCGCGCCCGAGCCGCCCGCGCCTGGGTGTTCTCGTGCTCTGCGTCGTCGCCATCGTCTTCGAGTCAGGACTCTGGAGCGGTTCGTCCTCCGGTTCCGCGGTCGGGTTGATGCAGAGACGCGCCGGGATCGCTCCGGCGGCGAGCACGCCGATGGCGACGACGCCCGAGGCGGAGGACCCGCTCGACGGCGACCCGCTCGACGGCGACCCCGGAGAGGCCGATCCGCTCGACGGCGAACCTCCGAGGAAAGACCCCGAGGCGCCCGAGAATCTCGCGCAGCTCGATATCGAGCGCAGCGGCCGTCCCAGTCAGGAATCTCGCTCCCTGCCCACCTATGACGACGACCCCACGACCGTGTGGCAGCCCGACGCCGCGAACGGGGAATCCTGGGTCTGGTTCGACCTGGGAGCGGAGCAGGGCGTGCGCGAGGTGCGCTGGCTTGTCGATGGTTCTGGCGCCGTCGAGGTGGCGGTCTCGAGCGACCGGCGACGTTGGGAAGCGGTCGAGCGAGTCGAGGCCACCGGCGGCTGGCAAGGCGCCGGGCTCCGCGAGAACGCCCGCTACGTGCGTCTCACCCTCCTCGCAGACGGCGACGACGCGCTGCCAGCGCTTGCCGAGGTCGCCGTCTACGGCCGGGATCGGGGAAGCAGCGTCTCCGCCGAGCAGGAAGCCAAGCCCGATCGCGAGAGGCGGGGAGACCGGGTCTCTCGGGACGATGAAGCAGGTCCGCGGCGCGATGGCGCAACAGCCGATGGCGATGAATCCGGCACGAACGGGGGGAGCGACCAAGCCCGACGACGCGGAGGCCGTATTCAGGTCTCGACCGAACCTGGCGAAACGCGCTGCAGCGGCGATCGTGAGCGGTGTCGGGCGCGCCAGGGGGAGGTTTCGGTCGAGGAGGACTGCGCGGCGGACGGCTCCTGCACCATCGACATTCGCGCCGACGGCGGAGCGGCAATCTGCGACGCTACGGGCGGCGACGATTCGCGAGCGGGACGGGGCGAAGGGAGGCGCGGAGCCGACGGCGGGGAATGCGAGGCTGTCGCCAACGGCGGCGCGGTGGCTATCGGGGACATCAACTCCTGACGGATCGGGAAGTGGGCCGGGCTATGACGACTCCTGCTCGCCGCGCATGTCGGGCCATTTCTCCGCGAGCTGGCCGCGAACGGCTGGCGCAATGGCCCGTGGCTGAGCGGGAT
>CALMZR010000089.1 GCA_937870845.1 uncultured Chloroflexota bacterium
GTGCAAAACGCCCTGCACACGGTCGAGCTGACCGGCGTCGAGGCCCCGGTCTACAGCGGGCTGGCCGCGCCCCTGCTGCGCCCGCTGGAGACGGCCCAGAACGTCCACGGCCAGGACGGCATGGGCGATATCGGCCTGCCGCTGTACGGGCGCACCCCGCAGCCGGAGCACGCCACCGACGTCATCATCGAGACGATCAACCGCTACCCCGGCGAGATCACGCTCGTGACCCTGGGGCCCCTCACCAACGTCGCGGTCGCCCTGCTGCGCGAGCCGGCCATCGCCGGCATGGTCCGCGAGTGCGTCATTATGGGCGGCACGGGGCAGGGGTACGGCAACGTCACCCCCGTCGCTGAGTTCAACATCTGGGCCGATCCCGAGGCGGCCAAGATCGTCTACGAATCGGGCATGCCCCTGAAGATGGCCGGCTGGGACATCTCCTACACCTACGCCACGTTCGATCCGGAAGACACGGCCCGCCTGCGCGGCATCGGCACCCCCCTGGCCGAGTTCGTCGTCGACATCCAGGGCGTCCTCACCGAGTTCGCCATCGAGTCCTCCGGCCTGGCCGGCTTCGACCTCCCCGACCCGATCACCATGGCCATCGCCCTCGAACCGGAGATTGCCACCGTGACGAAGCGTCTCTTCGTCGCCGTCGAGACCGGCGGCGACTGGTGCCGCGGCCAGACGGTGGTGGATCACCTCGGCGTCACCAAGCGCGAGCCGAACGTCGACGTGGTTCTGGAAGCAAACCGGGAGCGCTTCCTGGCGATGCTGCACGAGGCGGTGGCGGGGTAGTCGGACCCAGGTTCGCGTGGCGCTTCGGCGCGAATCGCCTCAGAAACGATCGGTTGGATCGAGCATGACCGAGCCGAACTGGGCGAAGTTGCGGTCCAGCGTGAAGGCTTGCCGGATGCTCATCCGCTCCATCACGGCGAAGCTCGTCGCGTCAGTCAGCGAAACGTCCTTGTCTGCGTAGCCGAACACGATCTCTCGTGCCCGCCGTTCGTCTGCGGCGGTCACGCGCTCAACGGTCATCAACTCGCTCGCGTCGACCTGGGCCAGCACCCGCGCGGCAATGCGCCGGTCGAGGCGGGTCAGCAGCAGGGCGTGCACCTCGGCCAGGACAAAATTGGTGGTGACGAGCCGTCGGCTCCCACCCACAAGTTCGCGCATGAGCGCGGAAACGGGTTCGTGGCCGGCGTCGCGGCGGTTGGCCGCGGCGAAGTAGGCCGAGGTATCGACAAAGACTGGGCCGGGGGAAACGGGAATGACGTCTATCACCCGCGTGATGGCGCGTACGCTTCGGCCAGGTACTCCAGCTCGTCACGGGCGATATCGGTCGGCTCCGTCGACGCTCCGATGCCGATGATGTTCAGCAGCGCGTCCTCTTCGTCACGTGCCGGCCGAGGTGATGGCTCCTCGTCGCGCGGGGCGATGGGCACGAGGAGCGCCAACTCTTGCCCGCCGCGCATGAGAAGCCGCCCCACGCCGCTACGCCGGACCTCCTCGGCCAGGTCGAGCAACTCCACCGAGTCGGCAATATCTATCGGTTGGACCTCGGTGCTCATGGGCGCCGTTCCCGTCTCTCGCCTCCGTGTGTCATGGATCGGAGTATAGCAACGCCCATGCCATGAGTAACACGAGGCATGCACTGATGGAGCGCGAATGCGTCGCTTTCGAAGAAAGGGAAGGCGTAAGCGTTCGACCATCCCGAACATTTGACAGCGATTCAACACCCTGATAGCATCCCCCGAAATCCGGCACGTAAACGATTACCGCTCACAGCCGAGCAAGGGGCGCACGGGTGGCGACGATCCGAACGGTCGCGGACCTCGCCGGGGTTTCCACCGCAACCGTCAGCCACGTCATCAACGAGACGCGCGTGGTCAGCGCCACGACGGCCGCCCGCGTCCTCGATGCCATGGAGCAGCTCCACTACCACCCCGACGTCGTCGCCCGCAGCCTGCGCCGCCGCGAAACCCTCACCCTCGGCCTCCTCGTCCCCAGCGTCGAGATCCCCTTCTTCGCCGTCGTCGCCGAGGACGTCGAAGCGGCCGCCAACGACGCCGGCTACAGCGTCATCCTCTGCAACTCCGGCTGGTCCCTCGACCGGGAGCGCCAATACATCCACAACCTCATCGCCCGCCGTGTCGACGGGCTCCTCTGCATCAGCATGGATATGACCGCCGAGCACATCGCCCCCCTCCTGCGCCGCAACACCCCCGTCGTCCTCTTCGACGAGGGGACGATGCCCGGCATCGAGCTCGACGCCGTCGAGATCGACAATTTTCAAGGCGCCTACGACGCCGTCGCTCACCTGCTCGCCCTCGGCCACCGCCGCATCGGCTGCATCACCGGCATCGAGACCTCCCCCCTCAACGACGCCCGTATCCGCGGCTATCAACAGGCGCTCGACCAGGCCGGCATCCCCTTCGATGCCGGTTTGCTGGCAGAGGGGGATTATTCAGCCGCCTCGGGGCTGACCCACGGCCGCGCCTTGCTGCAATCGACAGAGCCGCCAACCGCCGTCTTCGCCTTCAACGACTTGATGGCCATGGGCGTCATGCAGGCCGCCCACGAGGGGGCCTTGCGCATCCCGGCCGACCTGGCCGTCATCGGCTTCGACGGCCTGCCGCTGACCGCCTTCACCTCCCCGCCCCTCTCCACCATCGAGCAGCCCGTCGCCGCCATGAGCGCCGCCGCCATCGCCATGCTGCTCGACCGTATCCGCGCCACGGCGCCATCGGAACCCCGCACGAAGACGTTTCAGGCTACGCTGAGGGCTCGCGCCTCCACCGTCGGCTATCCATCGGGAGTTGCATGAACGTGCAGCATCAGACCGTCGCCATCGAAACGGGGTTGGGCGACACCCTGACCGACATCACCGGCCAGGTCCGGGATCTGGTCAAGCAGAGCGGCGTGCAGAGCGGCGTCTGCATCCTCGTCGTGCCCCACACCACCGCCGCCATCACCATCAACAGCGGGCTCGACCCCTCCACCCCCCAAGACATCGTCGCCGACGTACGCCGCCTGGTCCCGACCCGCACCGATTTCCACCACATCGTCGACACCCCGTCCGACGCCGCGGCCCACATCAAGGCCAGCCTCGTCGGCGCCAGCGAGATCGTCCTCATCGAGGACGGCGATCTGGTCTTCGGCCATTCGCAATCGCTGCTCTTTTTCGATTTCGACGGCCCGCGCCAACGGCGGGTGATGGTCAAGATCATCGAGGGGTAGAGCTACCCGAGAAAGGGGGCGAAACGACGAGACCGCACGCAGGGCCATTTCTGGTAGGGGCACGGCATGCCGTGCCCAGGTCGGCAAGACGACGCAGTCATTGTCAGAGGAGGAAAGCTCCCATGAAGCGAAACGGCTTAATGCTGCTGGTCGCGGCGGCATTGCTCCTCGCGGCCTGGGGCGGCAGGGCGCCGGTTCAGGCATCGCCCACGCTCGATCCCGGCATCGCGGCCGAACCGGCCCTCGCCCAGGGCGAGCCGGTCACGGTCCAGTTCCTGACGTGGCAGGACGAGGACTCGCTGATCGCGCTGGAGAAGATGGCCGCGGCCTTCGTCGCCAGCGATCCACAGTACGCCAACGTCAGCATCGAGTTCACCGCCGTTCCCTTCGAGCAGCTCTTCCCGACCATCGAGACCGCGGTCGCGGCCGGGGCAGAGATGGACCTGTTCGCGGCCGACGGCCCGGACATGAAGCACTACGCCTACAGTGAGGCGGTCGTCTCCCTGGCGCCGTACTACACCCCCGAAGAGCTCGAGCAGTGGGTGCCGCAGTCGGTGGAAGAAGGGTCCTTCAATGGCACCTTCTACGCCCCGCCGCTGATGCAGAGCTGCTCGCTCATGTTCTACAACCAGGACATGACCGACGCCGCCGGCCTCGAGCCGCCGCAGTCCGTCGAGGGCTGGACGATGGACGAGGCCTGGGACGCCTGGCTCAAGACTACCGTCGACGACTCCGGCGACGGCGTCCCCGACGTCTGGGGGCTGCGCTGGGGCCAGGGCACCTGGCAGGGCGACTACGAGCACGGCATCATGCGCCGCTCCGCCGGCCCGGTCGGCAGCCCGACCTACCAGGGCGTGGGCGAGGACGGCATCACCTTCCAGGGGTACCTCGACACCCCCGAGGCCATCGCCTCGTTCGAGGACTACCGCGCCTGGCACATCGGCGACCGCGCCGTCAGCCCGCGCGAGCCGATCGCCGAGATCTTCTTCAACAAGCAGGCGGCGTTTTACGTCAGCCCCGACAACGCCATCGGCACCATCAACCGCCTCTACCCCGACGGCGATTTCAACTACGGCGTGACCGGCATCCCCTACTATGAGGACGGGGCGCAGCTCTGCCATACCGGTTCCTGGCACGTCGGCGTCTCGCCACAGACCACCAACCTGGAGCTCTCGGTGGCGATCGCCAAGTTCTTCGCCGGGCCGGAAGGCTCCCAGATCTGGTATGACACCGTGCGCCAGCTCCCGGCGCGGGTCGACATGCTCAACACGCTGCCCGAGTACCAGGAGTACCCGCAGCAAATGTTCGCCGAGGGTCTGACCGCCATCGGCATCCCGCGCATCCAGACGCCGGGTTACACCGAGTATCAGCAGATCTTCGCCGAGCTGGCCCAAAACGTCTCTCAGGGCGAGGGCGTTGAAGTCGCCCCGCTGGTCCAGGACGCCGCCGTGCAGATGGAGCAGGCCCTGGCCAAGTACGAAGGCTGGCAGGAGGTGGAACCAGGGTCCTAGTGGCATAGGGTGTCAGGGTGTCAGGGTGTCAGGGTGTCAGGGGACGTTTTCCCTGTCACCCCGTCACCCCGACACCCTGACACCCCTCGGAGGAATCATGGCCACGGTCACGACCGCGGCGCCCAGCGCCCAACAATCGACGGCCACGCGGAGGATCTTCAACTGGCGCACCCGCCAGATGTTGCTCGCGTTCCTCTTTATCCTGCCCGCGATCATCAACTTCACGGTCTTTCGCTACATCCCGATCGCCGCGTCGATCCGGGCCAGTTTCTACGAATACAGCCTCCTCCGGGGTTTGGGCGACTTCATCGGGTTCGATGCCTACATCCGCATGGCCTCCGATGACACCTTCTGGAAGTCGCTCCAGGTCACATCGCTGTTCGTGCTGTACAAGGTGCCGCTCCAGATCGTGCTTTCGCTGGCGCTGGCCGTGTTTCTGACCCGAGAGACGTTTGGTGCCGGCATCGTCCGCTCCGCCATCCTGACCCCGATGGTCACCTCGGTGATCGTGGCCTCCATCATCTGGGCGATGATGTACCACTCCCAGCAGGGTCTGATTCAGAGCATCTTGGGCGTGTTCGGCATCCCGCGCCAGACGTTCCTCTCCGACGCCAGCCGCGCCCTGCCCGCCGTCACCGTGATGATGATCTGGAAGGACCTGGGATTCAGCTTCATCATTTTGTTAGCCGGGTTGAAAGCGATCCCCGCGACGTATTACGAGGCCGCCCTCGTCGACGGCGCCAACGCCTGGGAGGCGTTCCGGCGCGTCACCATCCCGCTGCTGATGCCGGTGCTGATGTTCGTCGTCGTCACCCAGGCGGTTTTTTCCTTCCAGGTCTTCGTGCCGGTCTACCAGATGACCCGCGGCGGACCGCTCGATGCAACGAAGGTTCTCGTCTACTACATCTACCAGCAGGGTTTCCGCTTCCAGGACATGGGCTACGCCAGCGCCTTGTCCGTGGTGGCCCTGATCATCATGATCGTCATTAGCTACCTGCTCATGCGTTGGCTGCGGCCACAGACGTGAGTCGGAAGTCGGAAGTCAGGAGTCGGAAGTGAGACGGCGAGATGGCGAGACGGCAAGTCGGCCAGTAGGGGCACGGCATGCCGTGCCCAAGGCGAGGCGCGCCTCTCTCGTCGTCCTCCCGCCTCCCGCCTCCCGCCTCCCGCCCCACGGAGCGTAGACAATGGCCGTTGCCGAGCAGCACAGAGGCGCCATCGCGCCGTCCGTCCGAGCCGAGAACGACACACTTGAATTGGTCAAGCGGGTCGCCAACCTGCTCCTGCGCGGCGTGCTGTACGCCATCATCAGCCTGATCTTCCTTGTCCCCTTCATCTGGATGATCTTCGGCAGCCTGCGCCGCGAAACGGAGATCTTCCAGTATCTCTTCCCACTCAACTGGCACACCTTCTTCCCGATCGAGTGGACGCTCCAGCACTACGAGGACATCTTCGGAATCAGCGATGCCGGAAAACGCGCCGGCCTCAACTTCGGGCGCAACCTGCTGAACTCGTTCATCGTCTCGACCGGGGTCGTCATCTCGAGCCTGGTCTTCAACACCATGGGCGCCTACTTCTTCGCCCGCTTGAAGTTCCCCAAGAAGAACTGGCTCCTCGCCTTCGTGCTGGTGACGCTCTTTGTCCCATTCGAAGTGACGATGGTGCCGCTCTACATCGTGGTCCGCTACCTCAACATCCAGAACACCTATTGGGCCATGATCGTCCCCTGGTTCGCCAGCCCCTTCGTCATCTTCGCCCTCATCCAGTACTTCCGCGACATCCCCTACGACCTCGACGAGGCGGCGCTGATCGACGGGGCCAGTTACTTGCACGTCCTGCGCACCATCATCGTCCCGCTGGCCGTTCCTGGGCTGGTGACGGTGTCGCTCCTGGAGTTCCAGTTCATCTGGAACCTGTTCTACTGGCCGCTGATCGTCGTGCAGGACGCGGACATCCAGGTGCTGCAAGTCGTGATCAGCTCGCAGACCACCCAGGAGCAGACCTTCTGGGGCCGCACCTTCGCCGGGTCGGCCCTGGCGTCGGTCCCCGTAATCGTCATCTTCCTGGCCCTGCAGCGCTACTACGTGCGCGGCGTGGCCTCGACGGGCATCAAGGGGTAGGACGGAGACGGCAGGACGGCAAGACGGCCAGCCGGAGCACGGCATGCCGTGCCAACGTCGCGGCTGTAGGGGCGACGCCCGCGTCGCCCGGCGAGGCTTGCCTCGCCTTTCAAGGCATCGCGAATCGAGCGTAGAAACGCGGGAGAGAAACACAGGTGACAGACGGCGCGAAAAAGAAGATCCTCATCGATACCGACCCCGGCATCGACGACTCGATGGCCATCCTCCTCGCCTTCGCCTCCCCCGAAATCGACGTCGTCGGCCTCTCCACGGTTTTCGGCAACACCGGCGGCGACGTCACCACCCAGAACGCGTTGCGCCTGGTCGAGCTGGCCGGCCGCCCCGACATCCCCGTCGCCCGCGGCGCCGAAAAACCGCTGCTGCGCCCCTTCACCGGCAAGGGCTGGCACGTCCACGGCAAGAACGGCCTGGGCGAGGTCGAGTTCCCCGAGCCCAAGGTCCAGCCCGACAAGCGCCGCGCCGCGACCTTCATCATCGACACCATCATGGCCAACCCCGGCGAGATCACCCTCGTCCCGCTCGGCCCACTGACCAACGTCGCCCTCGCCGTCGCCACCGAGCCGCGCATCGCCGCGAACGTCAAGGAGGTCGTCCTCATGGGCGGCGCGGCCAGCGTCCCGGGCAACGCCTCCCCCGTCGCGGAAGCCAATATTCGCAACGACCCCGAGGCCGCCCACATCGTCTTCCACGCCGGCTGGCCCGTCACCATGATCGGCCTCGACGTCACCATGAAGACGAAGATGACCCGCGACGACCTCGACCGCCTCAAAGCCGCCAACTCCCCCTGGACCGACTTCATCCACGCCGTCACCAGGCACTACCTGAACTTCTACGAGAGCCTGGGCATCACCGACGGCATGCCGATCCACGACTCCTCCGCCATGGCCTACGTCATCGACCCATCCCTCTTCGAGACCAAACACGTCTACACCGACGTCGACCACCAGAGCGAGCACCACCACGGCCAGACCGTTCCCGACTGGCGCGGGCAGCGCGAGCGCGACCCGAACGTCAACGTCGCCCTCGACGTCGACAGCGACCGCTTCCTCGCCATGTATGAGCGTCGCCTGACGGAGGCCCGGCCATGAGCGACCGGACCAAACCCGCCGTCATCATCGACTGCGACCCCGGCCACGACGACGTGATGGCCATCCTCCTCGCCGCCCGCACGCTCGACGTGCGCGGCCTGACCACCGTCTTCGGCAACGTCGACCTGGAGCAGACGACCCGCAACGCCCGCCAGACCCTCGAGTTCGCCCAGTTGACCTCCATCCCGGTCGTCAAGGGGCTCGCCCATCCCCTCGTGCGCGACATCCGCCACGGCGCCCACGTCCACGGCGAGAGCGGTCTCGACGGCCCCACCCTCGCCCCGCCCACCATGCCGCTCGGCGACGGTCTGGCCACCGAGTTCATCATCCAGCAGTCGCACATTGTCGAAAATCTCTCGTTGCTCCCGATCGGCCCGCTGACCAACGTCGCCGCCGCCCTCCGCCTCGACCCCACGCTCCCCTCCCGCATCAAGGAGATGAGCATCATGGGCGGCTCGCTGACCTCCGGCAACGCGACCCCCACCGCCGAGTTCAACATCTGGTGCGACCCTGAGGCGGCCCACGTCGCCTTCACTGCCGGCATCCCGATCAAGATGGTCGGCCTCAACGTCACCCGCCAGGTGATGGCCACTCCGGAGCGCCGCGCCCAGATCCGCGCCATGAACAGCGTCGCCAGCCGCCACGTCGCCGACATGCTCGACTTCTACGGCGAGCGCTACCGCGCCATCTCCGGCCTCCCCGGCGGGGCCATGCACGACCCGCTGGCCGTCGCCGCCCTGGTCGACCCCGACATCGTCCGCTTCGAGCCGATGCATGTCGCTATCGAGCTGCACGGCGCCCACACCTACGGCATGACCGTCTGCGACCACCGCCACCTCCCCGCCCACGACCCTGCCGCCGGCCGCCTCACCCCACCCCGCGACGCCAACGCCAACGCCGAGGTCGCCGTCGCCGTGGACTCCGACCGCTTCTGGCAGCTCTTCCTCGACGTGCTCGCGACGTACCCATGAGACGAGAGGCGGGAGGCGGAAGGCGGGAGGCGGGAGGACGACCGGCAGGGACGCTGCTTGCCGCGCCCACATCTGTAGGGGGTGATTCGGCCCGGAAGGCCGCGCCGTGTCCCTGATCCAGACCGCCCTCGCCACCACCGCCGCCGATCTGCTCATCACCGACGTCCGCGTGGCGAATGTCTTCACCGGCGAGATCTACCCCGCCGACATCGCCATCGCGCAGGGCCGCATCGCCGCCGTCGATGAACCTGGGACGCTGCCCCGCCGGCAGGCGCGGCAGACTCTCGAAGGCGAGGGCCAGATTGCCGCGCCGGGGCTCGTCGACAGCCACCTTCACATCGAAAGCTCCCTCCTCACGCCCGGCCCCTTCGCCGAGGCCGTCCTCCGCCGCGGCACGACCACCGTCGCCGAAGACCCGCACGAGATCGCCAATGCCGTCGGCCTCCCCGGCGTGCGCGTCTTCTGGGAAGCGAGCCAGGGCCTGCCCCTCCACATCCATTACCTCGCCTCGACCTGCGTCCCCGCCGCCGAGGGTCTCGAAACCTGCCAGGGGGAGATGGGGCCATCCGAGATCGCCGAGATGCTCGCCTGGGACGGCGTGCTCGGGCTCGCCGAAGTCATGGACGCCCGCGCCGTCATCGACGAGTCCCCCCGCATGAGCGCGATCCTCGACGAGGGCCGCCGCGCTGGCGGCGTCATCGAGGGGCACAACCCCATGCTGCGCGGCCGCGAGCTGAACGCCTACGTCGCCGCCGGCATCGACAGCGACCACACCCTGATGACCCCCGACCTGCTGCGGGAGAAGGCTCGCCTCGGCGTCTGCCTCCAGTTGCAGGAGCGCTACCTGAGCGAAGCCCTCGTCGCCGCGCTGCTGGCCCTCCCCGACCTGCCCCAGATCAACCTCGTCACCGACGACGTCTCTCCCGACGATCTTGAGGAGCGCGGCCACCTCGACCAGGTCCTGCGTCGCGCCATCGCCCTGGGCCTGCCTCCGATGACCGCGCTCCGCGCCGCTGCCATCGAACCCGCCCGCCGCCTCCGCCTCCCCGGCCGCGGCGCCATCGCCCCCGGCTTCCGCGCCGACATCGTGCTCGTCGATTCCCTCGAACAATTCGCCGTCTCGACCACTATCAGCGACGGCCGGATCGTCGTCCGCGACGGCGAAACCCGCTGGGACGTCCCATCCGCCCCCGAGTTGGACGTGCTGCGCAACTCTCTCAATCTCGCCCCCGTGACCGCCGGCGCATTCCGCCTCGACGCTCCGATTGACAACGGCGCCATCGACATCCGGACGATCGTCTCCCACACCCCCGGCACCACCACCGAGGCCGAGATCCTGCCGGTCACGATCGAAAACGGCGACCCCATCCTCCCAGCCGAGAGCGACCTCTCCTTCATCGCCGTCCTCGCCCGCGGCGGCGCCAGCCGCTGCGTCGGCCTTATGCGCGGCCTCGGTCTCCGCACCGGCGCCGTCGCCACGACCCACGCCCACGACAGCCACAACCTCGCCGTCATCGGCCGCGACCGTGAGAGCATGGCCACCGCCGCCAACGCCGTCATCTCCGCCGAAGGCGGCATCGCCGTCGCCGTCGGCAGCGAGACGCAAGTCCTCCTCCCCCTCCCCATCGCCGGCGTCGTCTCGCCCGAGCCCCTGAGCGTGGTTGCCTCCCAGTTCCGATCCATCCGCGACACGCTCCACCATCTGGGCGCCGACCACCCCCACCTGCTGATGCGCCTCTCCACCTACACCCTCCCCGTCAGCACCGGCCTGCGCATCACCGACCGTGGCCTCGTCGACGCCGCCGCCCGCGCCTTCCTCCCCCTCATCCCCCAAACGGTGACCGCATGAGCCCATAGACACCCGCCCAACAGTTCCCCCTCTCCCGGCTCGACGGGAGAGGGGGCTAGGGGGTGAGGGCCAATCGCCGCGATGCGACGCCCCCTTCCCTCAACGACGCGAGCTACAAGCATCATTTCGAAAGGAGACCAGGAACCACCCATGACCCAGGACGCCAGGAACATCATCGCCCAGGTCGAAAGCCTGCCCGAGCTCATCCGCACCGAGCTCGAAACCCTCGATATGCGCGCCCGCCGCATCCTCAACCACAACGAGCTTCTCTCCGTGAAGCGCATCGTCATCGAGGGCTGCGGCGACTCCCACATGGCGGGCCTCGCCGCCGAGCTCGCCTTCGAGCAGATCGCCGGCATCCCCACCGAGCCGATGACCGCCATGCAGGCCGCCCGCTACGGCGCCCCCTACTTCGAAAAGATGTTCCCCCGCAACCCGCTCGTCATCGGCATCTCCGTCTCCGGCACGGTGGCCCGCACCCGCGAGGCGCTGGCCCTCGCCCGCAAGGAAGGCGCGCTGACCATCGCCGTCACCGCCAACCCCGACGCCCCCCTCGCCGGCGTCGCCGAGCTCGTCTTCGACTGCAAGGTCCCCGACGCGCCCCCCGCCCCTGGCGTCCGCTCCTACCGCGTCTCGCTCATGGTCCTCTACCTGCTGGCCATCCACCTCGCCGAGGTCAACGGCCGCCTCACCCAGGACCAAGCCAACGTGATGCGCGGCCAGCTCAAAGCGACCGCCGACGCCATCGAGGCGACCGCCGCCGCGGTGATGGAGACGACCCGGGAGCTGGCCGCCGGCGTCAAGGACCAGCCGAACTACGTCTTCGTCGGCGACGGCCCCAACTACGCCACCGCCCTCTTCTCCGCCGCCAAGGTGATCGAAGCCGCCGGCCGCCACGCCATGGGCCAGGACACCGAGGAGTGGGCCCACCTCCAGTACTTCGTCAATACCGACCCCTCCACCCCCACCTTTCTCATCTCCCCCAACCGCCGCGGCCACGCCCGCATGGCCGAGCTGGTCGAGGTCATGAAGCGCATCGGCCGCACCGTCATCGCCGTCGTCCCCGAAGGCGACACGGCCATCGCCAGCGGCGCCGACTGGGTGCTGCCGGTCGCCGGGGACACCCCGGAGATTTTCAGCCCCATGGTGTACGCCGTCCCCGGCGAACTCTTCTCCGCCCACCTCTCCCAGGCGATCGGCGAGCCCCCCTTCCGCGCCTTCTCCGGCGCCTACAGCGAGGCCGCCGGCAACACGATTCGCACGAGCGCCGTCATCGAGTCCGTCGAGCGAGGGTGACAGGGTGACAGGGTGTCAGGGTGTCAAGGTGTCAGGGAATCGTCGGTTGTGGATCGGAGGTCATAGGTTGTGGAGATGAACCGCATCCATGACCCACAACCCATCATCCATAACCCCCTGTCACCCCGACACCCCGACACCCCGACACCCTCGTTCGTCGCCTACTCCGGCCTCATCATCGACGATATCGTCCTCCCCGACGGCCGCACCTTCATGAACACCCTCGGCGGCTCGGCCACGCACGCCCTGGTCGGCATGCGCGTCTGGTCCGATCGCCTGGGGTACTTCGCCGCCGTCGGGGCCGACTTCTCCCCGGAGCATCGGGCGCTGCTGGAAGGGATGGGCGTCGATCTGCGCGGCCTCCTCAGGCGCGAGGGCCACCCCACCGCCCGCGCCTGGCAGCTCTTCGAGCCGGACGAGCGGCGGGTGGAAATCTTTCGCACCAGCATCGACGACTTCTACGCTATCGAGCCGACGCTGGACGAGATGCCTCCCGACTATTTCCAGGCCCGCGGCTTCCACGTCTGCCACGGCACGCTCGCCGATCTGACCGACGTCGTCACCCGCTTGCGCGCCGCCAATCCGACGGTGCGCATCATCTGGGAACCGACGCCGGTGCAGAGCGCCGGAACCCCCGAGGCCGTCGCCGCCGCTCTGACCCAGGTCGACGTCATCTCCCCCGACCGCGGCGAAGCCATGGCGCTCACCGGCCGCGGCTCGCCGGAAGACGCCATCGCGGCATTGCTGGACTTGGGCGCCAAGATCGTCGCCCTACGCATGGGCTCCTCAGGCTCGCGGGTGGACACGGCCGCGGGGGATTCGTTCCGCATCCCCGCCGTCCCCGCCCCGGTCGTCGACACCACCGGCGCCGGCGACGCCTACTGCGGCGGCTTCCTCGTCGCCCTCGCCGCCGGCGCCGGCCCGGCCGACGCCGGCGCCCACGCCGCCGTCAGCGCCAGCTTTGCCATCGGCCAATTCGGTGTGCCAACCTTCAATGACAATACCCGCGCCGAGGCCGAACGTCGCCTGTCATGGGCACGGGAACGGATCTTGACGGGCAGCACGGCCTCGTAGCCCATGCATTCCTCCCGCCTTCCGCCTTCCGCCTTCCGCCTCCGCCCCGTCCAAGGAGAGCCCGCCATCGTCGGCAACATCGTCTCCACCGCGGCGAAGATCTACTGGCGGCGCCTCGGCCTCATGGTTCTGGCCAACATCGTCTGGCTGCTGGCCAGCCTCCCCATCGTCACCTGGCCCGCCGCCACCGCCGGCCTCTATGCCCTCGTCCGCCGCATCGTCGC
>CALMZR010000090.1 GCA_937870845.1 uncultured Chloroflexota bacterium
ATGCGAATCGGTCCAGCCCATCGCCAGTTGCAGGACGTAATGGAGCGCGCCCAAGGGCATGTCGCTGGGCACGGCGATCCGCCGCCAGACGGGCGGTGACAAATGCAGCAATGTGATCTTGAGCTGATGGACGGACGTGGGTTGCGATTTGGCGCGCTTCTTCGTCGGCATCGCTCGCCCTCCTTTGCCTGGCGTGGCCGGAGGCGCCTCGCTCACGGCCGACGGGGTTGCTCCCTGCCGTCGAGCAGGGCGTCGAAGTCGACGCTCACGTCGGGGAGGGAGAGGACGGGGACGATGCCGCCCGTGTAGAGGGTCTCCGAGTAGGTTCCGTCCGGCTGCCGGCGCCGGGCCGAAAGCGTCCGCTCATACGGGTGGACGTACCAGATTTCGCGATCGCCGCGTTGCTGGTAGACGGGGAGTTTGGCGGCGAAGTCGTAGTCGCCGGTGGTCCGCGACCAGATCTCGACCACGAGCGGCAGCGGGTCGGCGTAGTCGTTGAAGGCAGTTGGATCCATCCTGCGTGGGAACACGAGCGACGCGGGGACCACGGCCACGTCCGGGATGAAGTAGTTGCGCGCGGTGTAGCGGGTCTTGGCTCCGTTGATACTGACGCGATGCACGGCCGGGTCGAGCTGATTGGCGACCGCTATCCCAAGATACGTGCCGAAGTCATCATGCAGCACGCTCATCGGCGGTTTCTCCACCAGCACGCCATCCCAGAGCTCCCAGTTGCGGTCCGGATCGTTCATCGCGAGCTCGCGGTACTCCTGCTCGCTGATGGTGGTGAAGGTGGTGGCCATGATCGCGTGTCTCCAGGGCGTTTCGGGCGTGGGGGAAGGGTAGCAGCGATTGGCGCCCGGCTTTCAGGGATTGGCGTCGGCTTCGTCTCGTTCGTAACGCATCATCGCATCCTGGCCAGGCGGCGATTGACGGCCTCCAGATCGAACGCCTCGGGGTCGAGCGGCCCGCCGAGCCAGTCGAGCATGTCGTCGTGCTCGGGGTCGTTGGGGTCGGCCAGGGCCGCCAGCAGATCGTCGTACCCCCAGATGCCGCCGCTGTCCTCGGGCGGGCAGGCCCGCTTCCCCGCGAGGCACACCGGGTACGACGCATGCGGCTCGGGCGGCGCCACCTTCTCCACCAGGATATCGTGCTCCCAGCTATCGCCAAAGTCGTACAAGTAGCGCATCCGGCTCCTGGCGCGTGGCGCGACGTGCGCCAGCGATGCGGACCACTCGTCCTCGCCACCCAGCTCCTGGAGCTGCATGGGATCGCCGTAGGTCGTATCGCCGATGCTGAAGTCGTGGAGGCGCCCGTCATGCCAGCCCATCGCCAGTTGCAGCGCGTGGTGCAACTGGCCAAGCGTGTAGTCGCTGGGGACCGCAATCCGGCGCCAGATCGGCGGCTTGCTGCCGAGCAGCGTCACCTTGAGCTGGTGGATGGACGCCGGTTTCGCCCCGGAGCGTTTGCGAGCGCCCGTCGCCTTCGCGTGCTCGCGGCGGGCTTTGAGCGCCGGCTCGGCGAAGGGCGGCACGAACACGTAGGTCACGCTGGGGAGCTGAGGCACGGCCTCGCGCGCGACCGCATCGATGCTCCCCGCCGTTCCCAGATCGACCCAGACGTCGCCCTCCCACCGCGAAACGCGTTGCTGAGCCGCGAACGTGCGACGCTCCGGGTCGCGCAGCGCGATGCGCAGCACAGGCGTGAACTCGGCCCAGAGATCGTCGAGCTCCCGCAACTCCGCGTCCGTCTCCGGCGATGCGCCCTGCCCGGCGAGCAGCTGGCCAAACGCGCCGCCGGCGTCCGCGCCGATCTTGGCGTACAGCTCGATCCGCTTCTCCTTGACGACGAGGCGGTAGTCGCTGGCGCGCGGGTGGCGCCGCAGCTCGCGCTCGACCGCGGCGATCTCCTCGGGGCGGATCAGCGCCGGCCGGTCGCGGGCGACGGAGACGACGCCGTTGGGGCTCTCGCTGACCCGAAACCCGGCCGGCATCTCGTCGACGGGCGCGCCAACGGGGTCGCGGGCGAAGACGTGGCGTTCTTTGCCATCGATGCCGGTCTTGCGGTAGAGCGTGTACGCGACCCCTTTGCGGTTGGTGTAGGTAACGGGCATGCGGCGCCTCCTGACGTGGCCGCGGCTCGGGACATGCTGAATCGTACGGCGAAATGGGTGAGAGGGTGATAGGGTGATAGGGTGACAGAGTGATACGGCCATGGACCTTCGGGCGCGGCGACGCGCCGCAGCCGTGTCATTCCGACGAAGGAGGAATCTCGGCGCTCGGGGAACGACGTTTCGTCGGAGCCGGGATTCCTCGCTGCGCTGGGCATGACGCCATGTGCGCACGGCACTCTCATGTCTGACAGGAGATCCTCGTGACCGATACCCAGCCAGACGAATTCGGCGTGGGATTCCTGCTCATGCCGACCGAGAACCGGGCGCGGGGCACGGTCCCGCGCTGGGCCGAGTTGCTGGCCACGGTGCGCCACGCCGAGGCGCTAGGCTACGACAGCGTCTGGCTGCCGGACCACCTCATCATCGATATCCCGCGCCCCGGGGCCCAACCCGAGGGGGCCTGGGAAGGCTGGTCGCTGGCCGCCGCGCTCGCCGCGGCCACCGAGCGCATCGGCATCGGCATGCTGGTGACCTGCACCGCCTTTCGCAACCCCGCGTTGCTGGCCAAGATGGCCGACACGGTCGACGAGATCAGCGGCGGGCGCCTCATCCTCGGGCTTGGCGCGGGGTGGTGCAAGCTGGAGTTCGACATGTTCGGCTACCCCTTCGACCACCGCGTCAGCCGGTTCGAGGAGGCGCTGCAGATCGTTGCGCCATTGCTGCGCGACGGGCATGTCGATTTCCAGGGGACGTACTACGAGGCGCGCGATTGCGAGCTGCGCCCGCGCGGCCCGCGTCCTGGCGGCCCGCCCATCCTCATCGGCTCCTCCTCGAAAGGGGAGCGCATGCTCGGGCTGGCCGCCCGCTACGCCGATGTCTGGAACCGCGATTTCGACGCGGTCAATCCCGAGTGCGAACCCTATTCGATGGCAGACCTGACCCGCTCCCAGGCGAAGGTCGACGCCGCCTGCGCCGCCATCGGCCGCGACCCGGCCACGCTCAAGCGCACCGTCGGGGTGTGGGTCGACCTGCCGGACTTGCCCCAGCGGTCGAGCTGGAACGCGCTGCGCGGGACCCCGGAGCAGATCGCCGGCGGCCTGCTGACGTACCGCGACGCCGGGTATGGCGAGGTCCAGGTCTGGCTGCAGGAGCCGAGCGTCGCCGCCGTCGAGGCGTTCGCGCCGGCGCTTGAGCTCGTGCGGCGGAGCTGACGGCCGTCATTGCCGTCCTCAGCCGACGAGCAGAGCATCAAAGTCGATGGTCACACTGGGGAGGGAGAGGACGGGGACGATCCCGCCTCGGTAGAGTTCCTCAACGTAGGTTCCGTCTGGCTGACGACGCCACGCCGCGAGCGTCGGCTCATAGGGTTGGATGTACATGATTTCGCGGTCGCCGCGCCGGCGGTAAACGGGGAGCTTGGCGGCGAAGTCGTAGTCGCCAGTGGTCCGTGACCAGATTTCGACCACGAGCGGAATCGGAGCTGAGTAGTCGTTGAAGGCCGTCGGGTCGCCCCGGCGCGGCAACACAAGCGACGCGGCGACCACGGCCACGTCCGGGATGAAGTAATTGCGTGCCGTGTACCGGAGCTTGGCGCTTTGGACGTTGACGCGAAACTCGCTACGGTCGAGTTGGCTTTGCAGCAGGAAGCCGAGATACGTCGCCATGTCATCGTGCAACACGCTCATCCCCGGCTTCTCCACCAGCACGCCATCCCACAGTTCCCACTTGGTCTGGTAGTCGTTGAACGCCAGCTCGCGGTACTCCTGCTCGCTGACGGTGGTTGTCGTGGTTGCCATTCGTGAAGCATCTCCAGAAGGGTACGGGGCTGCGCGAAGGGTAGCAGCTATCGGCGTGTGCGATTGCGGGTTGATGTCTGATTGGTTGCTTCCGCGCCGGCTTATCGCATCCCGGCCAGGCCCCGGTTGACGGCGTCCAGGTCGAACGCCTCCGGGTCGATTGGCCCGCCGAGCCAGTCCAGGAGCTCGTCGCGATCGGGGTCGTTCGGGTCGGCCAGGCTCTCCAGCATCCAGCCATACCGCCAGATGCCGCCGCAGTCCTCGGGCGGGGCGGCGCGCTCTCCGGCCAGACACACCGGGTACGGTTGCCCCGGCTCCGGCGGCTGCACCGCTTCGACCACGATCTCGTGCTCCCAACTGTCGCCGAAGTCGTACTGGTAGCGGAACCGAGGTCTGGCGTAGGGCGCCGCCTGGTCCAGCCGGACGTCCGCCTCCTCGGCGATGTCCGAATCGCGGTGGCGCGGGTCGGAAAACGTCATGCCCTCGATCTCGAACAGGTGAAGGTGCTCGTCGTCCCAGCCCATCGCCGTCTGCACCACGTCGTGCAGCAGATCGAGCGTGATGTCGCTGGGGACCAGCAGCCGGCGCCAGATCGGCGGCCGCGAGTGTTTCAGCGTCACCTTCAGCCGATGCACGGAGGCCGGCGGCGATGCAGAGCGCAGGGCACGGCGGGGCCGGCTGAACCATTCGTCCACGGCGCGATCCCATGTCGGAAGGTCGAAATCGAAGCTGTCGAGGGCGAAGGGATCACGCCTGGCGCGGTCGGCCAGGTCCGGGATCAGTGTCCCGGCGACGTCCGAGATGCTCCCGATCTGGCCCAGCCAGACCCATCGCTCCCGCCGCCAGGGATACGCCCGGTCGCCGCGAAAGACGCGGCGCGCCGGGTCGATCAGGACGAACCGCAAGACCGGGTCGTACCGCGGCGGCTCTCCCTGGCGCGGGGCCGGATACCACCCGTAGCGGGCCGCTGCGACCGGGGCATAGACCTCGATGCGGTCGTGCTGGGCAACGGCCAGGTAGTCGTCAGGCGTGGGCAACTGCCGCAAGGCGCGTTCCACGGCGGCCAGTTCCGCGGGCTGGATCAGCGGCGGCTCGTCCGGCACGATCGAGACGGCGCCGGTCGCCGTCTCCTTGACCCGATAGCCCGGCGGCAGCTCGTCCGCCGGGTCGCCTTTCTTGCTCTGCTGGGCGAGGATGTAACGATGCTTGCCTCCCGCGGTCTTGATGCGGTAGAGCGTGTAGGCGTCGCCCTTGCGGTTGGTGTAGGTGAATGGCATCGCCGCCTCCCATCGCGGCCGCTGGCTGCTGGCTGCTGGCTGCTGGCCTCAGGGCTGCCCGGTGCGTTTCCTGCCGCCGGGAAGCGCGTCGAGGTCGATCGTCACGCCGGGGAGGGAATGGATCGGGACGATGCCGCCCGCATACCGTTCCTCGCGGTAGGAACCGTCCGGCTGCCTGCGGCGCGCGGCGAGCGTCCGCTCGTAGGGATGGAAGAACCAGATCTCCAGGTCGCCGCGCTGCTGGTAGACGGGGAGTTTGGCAGCCATGTCGTAGTCCCCGGTCGACGGGGACCAGACCTCGGCCACGAACGGCAGCGGTTTCGTGTAGGCATTGAACGCCCCCGGATCGTGCTCAAACGGTTGTTGGTAGGCGGCGGGAATCACGACGACATCCGGAATGTAGTAGTTGCGGGCCGTGTATCGCGTCTTGCCGCCGTTGACGTTCACGACAAACTCGTTGGGATCGAGCTGAAAAATCAATACGGCTCCCATGTAGGCAGCCACGTTATCGTGCCTCATGCTCATCAATGGCTTCTCCACCAACACGCCATCCCACAGCTCCCAAGAACGATCATCGTCGCTCAGGACCAACTCGCGGTACTGCTGCTCGCTGATGGTGGTCGCGGTGCTCGCCATGATGCGCTCCAATCGCCCGCTAGCGCCGGCTCCAGGCGTCCGCCGATTCGGTGAGGGCCACGATCTCGGGCGGCAGCCGGTCGTTCACCAGGTCGTCCAATGTGACTTGCTCGAGCACGGCGCGCATGTTCGCCCGCAACGCGATCCAGACGCGCAGCAGCGGCGCGGCGGGGCCGATGTACTCCAGCCGCTCCGGGCGCAGCCCGCGCACGTTGGCCAGCGGGCCGTCGACGACGCGGATGACGTCGGCCAGGGTGATCTCGTTGGCTGGATACCCAAGGCGGTAGCCGCCCTCCGCGCCGCGCTGCGACAGCACGATCCCGGCGTGGCGGAGCTCCAGCAGGATGTTCTCGAGGAACTTGGGGGGGATGCCCTGTGCCCGCGCGATGGCCTCGGCCTTCATCGGGCCGGGGTCGGCGACGGCCAGCTCCGCCAGCGCGCGCAGCGCGTAGTCGACTTTGGCGTTGACTTGCACCGCTCGTCTTCTCCCGGCCAGAATCGCCCGCGGCTCCCGGCTCGATTCTAACAAAGCCGATCGCAGGACTCGATATGGTGTCCTCGTTCGGGACGTCCGCTTCACCTGGGGGTGCTAAGCGCGGCGGGTACAGGCGGGTACACTTGGCCACGAGGGCCTCCTCCTGCTTGGCGAATCACCAACTCACCAAGCCCCCAGGAAACGTTCCGTCGCCTCTTTTTCCCCGACTTTAGGAGTCCTCATTGAACGAGATCACATGTGCAGCCCGTTCGACCGGCCGCAGGTCTTGATACCCACCAGGGGCAGCGCCCCTGCCCCGCCACGATCCCATTGGAGGCTCCGCGGCACGCGGGATGGTGGTTCGCGGTTCGCTTGCATAGAGGGTTTTGCGCGGCCGCTCCTGACCGAAGGCGAGGCGCGGGAACGGGGCAACGAAGACCATGGCCTCAAAGGTGCCCGAGGTCATGATCGTTTGCGCGGCGGACCCGCTCTTATCTCAACCGCGGAGTAGAGGGAAGGGTGCGTATAGTCAGCACGACAGCCACGCTGGCCGCGGTGCCGGCGATGAGTGCGGCAAAGGGTATATTGACAGGGGGCGACATCGTCCAACCATCCCGCTGGCCAGCCCCATCAGCCAAATCCTGCCAGTAACGCCAAGCCACTACCGCGCTCCACCCGAAGGCCACCGTCGCTGCGGCCGCCGCGGCGACGGCAACGCCAGGACGGTGGCGCCACCGCCATCCCAGGCCAATGCTCGATATGGCGAGGACCCCCGAAACGCGTGCCACCCAGTCCCAGCCCGCGGCGTCCCGGATCGTAGGAGCAGCCGGGCTGGGCGCTGGACCTTTGATCCAAACTGTCCGTCCGTTTAGGGACACGAGCACGAGGAGCAAGGCGCACACGATCAGCAGCGCACGGAGGACGTTCTCGGCGCGCCAGCCCCCGCTCCCAAAAAGGAAATGTTGGATCATCACGAAATCTCGTACTACCTAAGCTCGACTTTAGCCCTTCAGGCGACGTAGCACAGCGTCTCGGTCCAGCACTGCACGATAGCGCGAGGGACTTGTACCATCTCCCGATCCCCCGGGGACATCGAAAAAGCTTGGTGCTGCCACAACTCGCGCCGGACGAGCGCCAAGGCATCGGCGAAGGTCGGCTGGCGCTTGCGATACCAAGCAGCCTGACGGACGAGGTCGTCCGATCCCTGCATTCGCTGGTGGGCCAGCAGCGTCACGAGGGAGAACAGTCCCAGGAGCACCGGCGTGGTGCGCCGGATCGCCGCCTCCGACCACTGGCGCTGCGTCTCCAACCCGAGGTGGCGCCGTGCTTCCTCGAAGGTGACCTCGAGCTGCCACCGCTGGACGAACCAAGCGAGGATCTGGGCCGGGTCGGCCGCGGGATCGGTGCAGAGCAGCGCCTGGGTGGCGAAGTGCCCGTGGGGGTCGCGGATGAGGAGCCAGCGCAGGGGCACCGGCGGCAGCCCGCAGTGGTACCAGACCGCCGTGGCAGAGGCGACCTCGACGATGCGCGGGCCGCCGCCGTACCAGTGCGCCACGATGAGCGCGGTCCACGCGGCGCCCGGGTCGGCGGCGACCGCGGCGAGGGTCGGTTGCCGCGCCCCCTTCAGTCGTGGGCGCCCGGTCTGGCGGGGTCGGCGGGGCGGGGCGGGGTCGTAGAGCGCGGCGTCGAGGCGCAGGCGCGTCACCACCGTGACCGGGGCGCGCCAGGCGCGGCAGGCAGCCAGCAGCTCCAACGCCGCGTAGGTGCTGTCGGCCACGGCGACGATGGCGCGCTCCGGCCACCAGCGGCGCGCCACGAGGAGCAGCTGGCGCGCCCAGTCGGTCAGCGTCTTGTGGCGCCGGCCCCGCTCCCGGTTGTACCGCTCGGAGGGAGCCAGCGCGGTGAGGACCGGCAGCGCCCAGGTGCGCGCCGCCCAGGGGACCGGCACCAGCAGCATCAAGCACACCCAGCGCAACCCACTGGCTTTGACGAAATGGCTGCGGCTGGAGCGCACCGGGTCGCGGTAGATGCCCTTGGCGGCGATGCGCTTGCCGCGGCGGCGCTCCAGCGTCTCGTCGATGCCGAACAGGAGCGGCCCGGTCGGTACGAACGCGGCGACCAGCAACCCCAACAGCACCCGGCCGACGGCCAGCCCGGACCACTCGGCGCGGCTGAGCACGCGATGGTAGCGGTGAAACTGCCGCCCCTGGGCGCGGCCGGTCACGCGCAGCGCGGCGGCCACGGTGCGCTGCGCGGGAGCCAGGATTGCCCCCACCAGCAGCACCTGCGCGTGGCGCCAGACGCGGGGCGAGAACAGCGGCGCAAAGCCCCGCAAGACGGCTATCATCGGGGCCGGAAGGGTCGGCATCATCGCTCCTCCTGTCAGAGTGGCGACGAGCTTACCCTACCGACCTCCCGCATAAATGGCTAAAGTCGAGCTTAGACGATCTCTTCGCCCCCGTTGTCGTCGGGCGTCGGCACGCATGCGCCCGCTGCGTCGCAGACGAGCCCCTCGCCGCACTCGGCTCCGACCTGGGCCTCGAACTCGCACTCACCGGCGGCGCTGCACGTCCCCGTGTAGGCCTTGCACGGATCCTCCACGCACTCGGCGTCCCCGTGCGCCTCATGCGCCCTGCGCGCCGGCTCGGCTACGGTGATGAACTCGTAGCCGCCCTCGTCCGACTTGTGGCAGAACGAGACCTTGACTGTGCCGCGGGCGTTGCCCCGGCCCTGCCCCTTGCCTCTCCCCTGGCCCTTGCCCTGGCCCCGGCCCTGCCCCCGCTTCGCCTCGACCGCCGTCCCCGCCAACGCCGCGGCTGCGGCGCCGGCCAGCACGCCGAGCATCCGCCGCCGCGATGCGCCCGCGCCCAGACGCCTGGCGACGCGGTCGAAGGTGTTCTCGGTCATCCCTGGTCCTTTCCGTCTTCCATCCCCTGAGCCCGGCGCTGTGCTTGGCCGGCGCCAACGGCAAGTCTGGACCCATCCGCGCAACAGGCGTCTCAATCGCATGGCCGATTCTGTTTCAGAATCGTGACAACTTCGGCCCGGAGCTGGGTCCCCCAATCGCTCCGGGCGGTTCCGGTGTGTCACACTTGACACACCGGAACCGCGGCCTCGCTCGCGCGATTGACACGGCTTTGTAACGCTAACCACCCAGAGGCGATGGGAACGCCACGCCGCGGCGGGTACGATGCGGAAGGCTGATACGGGCCGGACGAAAGAGACCATGGTCGGACTCCTGAGCCCAGGCGAAATCGAATCCCTCCTCCTGCGACATCGCGTTGGGCGGATTGCCTACTGCCTCGATGGCCGGCCGGTCATCGTCCCCATGAACTACCGCTACGATGGCGCCGCGGTCTACGCGGTCAGCGGCCCCGGTCAGAAGATCGACGCCATGCGCGAGCAGCCGCGCGTCAGCTTCGAGATCGACGAGGTCGACGCCGCGGGCTCCTGGCGCAGCGTGGTCGCCGATGGCCTCTTCCAGGAGCTGACCGACCACGAGGAGCGCCGCGCCGCGCTGCACCGGCTGGGCACGGCCTGGGCCGGCGCGGACTGCCGCGAGGCGATCCCCCCGCCCAGCCTGATCGTCTTCTGCCTCAACCTGCTCGAAAAAACCGGCCGCTTCGGCAGCGAGCGCT
>CALMZR010000091.1 GCA_937870845.1 uncultured Chloroflexota bacterium
AGCCCCGACCAGGGCGGCTATGTGCTCTCGCCGTGGAGCCGGATGGAGATCAAGGGCTGGCGCAAGAGCCTCGGTGAAATCGCCTCGTTCTACTTCACCTCGCTCGGCGACTCGTACGCCGGCCGGACCGGCCGGCCGGACAACGTGGGCGTGATCGGGGTGGCGCTCTTCGAGCGCGCCTACCGCCATGAAATCCCGGAGGAGGACGAGCCCCATGACTCGTGGGGGCCCAAGAGCAAGGGCGCCGACAAGCAGGCGCAGCCTGGCGCCCAGGCGCAGCAGAAGCACGGCCGTGCAGCGCCCTCGGCGCCGTTGGGGACCGGTCACGGGCGGCCCGAGTATTCCGCCGCGCGGCCCACGGAGTTCGAGCGCGCAACGCGCGAGCCGGTGGAGACGATCGCCATCTACTACGACAGCTATCGCAATCTCGTCGCCCAGGGCGTGATCCGCGGCTCCTACGGACGTCGCGACCCCGATCCCTTCCCGACCCCTTTCGTACCCGATCCACCCCGCTACCGCTGGTAAATGTCCCACAACATGGGGGCAGGTTACTTGGTAACCTGCTCCCCTGATGATCGATGAAGAGTTGATGCTCGCGTATGCCGGCGGCGATGCCGCGGGCTTCGAGGCGCTGTACCGCAGACACAAGGGCCCGCTCTACCGGTTCGTGCTCCGGTCGGTCAAGTCGCCGGGCGAGGCCGAGGAGCTCTTCCAGGACATCTGGATGCGCGTCATAGATGCCCGCGACCGCTACGTGCCGCAGGCGAAGTTCACGACCTGGCTCTACACCATCGCGCACAACCGGCTCGTGGACCACTGGCGCGCGCGCGGGCTCGCGGTGGTCTCGCTCGACGACGACTCGGGTGCCGCGGAGCCCGCCGCCGCGCCGAGCTCGGAGCCGCACCGGATGGCGGAGGCGCGCGAGACGCTGGATCGCCTCGCCGCGGCGATCGCGGCCCTGCCGCTCGCGCAGCGCGAGACGTTCCTGCTCCACCATGAAGGCGATCTGACCGCGGCGCAGATCGCGGCCGCGACGGGCACCAACGAGGAGGCGGCCAAGAGCCGGCTGCGCTACGCCATGAACAAGCTGCGGGAAGCGGTGCGCGATGAGTGAGCACGACGACAGCCTGTCGCGGCATTATCGCGAGCTCGCGCGCGAGGAGCCGCCCGCCTCCCTCGATGCCGCGGTGCTGGCTGCGGCGAGGCAGGCCGTGCAGCCCAGGCCACGCGCCCGCTGGATGGGCCCCGTCGCCGTCGCGGCGCTTGTATTCGACCGACACCAGCGCTGCCGCAGCGCCCTTGCGGAAGGCCTCGAGCACGAAGTCATGGCCGTCGCGCACATCGCGGATGGCGACGAACATCTCGCCCGGCTGAAGCGAGCGCGTGTCGATGGAGAAGCCGGTGATAGGGACCAACGGCGCGCCGTCGGCCACGCCGATGGCAGCCGGCACGAGGTTGTCCCAGGTCCAGAGTGCCGCGGTCATTCGTCAGACACGCTCCAGTGCTTTGCGGACCTCATCATGGTCCGAGAACGGCAACACCTTGTCACCGACGATCTGTCCAGTCTCATGGCCCTTACCGGCGATGACGACCACGTCGCCTTTCTCGGTGCGGGCCGCGATCCCGCCGGCCCAGCGCCGCACCCGCTTGGCCGCCTGCCGGTAGGTGAGCGTGAGACCCACATCGGCCTCGCTCACGAGGGGCCGGTCGCCGTGGACGCGCTCGAGCCGGTCCATCAGGCCGCGATGATGAGCCGCAAGCGGGGCCGGATCGTGCTGGTAGGGGTGGCGGGGCTGCAACTTTCACGCGCCGATTTCTATGAAAAGGAAATCAGCTTCCAGGTCTCCTGCTCCTACGGACCGGGTCGCTACGACGAGAACTACGAGCAAAGGGGAAACGATTATCCGGTTGGTTTTGTGCGGTGGACCGAACAGCGGAATCTCGAGGCTGTGCTCGACATGATGGCCGCCGGTAATCTCCAGGTTGGCCGCCTCATCTCGCATCGATTCCCGATCGACGACGCGAGCAAGGCGCTACGCGAGAACGGCCGCACGCTGGAACAATGGGCCGGCGATCGTGCCCGGCGACCCCGCGCGCAGCCCGCTCGTCGAGGCGATCCGCCACACCGGCGAACGCAAGATGCCGCCGAAAGAGAAGCTGGCGGCGGAGCAGATCGAGGCGCTGGCGGGGCGGGGGGCTTAGGGCGAAAGCGGACTGGGCCTTCAACCAGATGTTTCGTCATTGCGAGCCACCGAAGGTGGCGCGGCAATCCAGCGGCCGACCCATGGATTGCTTCGCGACGCTCGCAATGACGAACCGGGGGGTCAGGCGCGTTGACGAGTCCAAGGGTTGCTACCTACCGCTTCCTCCCCCGTCCCTGGTGGCGGAT
>CALMZR010000092.1 GCA_937870845.1 uncultured Chloroflexota bacterium
GACCAGGCGGAGGCGATGACCCTCGCCGACCGCGTGGCGATCATGGACCGCGGCGTCCTGCAGCAGGTTGGACCGCCAAAGGAGGTCTACGCGCGGCCGGCGAGCGTCTTCGTGGCCGGATTCCTCGGCAGCCCGCCGATGAATTTGCTCGACGTCGGCGTCGCCAGCGCCGACGGCGACCCGGCCTTCGAAATCGCTGGGACGACGGTTCCCACCGCTGGGCGCCTGGGCGCCCGGATTCTCGGCCTCGCGAGCGGTCAGACCCAGGCGATTCTCGGCGTGCGGCCGGAAGAGGTGCTGCTGCGGCGCGAGGCTGGGCCAGGCGCCATTCCCGGCGACGTCTTCGTCGTGGAAGACCTGGGAAACGAGCGCCTGGTGACGCTCGACCTGGGCGGGCAGTTCGTGGTCGCGCGAGCGCCATCCGACTACCCGGCCGAGATGGGCGACCGCCTCTGGTTCGGCTTCGACCCGGATCGGGCGCATCTCTTCGATCCGGTCAGCCAGCGCCGGATTGAGTGATGCCGAATCCAGTTGAGGAGTTCGGCGTAGGCGGGCGGAGCCTCAGCGCATCGATGGGAGCGGGGCGGGCGGCTCTAGCGCGGTCCCGAGCTTGCTAACGGTTCCTGGCCGGAGCGCTGGCGCGCCCACGCCTCGATCCGGTCGAGCTCGTCCCGGTACAGCGGCTTCAGCAGCCGCGGCGCAAGGAACCGCCCGACGAGCCCGGCGAATCCGGGCCGCGAATCCCAAGTGGTCTCGATGCGCAGCCGGCTGGCGTCCCCCTCAGGATCGACGGTGAAGGTCGTCACCGAGTTGTCGCGGGGATAGGTTTCGGTGAGCACCCGCCCAGTCTCCGGCTCGGCGACGATCCCCTCGGTTTCCTGCGTGCGGCTGCCGAGGGTCAACTTGAAGCGGATGCGCGTTCCGGCTCCACTCCCCCCTTCGAGAACGGCGAAATCGGAGAAGGCGGGAGGCAGGATGCTGGGGTGACCGTCGCGATAGTCGGCGAGCAGGGCGTAAACCGCCTCAGCCGGCGCCGGGATGGTTCGTTCCGCCGAAACACGGATGCGCGCCATGGCGTTCCCCTCCTATCGCCGCTGGAACTGCTTTTCCAGATCGCTGCCGGAGAGGTGCAGCATGGTGGGGCGACCGTGACCGCAGGCGCGGGGTTGCGAGGAGCGTTCCAGAGCCATGACCAGCTCGCGCATCTCGGGGAGGGAGAGGGGCTGCCCGGCGCGGATTGAGGTGTGGCAGGCGGTGCTGATGGCGACGGCGTCCAGCCACGAGTTCCCCTGGCCACCGTCAGCCAGCTCGCGCAGGATCAACCGCAGCCGCTCCGCGACGTCGACGCCGTTGACGAGCGCCGGGACGGCCCGCACGGCGACGGCCCCGCCGTCCCAGGGCTCGATCTCGAACCCGATGTCGTGCAGCTCCTGGCGCGACCGCTCAAAAGCGGCCATCTCCTGCGCGGTCAAATCGACGACGAGCGGATCGAGCAACGCCTGGCGATCGACGGCGCGGTCGCCCAGCTGGCCCAGGATGCGTTCGTAGAGGACGCGCTCGTGGGCGGCGTGCTGGTCGATGAGGTACATGCCGTCCGGACCCTCGGCGATGATGAAGCTGGAGGCGATCTGGCCCAGCACGCGTAAGAGGGGGACGCCCGAGGGATGGGCCTGGCCGGCGCCATTCGGCTCCCGCGCGTCCTCCGGCGCCTGCGACGGCGCCGACGCGAAGCGTGGTGGCGCAAACGGGATGGGCCGCTGTCGCGCCGCGGGCAGCGTCGGGATCGGCTCGAAGCGGATGTGGGGAATCTCGGCGTGGGGGCGGCGCGCCAGGGCGGCGTGGACGGCGCGCTGCACGGCGCGGCAGGCGGCGCGCTCGTCGACGAACTTCACCTCGGCCTTGGTCGGATGCACGTTGACGTCGACCGCGGCCGGGTCGAGCCGGAGATGGACCGCCGCCAGGGGGCGCCGGCCGACGAGGAGGAGCGAGTGGTACGCCTCCTCCAGCGCAAACCCGAGCGCCCGGTTCTGCACCCAGCGGCCATTGACGAAGATAACGATCCCCTGGCGATGGGAGCGCGACAGCTCCGGCGACGAGATCCACCCT
The DNA here is from genome assembly GCA_937870845.1 of uncultured Chloroflexota bacterium. GTDB lineage: Bacteria > Chloroflexota > Chloroflexia > Thermomicrobiales > UBA6265 > JACCXM01. The sequence continues at coordinate 2,107 of CALMZR010000092.1, forward strand.
TCGACGATCATGCCCGGCACAGCCGCGGACTCTTCGGGCGGTGCGAGCAGGATCGCCGCCCGGCCGACCTCCGCCCCGAGCGCAGCGGTCGCCGCGGCGATGGCGTCCCCCGACCCATCCGTGGCGAACGCGCGGCGGCCGTCGATGGTCAGTTCGAAGGCGATCGCCGGGTAGACGGCGGCGTAGGCGGCGACGGCGCGCTGGATATAGCCCGTTTCGGTAGAAGGTTGGCGGAGGAACTTGCGTCGCGCCGGGACGTTGGCGAAGAGATCGCGCACGGTGACGGCCGTCCCTTCCGCCGCGCCCACGGGGACTGGCTCGGTGACCTCGCCGTACGAGACGCGCAACAGCGAGGCGTGCGTGGCATCCGGAACTCGGGAGCGGATGGCGAGGGACGCGACCGCGCCGATGCTCGGCAACGCCTCGCCCCGGAACCCGAGGGTGGTCAGGGAATCGAGGTCCTCGAAGGCTGAGAGCTTCGAGGTGGCGTGGCGTTGCACGGCGACTGAGAGGTCGGCGGGGGCGATGCCGCAGCCGTCGTCGACGACCTCGATCAACTCGATGCCGCCGCCCTTGACGGCAACGCGGACGCGGGAGGCGCCGGCGTCGATGGCGTTCTCGAGCAGCTCCTTGACGACCGAGACGGGGCGCTCGACGACCTCGCCGGCGGCGATCTTGCCGATGGTGCGTTCGTCGAGGAGTCGCAGCGGCATGGGCGCGTCCACGAAACGGGCGAAACGGGGCTGTCGGCAGGGTACCACGTGTCCCGCGGGCGTCAGCCGGCCGGGGGCCAGGCGCGGCGATGGGCCGAGACGTGGGGACTGCCGGCGACCCAGAAGCGCCACGGATGCTCCTGGCCGCGGCTGATGCCGATGCGCCCCGAGATCGAGACCTCTGCGGCCGGTTCGCCGGGCGCGATCCAGAGCCGGTCGCTCGTGACCAGATCGGCGCCGTGCCAATCGAGCGCGATGCCGAGCGCCTGGCAGAGGCGGCCCGGTCCGGAGCAGAGGAGGGGCAAGCGGTCGGTCCCTCGTCGCCGTTGCATGAGCTCGATGCCTGCCAGCGGTTCCAAAGCGCGGATCAGGACCGCGCCCGTTACCCCTGCCGGCTCGGTGACGACGTTGAGCAAGACGTGGATGCCGTAGGAGCGATAGACATAGGCGATGCCTGGCTCGCCCCACATCGCTTCGACGCGGCCCTGCTTCAGGCGGGCCGCGTGCGACGCGGGGTCATCGGGTCCGTGGTAGGCCTCGGTTTCGACGATGCGGCCCGCCGTTTGGCCATCCGGCGTGCGGGAAACGACGACTTGACCTAGCAAGTCACGGGCGACGTGCAACGTGGGGCGCGCGTAGAAGTCGCGGCCGATCCTCTCATCAAGAGGCGAATCGCTCATGGGCGGACGCCCCTCATCCCCAGCCCTTCTCCCCTCGGAGCGGGGAGAAGGGAGCACAAAGCCGTCGCGAGCGCGTGCGAAAGCCCCTCTCCCTGCGCACAGGGAGAGGGGTTGGGGTGAGGGTGGTTCGGACGTCGGTTGTGGCGGCTTCTCAACCATCCAGCTCCGCCAACCGACGCTCCAGCACCGCGATCTGCTCCTCGGAGGTCGCCAGGCGCTGTCGCTGCACCGCGACCACGTTCTCCGGGGCGCGGGAGACGAATGCCTCGTTGCCAAGTTGGGCGCGGGCGCGGGCGCGCTCGGCCTCGGCGGCGACGATTTCCTTGCGCAGGCGGTCTCGCTCGGCGTCCAGGTCGACCATGCCGGCCAGTGGGAGCATAGCTACCACGGCGCCGGCCACGGCGGTTAGCGCCCCTTGCCCCCCTTCGGGAGCCGTATCGCGGATGGCGAGCTCGTCGTCGGCGACTCGGGCCAGCGAGCCGAACTCGCGGCGCGAGGACTCGAACGCCGGCGCGTGGGGACCAGCAAAGACCTCGGCGGCGATCCAGCGTCCAGGCTCGACGTTCGCCTCGGTGCGGGCGTTGCGGACGGCGCGCACGGTCTCGATCAACGCGCCGAAAGCGGCTTCCGCCGCGGCGTCTGTGGCGCCCGCCTCAGGACAGGAAGCGATCATGACGCTGTCGCCGACGTGCGGCAGCTCCTGCCAGAGCGCCTCGGTGACGAATGGCATGAATGGGTGGAGCAAGCGGACCGACCGCTCCAGCGCGTAGGCCAGCGTCTGCGCGACGGCTTCCTGCTCGTCTCGCGTTCCCCGCAGCCGGACCTTGGCCGCTTCGATGTACCAGTCGCACAGCTCCGACCAGACGAACTCGCGGATCGCCTTGCTGGCCTCGCCGTACTGGTGCGTGCCCATCAGCCGGTTCGCCTCGTCGATCGTGGCGTCGAGGCGGCTGACGACCCACCGGTCGGCCAGGGCGAGGTCGCCGGAAGGCCGCGCCGGGCCGTCGTTGCCCATCGTGATTTCGGCGGCGGCGATCGGGCGGAGGGCGAAGCGCGTGGCGTTCCAGAGCTTGTTGGCGAAGTTGCGGGCGTCCTCGACCTTCTGGATGTCGAGCTTGAGGTCGTTGCCCGGCGCGCTCTGGGTGATGAGGGCGAAGCGCAGCGCGTCGGCGCCGTACCCGGCGGTGACCAGGGTCGGGTCGATGACGTTGCCGCGCGTCTTGCTGATCTTGGCCCCTTCGATGTCGCGCACCATTCCGTGCAGGTAGACAGTGTGGAATGGAAGCTCGCCCATCACCTCCAGGCCGAAGAAGACCATGCGGGCCACCCAGAAGAAGATGATGTCGTACCCGGTCTCCATCACCGACGTCGGGTAGAACCGCCGCAGGTCGGGGGTGTCGTCCGGCCAGCCGAGGGTGGAGAAGGGCCAGAGTCCGGAGGAGAACCAGGTGTCGAGCACGTCCGGGTCTTGCTCCACCGGCCCGCCGCAGTGCGGGCAGGCCGAAAGCGTCTCCTCGTCGGTGACGATCGTTTCGCCGCACGATTGGCAGTACCAGACCGGGATGCGATGGCCCCACCAGAGCTGACGAGAGATCGTCCAGTCGTGGATGTTCTCCAGCCAGTTGAGATAGACGCTCTTGAAATG
>CALMZR010000093.1 GCA_937870845.1 uncultured Chloroflexota bacterium
TCGCCGGCAAGGCGATGAAGGTGCGCCGCGGCGCCTACGTCGCGTCGATCGCGCCGCGGTCCTCCAGGGCGCGCGGCGCACGCTGCCTGGAGGCATCGGTCAATCGATGCTCGAGGCCGAGCAGGTGGTCTACCTCCGGAGCGGAACGGCGCTGAAGACCGGCGGCTGGGTGGGCCCCCGTGACGACAAGCGTACCGAATGGCTGGGCCACGCCGGGTTCAACGTGCCTTTGGGCGCACGCTGGCGCGCCGAGCCGACCGTGTTCTACGCGGCGACCGGAATACCTGGCGAGCGCTCGTGGCGGGTGTTGCTCAACGGCGAGGTCCGGCTGGGCTCCGACGTCCTCGTCGCACTCGGTGCGGCCGGCGGCCAGAATCGCAGCATCGATCCGACGCTCACGGGCCCGGTCACGGACCTGTATGTCCGCGCCTCCGCCCCGATCGCTGGCGCCAACCGGATGCACCTGCTCCTTCGCCGTGAGCGAGCCGCTGGCGCTCGTGACCTGACCACGATCGGCCTGGGTGCGACGCTCACGCTTGGTGCGCCATGAGCGCGCCAGCCGCTTTCCCCGGAGCGCGACCTGCCCTGTACGCCTCCATCTTCCTGGCGTGGGGCGCCAGCCTGTTCTGGTTCCATCCCCGGCTGGCGAGCCTGATGCAGTTGGCGCACGGTCCACTCACCGCGGGCGCGCTCGGATTCTTCATCGTCTTCACCGAGATCGCGTGGCTGTACGGGTTCTACAACGTCGGCGTCATCGTCTTCGCCTGCACCACCGGCAGTCTCGTCCACGGCATCGGCTGGGACCGGGAGTTGATCGGCCGCATCGAGCGCGCGGGTGGCCGCCCCGCGACGACCACCACGACGGCGGTGCTGGCGGCCCTGCGGGCCGTCGGCGCGACATCTCTGGCGATCGCCACGCCCTACATGGACGATTTGAACCGCATCGAGCGCGCGTTCTTCGCAGAGAGCGGGTTCCGCGTTGCTGAAATTGCCGGGCTTGGGTGCGCCACCGATGCCGAGATCGGGCGTCTGGAACCGGAGGAAGCGGCCGTCCTGGCGGAGCGGGTCGACACCCCCGACGTCGACGCGGTCTTCATCTCCTGCACCAATTGGCACTGCCTGCCGGCGGTCGCGTCGATGGAGAGGCGGTTCGGCAAACCCGTCGTCACCAGCAACCAGGCCGGCGCCTGGGCGGCGCTGCGCCGCATCGGCATTGAGGACGCCATCCCCGGCCACGGCCGGCTCCTTTCGCTCCCAATCCCCATGGAGGCCATCGCGACATGACCACCGAGGCTGCCACTGAAGACGCCTCAGCCCTGGCCGCGCCCGCGCGGCCGGGCGAGGCCCAGTCCTACCTGATTGGCGAGACGATCTACCTGCGCGGGGCGCAGCTCTCCGACGCCAAATGGGCCACCGCCTGGCGGCAGTCCCCGTTCCCGATCTCCGCCGAAGCGGCCGAGGCGCAGCTCAAAAAGACCGTTCCCAACGACGCCGAGCGCCACCGGGCGCTCCTGATCGCCTGCCGCCGCGACGACGATCGCCCCGTCGGCTCGGCGCGCATCGACTACGGCGACCCGGTCACCACCACCATCGCGCTCCACGCCGACCCCGCCCTGGGCGAGGCCGGCGCCCATGTCCAGGCGGAGATGCTCGGCCAGCTCGTGCCCTGGATCTCCGGCGAGCGGTTCAAGCCCGTCGTCAGCCTGACGACCGATACCGGACTGACGCCTCTGCTCGCGGAAGCCGAGGCGCTGGGCATGCGGCCGGCGGTCCAACTCCGGCAGGGCGTCTGGCGCGACGGCGCCTTCCACGACAAGCTCTACCTCGACCTGCTCCATCCCGGCTGGTTGGCGCGCATGGGCGATCCCGGCCCCGGCATCGCGGCGGCCGGCGAACCCGTCGCTGCCCCGAAAGCGCCTCCGCTGCGCCGGCACTCACGCGATGGCTCGACGTTGCCGCCCAACGCCGTGATCGGCAGTGAGCGGCTGGCATTACGCCCGATGGAGCCCGGGGACGCGGAGACGATCGCGAACCTCATCCGCGCCGAACCGGCGCCCACCTTCGGTCACAGCCGGTTCCCGTACAGCGCCATCAGCCTGGCGAGCTGGTTCAACGAGATGGGCGAGACCGACCCCAGCACCGACCTGGAGTTCGCCGTGGTGCTGCGCGAGACGGGCGAGCTGATCGGCGAGACCGGGCTCTACTCCATCGACTGGATCGCCGGCAACGCCGAGTCGGGCTACTGGCTCTACCGCCCCGAGCACCGCGGCCAGGGCTACGGCACGGAAGCGAACCTGCTGTTGCTCGAATACGGCTTCGACCGGCTGAACCTGCGCATGATCTGGGCCTGGGTCAAGGAGCGCAACCCCCGCTCCCAGGCCGCCCTGCGCAAACAAGGCTACCGCGACGCCGGCCGCTTCACCTGGTCCGGCTACGGCCCCGCCGGCTTCGAAAACGCGCTAATGTTCGACCTGCTGGCGTCGGAGTGGCACACTTGGAAGGGGTGATGGGATGAGCAGGGGAGGAATGATGGCGCCTCCCTGGGAGACGCTCAATGACACGGCGGGCGGTGAGTCGCATTGTCGTCACCCAGCGCGCCATCGAAAAGGCCGCCCACCACGGCATCACCGAGGTGCAAATGCAGGCCGTTGCCGCGAACGATCATGTCCTTGCCCGGAACCGTAAGGGCCGCGCCGCCTCGCATCTTCTTGTTGGCCGCGACGATCAGGGCCGATGTCTTGCCATGCCGGTAGTCCCGACAGATGATCCTCGGACATGGCGGGCAATCACCGCTTGGTTTTGCAAGGCCAGCGATGCCGCTAAGCTGCGCTAGAGGAGACTCGACCATGGCCGAACAGTCCCGCTACGAGTCCACCCAGGAGCCCCTCGACGAGGAGGAACGCGAACTCATGGATCCCGAGCATTGGGATTGGGACAATGCTGAACTCGTGTCGGGCGGGGTAGACACGGTGTTCGAGGTTAGCCCACTATTCTCAGGAGACGAGTACCGTGCCCTCGCCGCGCTCGCCGAGCGACACGGCACCGATCCCACCGAGGCGGCTCGCCGCATCATCCTTGGCCACATCGCTGCAGAAAACCAGTTGCGCGAAGTGGCTGGCGTCGGACGCGGTCAAAGTAAATGACAGGAGACGGGTGTCAGACGTCGGTCGAAACCGTCACCCGACACCCATCGCCCGTCACCCTACGTCGCCGTCAGCTCCAGCTCCATCCCGTTCGCCCGGTGCGCCCCTTCTCCGACCGGGCAGAAGACCGTGTACGTCCCCGGGCCGAGCTCGACATTGAGGAAGCCCGACTGCCCCGGTTGCAGATTGTTCGCCAGCCGCTTGGAGACCCCCTCGCCCTCGATCACCAGGTTGTGCGGGGTCGCGCCGTCGTTGGCGATGGCGAAGCGGTACGAGCCGGCGGTCAGCTCGGTCGGCATGGCGATGGCGAAGTTCGTCAGGCTGACGTCGACGATCTCCGGTTCGGCATCGGCGGCCGCGGCCGCGGCCGGCGTCTCGGCGGCGCCCGCCGGCTGCGCCGCGGCCTCGTCGCCAACCGCGTTGACCTCGGCGATCATCACCGAGATGTTGGTGCCCCCGTTGCCCGCCGGCACGAGGTAGGCGATCCCGGCGTACCCCGAGTCGTCCAGCTCCTTCATGCCGACGATCAGCGCCCCGTCGGCGTCGACCGTGCCGCCGATGTCGCCGCAGGCCAGATAGACCTGAATCTGGTCCCGCGACAGATGCACCTTGAGGGCATGGTCCTCTTCCAGAAAGGCGCTCAGCGGCTGCGGGATGTTGGTGAACGCCGCTTCGGCGATCACCGCGTCGCCGCTGCCGAGCAGCTCCCCGGTCGGCACGGACAGGTTCGTCAACGGCTGCACGACCTCGCCCAGCTCGTCGCAGCCGCCGACGTGGATGTGCGACGGCCGCGGCGGCGAGCTCTCCTGGGCCAAGCCAGTGCCGCCCCAGAATGCCCCGCCCAACGACGCCACCCCCAACGCCAGAAGGGCGACGGCCAGAACGCGCATCTTCATCGCCTCCACCTCCTGACTTTCGACTCACGACTCACGACTACTGGACGACGATCGTCCCCGTCATGTTCGGGTGGAACTCGCAGAAGTAGGGGAACTCGCCCGCCGTCTCGAACGTCTGGCTGAAGCTGGACCCCGGCGAGATCGTCCCCGATTGCAGCACGCCGCGGTCCTCGGCGGTCGCCGTGTGAGGGACCTGGTCCTGGTTCGTCCAGGTCACCGTGTCCCCGACGGCGATCTCGACCGGGTTCGGGCTGAAGGCGAAGTCGCGGATGTCGACCGGGACCTCCTGCCCCGCCGCGGCCGCGTCGGCGGCGGCCGCTGGTGTTTCGGCTTCCGGCGTTTCGGCCTCTGGCGTTTCGGCCTCCGGCGTCTCGGCCTCCGGCGTCTCGGCGTCCGCGGCGGCATCGGCTGGCGCGGTCGTGGCCGCGGCGGGCGCCGCGGCCTCCTGCTCCGCCTCGGAGCCGGCGCCCTGGTCGGCCAGATAGACGTAGACCTCCGTCCCGTCGTCGTCCGTTTCGAGGCGGGCGACGCCCTGGTGGCCGGAGCCGTCGATCTCCTGCAAGCCGATCAGCAGGTCGCCGTCGATGACGCGCCCGCCGATGTCGCCGCAGGCGATGTAGATCTGGATCGCCTCGGCGCTCTGGTGGATGTTGATGGCGTGCGGCCCCGCCAGGAGGTCGCTCAGCGACAGCTCGACGTCGGTCTCGCTCACCTCCACCGGAACCGCCTGATCCGAGCCGAAGCTCTCGCCGGCCGTGTTCTCGACCACGTCGGTCAGCGGCACGACGATATCGCCCAGGTCGTCGCAGCTCCCGGAGTGGATATGGGCCGGGTGCGGCCCATCGTCTTCCTGCGCCCAGACAAGCGGCGCGCTCGCCGCCACCGCGAAGATCGCCATCGCCATCAGCAGGACGATCGGCAAACCCAGGGTGATCCATCGTCGCGCTCGGTTCATGGCTGTCTGATCTCCTTCCGCATTCCGCCAGCGTCAGGCCGCGGAATCCGGCGCATCACGAAGAAGCCGCTCTATCCGTAACTCACGCAATGCGATTCTATCAACGATTGCAAGGATTTTGGCTACCAGATTCTTGCCATTTCGCGAACGTCGCCAAATGAAAGCCCCTCTCCCTGCGCACAGGGAGAGGGGTTGGGGTGAGGGTTGCTTCGGATTGGGTGAGAGTTCTACGCCCCGACCAACTCCCCGATCTTCTCCTCGACCTCGTTCGCCTCCGGAAACCGATCGGTCGCCTTCTTCGAGAAGATCTTCTTCCGGTTCAGGAAGATCTCGAACGACCCGGACTCGCCGGGAGCGACCGTCACGCCCTTGAGTTTCTCGTGGTAATCGTGCAGCAGGTTCTCCGCCAGACCGGCGGCGCGTGAGAGATACCCTCAGGAGGTGCAGTACTCGATCCGCACCGTCGGTTTCTGCCCGTTTGCCGCGTTGGCCATGCATCTCCTCCTTGCGTCCGTGCTCCTCGCGATCCTGCCGCCAGTCTCGCAAGAATCGATCCTGCGTCGAGTGTCGCACGGAATCGTCTCCCCGGCGACCTCCGACGTTACAGCAGTGTGTGGGATGCGCGACCATGCGCGGGGTTAGACTGGACCACGACCGCACGCAGACCGGCCGGAGATTTTGCTTGGCACGCCATCCCATCGACGATGATCGCGGCGCTCTCGGCTCCGCTCGCCGCCTGACTCGCCGCCGGGCGCTGCTCGGCGGCGTCGGCGTCGGGCTTTCTGGCGGAGCCTTTTCGCGCCTCCGGGCAGGCGCGTTCCAGCAGGACGGCCCGACGCGGCCATCCGGACCCACCTCCCCCGCCGGAACGCCCCGCCCCGACGGGCGCCTGATCGCCGGCGCCCCGAGCGAGCCCGACTCGCTCCACCCCTGGCTGGCAAGCACCGTGGCCGCCTTCGACCTCCTCGACGGGGTCATGGACGGGCTGCTGCGCTACACCGCCGAGGGCCGGCTGCGCCCCGCCCTGGCCGAAGGCTTCTCCATCAGCGAGGACGGTCTGACCTACACCTTCGCCCTCCGCCAGGGCGTGCGCTTCCACAACGGCGAGCCGTTCTCGGGCGAGGACTTCGTCGCCGCCTGGGAGCTGTCGCAGGACCGCGCCTTCGCCGCACTCAGCACCCTCGGCTGGCAGAAGGTGGCCAGCGTCGATCTCCCCGACGAGACGACGCTGGTCGTCACCACCAGCGAGCCCTACGCCCCCTTCCTCTCCACCGTCGCCACCACCTACCTCTGCCCCCGCGCCGCCATGGCCGAAGGGATCGACGCCTTCCGCGATGTTTTCGCGGTCGCGCCGATCGGCACGGGGCCATTTCGCGTGGCTGAATGGGAACCCGGAGTCGGCATCGAGCTCGTGCGATGGGACGGCTACTGGGGCGAGCCGGCGCTCCTCGACGCCATCGCCTACCGCGTCCTGCCGGACGACGACGCGCTCCTCGCCGCCCTCGCCGCGGGGGAGATTGACGTCGCGGGCGGCGCCGGCGCCATCCCGCCCTCGCGCGTCGATGAGGCGGCCACCGTTTCCGACGTGACGGTCTTTCGACACGGGACCATGAACTGGCAGCACATCGACCTGAAGCAGATGGCCTTCCTGCGCGAGACCCCGGTGCGCCAGGCGCTCGACTTCGCCACGCCCCGCGAGCGGATCATCGCCGATCTGCTCGCCGGCCGCGCCATCCCCGCCTTCGCCGACCAGTCCCCCGAGTCGTGGGCGTACCGCGAGACACTGCGCCCCCGCCCCTACAACCCGGAGCGGGCGATGAGCCTCCTCGACGCGGCCGGCCTCCTCCCCGGCGACGATGGCGTGCGCACCCGCGACGGCAAGCGCTTCGAGATCGACCTGTGGGGGGTGGAGGGCGACGAGCGGGCGCGCGAGATGGTCGAGATGATCGCCGCCGCCTGGAACGCCATCGGCGTCTCGACCCTGCCCCGCTTCGCCCCGCCCGCCGCACTGTGGGGCCCGCTCGGCTACCAGTTCTCCGACCGCATGACCGGCTGCCTCTTCACCTGGACCAACGCCAACGACCCGGACGATCTCTACTACTGGCACTCCTCGCAAATCCCGACCAGCCCCACCGCCTCCGGCGGCAACCTGCCCGCCTTCTTCTACCCCTACGCCTTCCAGGAGGAGATCGACGCCCTCACCTCCGAAGCGGCCTCCACCCTCGATTTCGCCGTCCGCCAGGCCATCTACGGCGAAATCCAGGCGCTGCTGCTGGAAGAGGTCCCCGTGATCTTCCTCTATTGGGAAGAAGCGTTCCCCGCCACGCGGTCGAACGTCGGCGGCTTCTGGCCCAGCGCCTGGACGCCGCTGCTCTGGAACGCGGCGGAGTGGTATCTGACCGACCCCGGCGCGCCCGCGACGCCAATGGCAACCCCGGAGGGATGAGCGATGAGGAGGACGAACTCGTGAGCGAGTGGCAATCCGGTTTCGTCGATGCCGACGGCCTGCGTCTGCACTACACCCGCACCGGCGGCGGCAAGCCACCGCTCCTCCTGGCCCACGGCGTTACGGACGACGGTCTGTGCTGGTCCCGCGTCACCGCGCAGTTGGCCCGCGATTACGACGTGATCATGGTCGACGCCCGCGGCCACGGCCGCTCCGATGCGCCCGAGGGCGGCTACGACCCGGGGCGGCAGGCCGAAGACCTGGCCGCCGTCATCGCCACGCTCGATTTGCAGAAGCCGGCCATCCTCGGCCACTCGATGGGCGCCGCCACCGCGCTGGTGCTGGCCGGCACGCGTCCCGACGTCCCCGCCGCCATCCTGCTGGAGGATCCCCCGTCCTGGTGGACCGACTGGTACGACGGCGCCGACGGCGAAGCGCGCCGGGCCGAGATGCGCACGCGCTTCCTGGGCCTCAAGGAGAAGTCCCGCGAAACGCTCCTGGCCGACCAACGCGCCGAGCAACCCGATTGGGACGAATCCGAGCTGGAACCCTGGGCGGACGCCAAGCAGCGCTTCAGCCCCAACGTCCTGGAGGTCATCGCCCAGGACAACCCCCGCCACGTGGATTGGCCCGCCATCCTGCCCCGCATCACCTGCCCGGCCCTGCTCATCGTCTCCGACCCGGACCTCGGCGGCATCGTCGATGACCAGAGCGCCGCGGCGCTGAAGGCGCTCGTGCCGCAACTCGAGATCGCACACGTGGCGGGCGCGGGACATAACATTCGGCGCGACCGGTTCGAACGGTACATGGATGTGGTTCGCGGTTTTCTCGGAGGAATCCAGAGTGACCGCGAACCGTGAACGAGGTCAGCTCGGCGCCCGCGACACTGCGTCCGTCGCCTGCGCCGCCCCGGATGCAACGAGCGCCGCGATCTCCTCCGGCCCGTACCCCGCCTCGGCCAACACCTCGCACGTGTGCTGCCCCAGCAGGGGCGGGGCGATGCGGACATGTATCGCCTCCCCGTCGACGTGGTACGGCGCCCCGGAGAGCCGCAAGGGGCCGAGGCGCGGGTGCTCCACCTCCATGATCAGATCCTGGGCCCGCGTCTGGCCGTCGTCCATCGCCTCGGCCACGTCGCGGATCGGCCCGCAGGGGACGCTCGCTTCATCGAGACGGCGCACGATCTCGTCGGTCGTCAGCTCGTCCAGGCGCGGCTGCAGCTCCGCGTAGAGCGCCTCTCGCCTCGTGGAGCGGTCGGCGTTGGTCGTGAACCGCTCGTCCTCGAGCAAATGGGGCAGGTCGAGCGCGGTGCAGAAGCGCTCCCACAGCGCGGCGTTGCCGACGGCGATGTTGACGTACCCATCGGCCGTGCGGAAGGTGTCGTACGGGGCGATCATGGGATGCGCGTTGCCGAGCTGCGTCGGGGTGGCTCCGGTCGAGAGGTAGAGCCCGGCCTGGTAGGTCAGCAGCGCCACCTGGCCGCCGAGCATCGAGACGTCGACGTAGCTCCCCTCGCCGGTGCGCTCGCGGTCGAAGAGGGCGGCGACGATGGCGTAGGCGGCGAACATCCCCCCGCCGATGTCGGCGATCGGCACCCCTAGCCGCGTCGGCGGCCCGCCGGGGTGGCCGGTGATGCTCATCATGCCGCTGATCCCCTGCACGATCAGGTCGTAGGCGGTGCGCTGGTAGTCCGGCCCCGACTGGCCGAAGCCGGAGATGGCGGCGTAGACGATGTCCGGCTTGCGCGCCTTGACCGCCTCGTAACCGAACCCGAGGCGGTCGAGCGTGCCGGGCGAGAAGTTCTCCACCAGCACGTCCGCCCCGTCGATCAGGCGCCACAGCGCTTCTTTGGCAGACTCCCGTTTTAAGTCGAGGGCGACGGAGCGCTTGTTGCGGTTCACGGAGAGGTAGTAGACCGACTCGGTCTCGACGAAGGGCGGGCCCCAGTGGCGGGTGTCGTCGCCGCGGCCGGGGATCTCGATCTTGACCACGTCGGCGCCGAGGTCGCCCAGCATCATCGTGCAGTATGGCCCGACCATGACCCGCGTCAGATCGACCACCCGCACCCCGTCCAGCGGCAGCCCCGGCCGCTTCTCGCGCGCCCCCTCGCTCCCCGCGGCAGCCCGCGCCATCATCCGCCCTCGCCTTCGCTGAATCTCGACACGTCGCGTGGGCAAAGTCTAGCAGCGGAGCTTTCTTGACAGTGATACGTCACACTGTTACCATTGGTCCATGAGCGAGAAGGAGGAGGAGGTCATGTCCCCCGATCGCGAGCGTCTGTCGCTGGCCGAGCTGACCGAGGCAGCCGATGTCTCGGTGCGGACGGTGCGCTACTACATCGGGGAAGGATTGCTGCCGCCGCCCGAGGGTTCGGGGCCGGGCAGCGCGTACGGCCGGGGCCACCTCGACCGGCTGCGGCTGATCCAGCGGCTGAAGGCGGCGTACCTGCCGTTGAAGGAGATCCGGCGCCGCCTGGCCGGGCTGAGCGACGACGAGGTGCGGGCGCTTCTGGCGGCCGAGGAGGACGAGATGGCCGCGACGGTGGACGAAGCGCCTGGCTACGACGCGTCGCTCGCGGGCGCGAGGGACTATCTGTCGCTGCTCGAGTCCGGAGCGCGCTATCGCGCGGAGCCGTTGAAACTGCCCATGCCGTCGTTGCCCGCCCGGCCCGAGGTCGGTTTGGCGCCGGCGGAGAGCCGCGTCGATGCGGCGTTCGACGCGGCGCGAAGCCGAGGCCCGCGCGCGGCGGGGAGCGTCCACGCGCGCCGGGAGCCGCCCCAGGAGGCGGTCGAGCAGGGAAGTCTCTGGCATCGCATCCCGCTCGGCGACGAGGCCGAGTTCATCATCTCGGAGCGCGTCTACGCCCGCCATCGCGACCGCGTCGACTGGCTGGTGCGCTGGGCGCGCAAGGTCTTCGGCTAGCGACGCTCCCGCCAAGACCGCCACCAGAGCCGGTGAGCACCCAGCGCGGGGCAATCCATCGCCGTTCGTTGGGGCACGGCATGCCGTGCCCTCGGCGGGGCCGCGCATCTCCCAACCCCGCCCGCCCGACGTTCTCTATAAGGAATCGGAGGTACGCCATGTCGCACGATCCCCAATCCGTTCCAACCCCGAATCCGGCCCCGGGCTCCGGCGCCACCGGCCAATATGCCCCCCACGTCGAAGCCCGGTGGGAGAGGCCGGTTGTGGCCGCCGACGGCGGCGAGGCGACCCTGCTGGTGCGCGTCGTCGCCCCCGCCTCCGATGAAACCGGCGGCGATCGCGCCGCCCCCCTCGACGTCGCCTTCGTCCTCGACCGCTCCGGCTCGATGACCGGCGGCAAGCTCGAGCTGGCCAAGGAGGGGGTCGATCTGGCGGCCGCCCGCTTGCGCGATGCCGACCGCGTCGCCCTGGTGGTCTACGACAACGCGGTCGACACGGTGCATCCCCTGGCCGCGGCCACGCCGCGCGGCAAGGCCGCCTTGCGCCTCGCCCTGCACGGCATCGACCCCGGCGGCTCGACCTTCCTCTCCGGCGGCTGGGTCGCTGGCTGCCAGCAGTTGGCCGAGGCCCCGGCCGATTCCGGGAACGGGAAGTCGGCCACGCGCATCCGGCGCGCGATCCTCCTCACCGACGGCCTGGCCAACGTCGGCATCGTCGATCCGGGCGAGCTGTCCCGGCACGCGGGGGAGTTGCGACAGCGCGGCATCGCCACCACTACCGTCGGCGTCGGGGCCGACTTCGACGAGGGGCTGCTCAGCGCCATGGCCGAGGCCGGCGGCGGCAACTTCCAGTACGTTGCCGACCCGAGCGAGCTGCGCGCCTTCTTCGCCACCGAGCTGCAAGAGCTGTTCAGCGTCGGCGCAACCGGATTCACCGTTTCGCTTGCGCTCCCCGCCGGCGCGACGGCGGAGCTGATTTCGGCGTTCCCGGCCGAGACGAGCGGGAACCGCGTCGAGGTGGCCATCGGCGATCTACCGGCCGGGGACACGATCGAGCTCGTCTTCACCGTAAAGACCGAGCCTGGCGATCGCAACCAGGAGCTGCCGTTCGCCGTCTCGGCGTGCTGGACGGACCCACGCGCCGACGCGCGCCGAAAGACCGCCGTCGCGCTGGAGCCCGTGCGCCGGGTTTCGGCTGAGGAACTCGCCGGCGCCGCGCGCGATGAGCTCGTGGCCGAGCAGGCGGCGCTGCAGCGCGCTGCCGCCGAGCGCCGCGCGGGGCTGGAATTGGATCGCGCGGGGCGCGTCGCGGAATCGCGGGCACGCATGGCGCATGCGCGGTCGCTGCTGAGCGCGGCGCCGATGACCGACGCCGTCGCATACGACCTGAAGGTCAGCGCCCTGCTGGCCGACGATGTCAATCCGGCCGGGTATGACCCGCACGTGCGCAAATCGGCCCAGTTCGGGGAGAGTCAGCGCCGGCGCGGCCGAGCCGAGCGCCGGGTGGAGGATACGCATGGATCGTAGGCCGTGACGCGAGACCAACTGCTGGACCGCATCGAATTGGGGTGGTCGGCGTTCCAGTCGTCATACGCCGGGCTGCCGGAGGAGCGCCTGCTGCAGCCCGGCGTCGCCGGCGACTGGTCGGTCAAGGACACGATCGCCCACGTCTCCTGGTGGGAAGATGAATCGCTGACCCACCTGCCGCACATCCTGGCCGGCGGCCGTCCGCCCCGCTACTCCGTGACCTACGGCGGCATCGACGGCTTCAACGCCCTCATGACCGAGCGCAAGCGGGAGCTGTCGCTCGCCGAGGCGCTGGCGTACGCGGAGGAGACCCACGAACGGCTGCTGGCGTTCCTGCAAACGGTCCCGGACGACCAGATCGCCACCGAAACGCGCTTTCGCCGCCGCCTCCGGCTCGACACCTACGGCCACTACCCGATCCACACCGAGATGATCCGGCGCTGGCGGGACGAGTCGTCGCATGCCAGGGACGGGTGCTAATGCGGCGCGCCAACCTCGTGTCGTTCCGAGCGAAGCGAGGACTCCCAAGATCCATCTCGGCTCTGAGGGAGGGCGCCGCCGTATGCGCCGATACTCCTCCTGCAAGCTCTTCGGAACAACACGCCTTCCGCACAGCCTTGCATCGCAGCGCGGCTGGGTCGTGCGGCCCCTCGCGGGCGGGGCGGCCCGCCTCCCGGGAAGTTCGGGAAGTTCGGGCGAGTTCGCCGGGGGCACGAGCCCCACAAGCGCCCTCAAGAGCCGTCCGCAACGGCGCTAGGCTGGGACTGATCGCAACTCCGCGGCAGCCTCCGCCATCCGCTCGATGTGCGCCGGGTCGTACTCGGCCGGCAATTGCAGAATCGCCTCTCCGATGCCGATCTCTCGCAGCCGGCCGGCGAAGTCGCGCAGCGCCTCCGGCGAATCCCACGGCCGCTCGTCCGGCAAGATCGCGGGCACATACAGATGCGACCGCAGGATGGCGGCCGGATCGCGGCCGACCTCGGCGCACGCCTCGTCCAGCGTCCGGTTGCGCTCGGCCATCTCCGCCAGCGTGCCCGTCGAGTTCCAGCGGTCGCCGTAGCGGGCGACGATGCGCATCATGCGCGGCCCGTGCGCGCCGAGGGTAAAAGGAATCCGCTCCTGCATCGGCGCCGGCCGAAAGGGCGCTTCCCGGATCTGGTAGTACTCGCCCTCATACGTCGTGACGTCCCGCGTGAAGAGTGCGTGGCAGATCTCGACCGCCTCGCGGAAGCGCCCGACCAGCTCGGCGTTCGCCGGGAAGGGGATGCCGAACATCTCGTGCTCCGGCGCGAACCACCCTGCTCCCAGCCCGAACTCCAGCCGCCCATTGGAGATGTGATCGACCGTCACCGCCTCTTTCGCCACCAGCGGCGGGTGGCGAAACGTGTTGCACGAGACCAGCACCCCGAGCCGCACCCGCTCCGTGACCAGCGCCAGGGCGGCCAGCAGCGTCCACGGCTCGAAGATCGGCCCGTCCAGCTTGAACGGCGGCACGTAGTGGTCGGCCAGCCACAGGCTGTCGAACCCCAGCCCCTCCAGCCACCGCCAGCGCTCCGCCAGCTCCGGCCACGGCCGCTGGGTCGGCGTCTGAATCCCGACGAGCATTCCTTCCCCCACGCTATTCACCTCGCACGCAAGCTCGATGTCGGTCCCGGCCGGGATCATAGCAGCGTCCTCGGCCCGGGCAGGGGTCTGCAACGCGCCGCGTTCACGGCGTCGGCGTCGCAGCGGAAGGACCGGCGGTCGCGGACATGGTGATTGCGTCCCCCTCGTCATTCGGCTGGGGCACGAAGAGGACGGCAAGGAGTCTTAGGTTCATTTCGCCGCTGTTTGCGAGCGGTCCTGGGTTGCCGTCAGCCGAGTAGACCCCGAATCCTGCAGGAATCGTTCCCTTTCGGATTCTCTGCTCGCCCCGAATTGCAGCTTGGTCTCCAGTTTGCACGATAGCAAGACGGTGACGATCCCAATCGACGTGCAGCGTGCCTTCTTCAACGTAGAGAAGCACCGGGCCGGCAAACGTCGTTTCGCTGTCAGCGCCGGGGGCAATAACGATGCGCTCCAAGGTTGCCGTCGTCGGTTCAAGTGCAAATGGTAGCGGCGGGGTTGTGGCGAGGCGTTCAACGGTTACGGATCGCGATTGCAGTTGGGCAGCCATCGTCCCGAGCGGGTGGTAACGCGTGGCCCAGTTCAGCGCGGCGATCAAGCCGACGCACGCAACGAATGCCGTTATCGCCTGTCTGGGCATGGCTGCCGCCTCCTGCGGAATCGTCGCCAATGGACTCCTGCCGGCCCCCGCACGGAATCGTCTGAGCCAGGAGGGAGCGAGATAGGCGGCGACGCTGTCGTCCTGCCCTTGCTCCTTCTCCCGTCCTGCAGCATCTCACAGGCAATCGGCAATCGGAGGTTTGGCTCCCATCCCGCCAAATGTGGACGCACGGCGCTTCCGGTATTGACGCGGCGTTGCCGCACCCCGTAGCATCCTCTCATCCCCCGCGGAACCGCACCGCCGCCCGCGCGTTTCATCCCGTGAGACGCCCCGGATCATCCGTCCGTCCGCGCGTACGGACGGCAACGCCATGGAGAGAACAGCGTGCTGCGCGATGCGAGCGAGGGGCCGCGTGCGGGCGAGACGTCGCGCCTGGGGCGGAGGAGCGTGCTGCGCGCCGGGGCCGGGGCCGCGGCGGGGCTGCTGGTCGGGGGCAGAGGTCGCGAAGCGGAAGCGGCCCCGCCGCGGCAGGCCGGCGCCTTCACCATCGGCGGCCGCTGGAGCGAAGAGCAGGCGTTCCAGTTGATGCAGCGCGCCGACCCCGCCCAGTTCGTCGCCTTCACCGCCGATTTCCCCTTCTATGCCCTGGCCCCGTCCTGGAGCGGCGCGGGCGACCCCGGCGCCACGGTCGAGCTCCTCTGGAGCGCCGACGGCGCTGCCTGGTCGGAGCCGCTCTGGATCGGCCGCACCGGGCACTTCGGCAAACCCGACCGCGACGGCCGCCACATCGGCAGCCTCGTCTCCACTCCCGGCGCCCAGTTCCTCCAGTACCGCACCTACGACGGCGCCGGCGCCCTCGCCCCGCTGCCCGGCTTCGAGATCGACTACATCGACGCCTCGGCCGGCCCCTCCCTCGAGCAGGTCGCCAACCCCGCCACGACCCCCTTGTTCTCCCCGCCCCCGATCATCAGCCGCGCCGCCTGGGGCGCCGACGAATCGCTGCGCTTCGGCCGGGGCGGCAAGGAGATCTTCCCGGTCGAGTACCAGCCGGTCGAGCACGTCATCATCCACCACGCCGACACCGCCAACTTCAACGACCCGGTGCTGGAGATGCGCTCCATCTACTACTTCCACGCCGTCACCCGCGGCTGGGGCGACATCGCCTACAACTACCTCGTCGATTTCATGGGCAACGTCTACGAGGGCCGCGTCGGCGGCGAAACCGCCGTCGGTAGCCACGCCGAGGGCTACAACGCCGGCAGCGCCGGCGTCTGCCTCATGGGCCGCTTCTTCCGGGACGACACCACCCCCGAGATGCACAACGCCATCGTCTGGATCGCCTCCTGGGCCGCCCGCAACCTCGACCCGACCGGGACCGCCCCCTTTTACGACATCCCCAGCCTACCGACCATCTGCGGCCACCGCGACGTCAACAACACCTCCTGCCCCGGCGACGAGTTCTATTTCCAGCTCGAAAACGTCCGCACCGAGGCCCGCCGCGTCATCCGCGGCCGCGACGACCCCGAGCCGCCCCCGGCGCAGTGGTATGCCGGCATGCAGGTCATCACCAACGCCGAAGGGAGCAGCCTCCGCGTCGGGCCGGGGCTTCAGTTCGACGTCGTCACCCCGGTCAACTTCGGCGAGAAGCTGACCGTGCTGCAAGGCCCGGCCACCAACGACGGCATGATCTGGTACGAGGTGCAGGGCGTCACCTTGCGCGGCTGGATCGCCGGCAACCTCCTCATCCCAGACCCCGACGCGGCCCCGGTCAACGCCGCGCCAGTCGTGGACCCCGCTGCTACGGCTCCCGTCGATGCGGCCACTCCAGTGCCGGCGGAAGAAGCCCCGCCCCCGGCGGAAGCCCCGGTCCAGGAGCCGCCGCCCGACACGGCCGCGAGCGGCAGCGCGCCCGACGCGGCGATCGAGGACGGCCAAGACCAGGAACAAGCGAGCCGTCAGGACGCCTGGCGAGCGTTCGCCCCCGGCACGGTCGCCACCGTCGCCGCCGAGTCATTGAACCTGCGCGTCGAGCCCGCGCTGTGGGGAACCGTCCTCACCGCCCTCCCCGGCGGCTACCAGGCGACGGTCGTCTCCGGCCCCGTCGAAGGCGAGGGGATCGCCTGGTACGAGGTGGCGACCCCCGAAGGCGTCCAGGGCTGGGTCGACGGCTCGTTCCTGACCACGCCCTGATGGCGATGCGCCATCCCGCTGGGCCAAAGACCCCGGCCGCCCTGCTCGACGGGAGCCGGGAGTCCTCCGCACGGCGACCGGGGCGGAAGCCGGCTGCCAGGTCCACGTCCACCCGTCGAAGTACGCGTCGGCCGCCCCGAGCAGCGGCGTGCCGTCGGTGGCCCAGAGCTGCGCCTCCACGCCATCGGTGACGACCCAGCAGTTCCACGGGTCGAGGCTGGCGGCGGTCATGCCGCTCGGGCACTCGTGGATCTGCACCGCGACCCAGCCCATCGCCTCCTGTGCCGCCGCGCCGGAGCTGACGGCCGGGTATGGCGTGAGGGCCAATACCAGGATCAGCACCATCGCCCGTGCCAGAACCGCTTCCCGTCGCGTGGAATATGCCCGCATTCCACTCTCCCCGTGGCGTTCTCGAGTCGATCCTGCCGCGCGGCCAGACCCGTAGTCGGGAACGAGCCTAACCCAGACGCGTGAGGCCGCCGGCTACTCGCGCACGCGGGCGTTGCGCCCGTAGACGAAGAGCATGATGAGGATGATCGCGCCGTAGAGGATCTGCTGACCCGCGGGCTGGATGCCGACGATCTGCAGCACGTTTTGCAGCAGCACCACGGTGATCGCCCCCGCGATCGTCCCCGCGTACCCCCCGGAACCGCCCAGAATCGACGTGCCCCCGATGACGACCGCGGCGATGGCGGGCAGCACAAAGAGGTCGCCCATCCCCAGGTAGCTTTGCTGCGAGTACCCGGTCAGCATGATCCCGCCCAGCCCGGCGCAGAGCCCGCACAGGGTGTAGGTGAATACCAGCACGCGCCGCACCGGCACGCCGGAGAGGTACGAGGCCTTCGGGTTGTTGCCGATGGCGTAGAGCCGCTTGCCGTAGACCGTGCGCCGCAGCAGAAAGATCAGCCCGCCGCCGAAAAGCGCCCAGAAGATCAGCGCCCAGGGGACGACGCCCCCCAGCTCGCCCACGGCCAGCTCGCGCGCGAACAGCGGCGCCTCGCCCTGCGGCGAGCCATTGGTGTAGACGAGCGTCACCCCGGCCAGGACCGCGTTCATGCCCAGCGTCATCACCAGCGAGGGGATGCGCAAATACGCGACCCCAAGCCCGTTGACGAGCCCGACCAGCGCCGCGCATCCCAGCGCCGCCGCGGCCGCCCAGAGCACCGGCATCGTTTCGCTGAGCTGCGTCAGTAAAATCGCCGCCAGGTTGAGGTTCCAGGCAATGGAGAGGTCGATGCCGCCGGTGAGGATCACCAACGTCTGCCCCCCGGCGATCACCCCCAGGTAGCTGGCCAGCACGAGCTGCTGGGTGAGATTCGGAACCGAGACGAACCCCGGGGCCCGAATCGCCGCTGCGGCCAGCAGCAGCATGATGAGCAGATACGGGATCAGAATCGCCCGGTTCTGCCCCAGCCACGAGCCGTCGCCGGCCAGACCCGACAGCGACGAGCGCCGGCCCAGCGCCCGATGTTGAGAGGCGATGCCTGCATCGCCCGCGCTCACGACAACGCGGCTCCCATCCCCCTCGATCCCCGGCGCCACCGGGCCAGACTCCCGCACGCGGCTCACAGCCGGTCCATCCGGTTGCGGACCCGCAAGAGCCCGAACGCGCCGAGCGCGACGGCGAAGAGCAGGATCGACCCCTGCACCAGATCCTTGTAGAAGCTGCTCACCCCGTAGAACTGCAACACGCTGGGGATGATCGAGATCACGTAGGCCCCGGCCAGCGTGCCCAGGTACGACCCGGCTCCCCCCGCCAGCGCCGCCCCGCCGAGCACGACGGCGGCGATCGAGTTGAGCGTGAAGACCGTGCCGGAGAGCGCGTTGCCGGTCGCCGTCTGCGCGCTGTTGACCAGCCCGGCGCAGCCCGCGGCCACACCCGCCAGGGTGTAGGCGGCCAGCTTGGCGTGCTGCACGTTGACGCCGGAGAGGTACGCGGCCCCTTCGCTACTGCCGACGGCGTAAATGCGTGTCGCCAGCCGGCTGCGCCGGAAGAGCGCCCAGAAGATGACCAGGCCCAGCACCACGAACGCCGCTTTCGGCACGGGGTAGACCGTGCCCGGCAGGCCGAAGGGGAGCGGGACCGGCTCCTGAAACGCGGTGCCGGAGAGGAGATTGCTGAACTCGAGCGGGATAAACCCCCCGGGCGACGGCCGGATGTAGAGGGCGATCCCCGTCCAGATCGACCCCGTGGCCAGGGTGACGATGATCGGCTGCAACCTCCCATACGCCACCAGCGCGCCGTTGATCAACCCGCCCAGCGCCCCTGCCCCCAGCGCGGCGGCGGCGGCCACGGCCATGCTGCCGTTCGGCGACTCCTTGTTCGTGACCGCGGAGGCGATGCTATTCGTGAGGCTGACCATCGGCCCGATGGAGAGGTCGATGCCGCCGGTGAGCACCACCAGCGTCTGCCCCAGGCTCGCCGTGGCCAGCGTCAACCCGGAGTTGACCAGCGTCCGCTGCTCGCGCGGCCGGAACTGCGGCACCACCAGCACATACGCCACGACGATGGCGATCAGCAGCCCCCACACGAAGAGCAGCCGCCCATTGCGCGCCACGAACGGCCGCGGCCGCACCGTCCGGTCCTGCGCCGCCGGCGGTGGCATGCTGGCCCCGACGCTCGCCATCAGCGCATCCCGTGCAAAGGAGTGATTCCGGCAGCCCCCAGGGCACGGCATGCCGTGCCCTTACAAGCCTCCTTGCCGCCTCCTTCTCCCGACTTCCGACTTCCGACTTCCGACTTGCGTCTCACGACGCCGCCTCCGCCAGCCCCACCGCCGCGCTGACCAGATTGGCCTGCGTCAGCGCCGGGCCGCGCAATTCGCGGGCGATGGCGCCCTCGTACATGACCAGGGCGCGGTCGCACAACCCGACGATCTCGGCTAAATCGGTCGAGAAGAAGAGGATGCCGTGCCCTGCCGTCGCCAGCCGGCGCATCAGGTCGTAGATCTCCTGCTTGGCCCCGACGTCGATGCCGCGCGTCGGATCGTACAGCAGATAGACGGCGGCGTCGGTGAGCAGCCACTTGGCGATCGCCACCTTCTGCTGGTTGCCGCCGCTGAGGAAGCGCACCGGGACCTCCGGGCTCGCCATGCGGATCGCCAGGCGCTCCCGCATCGACTCCGTCGCCGTCGCCACGGCGGACGGTGAGACGACCCCTTGGCGAGAGACGGCCGGCAGCGTCGGCAACGTGATGTTCTCGTTCACCGGCAGCGGCAGGATGAGACCCTGCGTCTTGCGGTCCTCCGGCACCAGCGCCAGACCGGCGGCCATGGCCGTGCGCGGGTTCCTCAGCGCGATCGGCTTTCCACGCACGCTGACGTCGCCGCCGACCCCGACATAGACCCCGAAGAGGGCCAGCAGCAGATCGCCCTGCCCTTGCCCTTCCAGTCCGGAGAGACCCAGGATTTCCCCCCGGTGGACGGTGAACGAGATGTCGCGCAGACGATCGCCCCAGGTCAGCGAAGAGACGTCGAGCAACGGCTCCTCCACCTCCGGGCGCAACGTGCGCGGCGGAAACGTCTCTCTCAAGGTGCGCCCGATCATCAGGTGGACGATCTGGTCGTCGCCGGCTGCCTCCACATCGACGGTCCCCACGTCCTCCCCGTCGCGAAAGATGGTGGCCCGGTCGCACAGCTCGCGCACCTCGTCCATGCGGTGCGAGATGAAGACCACCGCCACGCCCTGCTCGCGCAGCCGGCGCACGACGGAGAAGACCTGCTCCACCTGCCGCCGGTTGAGCGCCGAGGTCGCCTCGTCGAGGATGAGCACGCGGGGCCGCCGCCGCAACGCTTTGGCGATCTCGATCAACTGACGGTCGGCCAGGGAGAGATCGCGGATCACCGCGCCCGGATCGATCCCGCCGAATCCCAGCTCCGCCAGCAACTGCGCCGAATCGCGCCGCATGCGGGCGCCGTCGACCAGCCCCAGTCGATTGCGCGGTTCTTCGCCGATGAACAGATTCTCCGCCACCGTCAGGTCCGGAACCAGCGACAGCTCCTGGAAGACCGGCACGATCCCCGCCGCCACCGCGTCCGCCGGCCCGCGAAACGTGGTTGGCTGCCCGTCGTAGACGATGACTCCGGCATCGGGCGGATGGACGCCGCAGAGCACCTTCACCATCGTGCTCTTGCCCGCGCCGTTCTCCCCCAGCAGGGCGTGGATCTCCCCCGCCTCGCAGGCGAAGTCCGCGCCGTCGAGCGCGACGACGCCGCCGAACCGCTTGTCGATGCCGCTGGCGCTGAGGAGGGGCATGTTCCTCGTTGCGTTCCCGAATCGTCCGTCGCCCGACCACCGCTCGCGTGGGTGTCATTCCGAGCGAAGCGAGGAATCTCGGCGCCACCGAAGCGCGTTCCCCCTGGGCCGAGATTCCTCCTGCGTCGGAATGACACGAATCGCGATGCCGGGACTGGCCGACCAGCCGGTTCCCGGCATCACTCACGCCGCTAGACCTCCTGCGCGTCGACCTCCTCGAAGGTGAGGTTCACCCCGCAGGCCGGGATCGAGGTGGCGGTGAAGAAGTTGTCCGGGGCGTCCGGGAAGACGTTGACTCCGGGCACGAGATCCTCGGTCTTCGCCTCCGGCAGCGGCACCGACACGGCCAGCGGCACCGGCTCGCCCATGAGCAGGCTGAGCGCGGCGCGCATCGACACGGCGACCAGACCCGGCGTCTGCCCGATGGAGTAGCCCTGGAACTCGTCGGCCATCTCCAGCATCTGCTTGCGGAAGCCGTTCTCGGCCTCGCCGGCCACTGGCACCAGCGGCACGCCGGCGTCGATGAAGGCCCGCACCACGCCGTCGGTCCCGCCCTGGCACCAGACGCCGACGAAATCGGGGTTGGCGGCGAGCGCGGTCGCCGTGGCGGTCTGCGCCTTGCCGGGATCCCAGTCGCCGATGACCTCGACGACCTCGATGCCGGGGTTTTCGTTCCAGACTTCGTAGGCGCCCTGGCGGCGCTCGGTGTCGACGCCGGTGCCCTGGACGCCGTTGACCATCAGGATCTTGCCTTCGCCGCCGGTCTGCTCGACCAGCCATTGCGCCCAGCGGCGGCCCATCTCGACCTGGTCCTCGTTGACGGTGATGCCGACGTCGACCGAGGGATCCGGCGGATCGGTGCGGATCGTGTTGTCGAAGGAGACGATGACGATGCCGTCGGCGCGGGCCTGCTGGACCACCGGGACGAGGGCCGACGGCGTGTTGGCGATGATCACCACCGCCTGGGCGCCGTTGGAGATCATGTTCTCGATCGCGGCGATCTGCGCGGCGTCGTCGCGGTCGGACGTGACGACCTCGAAGTTGTTGATGAGGGGGGCGATTTCGGGCGTCTCGGCGTAGGCCTTGGCCATCTTGATCATCTGCGTGCGCCAGACGTTGCCGATGTACGAATTCGAAAGCGCGATGTTGTAGGGCGGGTCGGCCAGCTTTTCGTACTGCACGGTTTCGGCGCCGGCGAACGGCTGGTAGCACGCTTCGGCGTCGAAGGTGCTCTCCTGCGCCCAGACCGGGCTCCCGAAGCGCCCAACGCCGCTGAGGCCGAGCCCGAGCGCCCCCGCGCCGGCGGCCGCGCCGCGGATGAGGGAGCGGCGGCCTGTCGAGTGCCGAAGATAGCGGTCCATGCGTCTGTCCCTCCGTCTCCACGTTGAAGCAGCGCGCGCCCACCGTCGGGCAGCGCGACACAAGCCAACAGCCCTGGCGGCGTGCCCGCTGGCGGTCTGCACGGTGCTGGCGTTGGCGGGCGCATCCTAGCAACGGAGTCAACGAGCGTCAACACGTCCTGGCCGCTGGCGCGGCCGCGGAAGACGCCTTCCGTCGAAGATATATACTTCAGGTATATACTAGGAGGTGCATCTTGAACCAGACCGCCAAGCTATTCATGAACGGCCGAAGCCAGGCCGTGCGTTTGCCCGCTGCTTTTCGCTTCGATGCGACGGAAGTCTACATCCGGCGGGATCCAGCGACGGGCGACGTAATCCTGTCGCAACGTCCGCACGATTGGGAGAGCTTTTTCGCCTTGGCCGCCGAAGTAGAGGTTCCCGACGATTTCCTCGACGAGCGCGAGCGCAGTCAAGAGTTCACGTCTCGCGATCCGTTTGAGGGATGGCAGGAGTGAGGCGCGACGCATCCCTCTATATGCTCGCTGCCAACGCCGTCAGCCATGCGGTCAAGGTGCATCCCCTCGTCGCCCAGCGCGTGCTCGAGGCGTCGATGGCGTCGCTGTGCGTGTCGGCCGTCACAGCCGGCGAATTGTGGTTCGGATTGGCGAGACGGCCCGAGAACAGGCGGTTAGGAGTGTTAGTGACCGAGTTCTTGCGGCGGGTTGACGTCCTGCCATGGGATCGCTCCGCGGCCGAAAGGTATGGGGTGCTTCGGTCGGAAATGGAGCGGGCGGGCCGGCCGTTGGGATCGCTCGATCTCCTCATCGCCGCTCACGCCCTGGACGTCGGCGCGGTGCTGGTCACGAGCGATCGCTCGATGACACGCCTATCCGGGCTTCAGGTTGAAGATTGGACCGTCACTGGTTAGCGAGATTCAGGAGCGTGTTCCATGGTGCACGGGATGGAGAGTCCGGTCGGAATCGTCGAAGCCGTGTCGCGTTGCTCGGCGGATAGAAACCCGCCATGGCCGTGAATCGCGATGCTATCGGGGACCGAGGTCAAGCCATCGTCTTCAATCTGCTGACCCGAATTCATAAACGATCGAGGCCGCTGTTCCGACCGCAATTCTTGGGCGACAAGTATCCGGCCATCGACTTTTTCGTAGAGCTCGTCGATGCAACCGAAGAACTGCGGCCTTTCTTCCTGGTTCAAGCCAAAGCGACTCGACGGGGATACACCGAAAAAAGAGATCGATTGAAAGCTGCGGTCAAACGACCGGTAGTCAGTGCGCTGAGGGCGTATCCTGCGCCCACCTACATCGTCGGGATCGGCGAGCCAGATGAGCTAGCATTCATCATTGCAGCGGTTAGCGGAGGCGCTACGCAGTTTTCAAGCATTCCGACAACTCATGCGCTCGCCAGCGAAGCCACGCTGCTTCGACTGCACGAGGACGTCCTGGACTTCTGGCAGAGGAACCCCGTCACGTTCCGCGAATCGCAATTCCGATAGATGAGCAAGGGGGCATGCCGCCATGACCGACCAACCCTGGTTCATTGGAGAACGGGCCGAAGCCCTGGCAATTCTCCATTTGACGCGATGCAAGGAGTTGGAGATCGTCCCAGTTTCTGGGTACGGCAACGGCGCCGGGATTGATCTTCTCGTTCGCGTAAACCAACCCGAGCTACCTGAGAACGCCATCTTTGCCGTTGAGGTGAAGGGAGAGCGCAGCCTGCCACACGTGCGCGATCAAAAGTTCCAGGTTCGCTATTCTCCGAGCCAGATCAAGCAGTCGGCGTGGCCCGTTTGCGTCTTTCTGTTCAACGTGACGACCGAAGAGGGGTACTATCGATGGCTCTACGAGCCCGTCATTGACGACCAGAATCGAGCCGTTCTTCGACTCGCATCGGAGTTTTCGCAACGGCTCGCCATTGACGGAACGCAGAGCAAGGCAATTGCTGTAAGCTCGCCATTCGAGAAACTCACGAATCAGGCCTTGCAGGGTCTCGTGCGCCTCGTCACTCGTTGGTACGGCGTGCAACGTCCCGCTCGCGTTGCATAGCGGAGCGTGAGCGTGCGCGCAAAAATTGGTTCTGGTCTCGCGTAGCCGTTCCAAGAGTGCATCGGACTCAAGGCTGCCGTTTTCATTTACCACACGCGTTGCCGATCTCCGGTAGCGCCTTCAGCCGAGTGGGCAACTGGCCCGGAAGCGGGTCCAGCACGCTCTCGTTCTGTGAGACATGCGCGAGCGAACGCGAGGAACCAGAGAGAAATGCATGCCCACCGTCGTCCTCGCCGGCACGCTCGACACGAAAGGCATCGAGTACGCCTTCGTGCGCGACCGCCTGCACGAGCAGGGCGTCGACGTCATCCTGGTCGACGCCGGGGTGCTCGGCCGCCCGCTGGTCGCACCCGACGTCGCCCGCGAAGAGGTCGCCCAGGCGGGGGGTGTGAACCTCGCCGATCTGGTCGCAGCGCGCGATCGCGGCAAGGCGATCGAAGCCATGGCTGGCGGGCTGGGCGCGGTGGTGCGCCGGCTGTACGAGGAGGGCAAGCTCGACGCCATCCTCGCGCTTGGCGGCGGAGGCGGTTCGACCCTGATCGCGGCCGCCATGCACCAGCTCCCGATCGTGACGCCGAAGCTGCTCGTCTCGACGATGGTCGGCGGAGACGCTCGAGGGTTCGCCGACGTCACCGGCATCACCGTCATGCACGCCATCGTCGACATCGCCGGCCTCAACCGCATTTCGGAGCGCGTCTTCTCCCAGGCGGCCGCCGCGGCGGCGGCCATGGCCAGGGCGAGCGCGGCAGCGCGGACGGCTCCCGCCGACAAGCCGCTCCTCGGCGCCACGATGTTCGGCGTCACCACGCCGTGCGTGACGGTCGCCAGGGAGCGGCTGGAATCGCTCGGCTACGAGGTGCTCGTCTTCCACGCCACCGGCACGGGCGGCAAGACGCTGGAGCAGCTCGTACGGGAGGGCGCCATCGCCGGCGTGCTGGACGTCACAACCACCGAATTGGCCGACGACCTGGTCGGCGGCGTCCTCTCCAGCGGCCCGGATCGCCTGACCGCGGCCGGGGAGCTAGCCCTCCCCCAGGTCGTCTCCCTCGGCGCGCTCGACATGGTCAACTTCGGCCCCATCGAGACGGTCCCCGAGAAGTTCCGGGACCGGCTACTCTACAAGCACAATCCGGCCGTTACCTTGATGCGCACGACCCCCGCGGAGAATGGAGAACTGGGCAAGCGGATCGCTCAGAAGCTGAATCGGGCACGGGGGCCGGTGTCGCTGTTCATCCCGCTGAAAGGCATTTCGCTGATCGCCGTCGATGGACAGGTCTTCCACGACCCGCAGGCCGACGCCGCGCTCATCGACGCCCTCCGCGAGCACATCGCCGGACACGTCGAGGTCCGCGAGATGGACACCGACATCAACGACCCGGCGTTTGCGGCCGCGATGGCGGTCGCACTGCACGAGACCTACACCGCGTGGTCGGCGGCCAGACAAAGGACGACGGCATGAAGCGGGCGGAGGCGCTGGCGCGATTGCGCGCCCAGGTCGAGAGCGGTAACCCGATCGTCGGCGCCGGGGCGGGCACGGGTCTCTCCGCCAAGAGCGCCGAGGCCGGCGGCGCCGACCTGATCATCATCTACAACTCCGGCCGCTACCGCATGGCCGGCCGCGGCTCGCTGGCCGGCATGCTCCCCTACGGCGACGCCAACGCCGTCGTGGTCGACATGGCGCGCGAGGTGCTGCCAGTGGTGAAAGCGACCCCGGTGCTGGCGGGCGTCTGCGGCACCGATCCGTTTCGCATCATGAACGTCTTTCTGCCCCAGCTGCGCGACATGGGCTTCTCCGGCGTCCAGAACTTCCCCACCGTCGGGCTCTTCGACGGCGTCTTTCGCCAGAACCTGGAAGAGACCGGCATGGGCTTCGGGCTCGAGGTCGACATGATCCGCAAGGCCCACGCCCTGGACCTCCTCACCGCTCCCTACGTTTTCAACGAAGAGGAAGCCCGCTGGATGGCCGATGCCGGAGCCGACGTGCTCGTCCCCCACATGGGCCTGACCACCTCCGGCACGATCGGAGCGCACACCGCCATCACCCTCGATGAATCGGTGGCGCGGGTGCAAGCCATGCACGACGCCGCCAAAGCAATCAACCCGGACATCCTCGTCCTCTGCCACGGCGGCCCCATCGCCGAGCCGGACGACGCCGCCTACGTCCTGGAGCGCACTCAGGGCGTCGTCGGCTTCTTCGGCGCCTCCAGCATGGAGCGCCTGCCGACCGAAGTCGCCATCGCGGAGACGGTGCGGCGGTTCAAGGCGATCCCGGTCTGATCTTGGCCGGCGATGCCTCGCGGCAATCGGCGGGAAACTCCTCGCAGTGCGGGATGACGCCCGGCAGGCGATGGCGGTTGCGCATGACCCACTCGTAGACGGCGTCCTGGATCTGCCGGATCCCCGGCAGCGCGTAAATGCGCACGGGCGCCGACACCCCCAGGGCCACCGAGAACGCGAGATTGATCGCGCCCGCGCCCCGGAATCGCGCGTCGTGCGGCGCGGGGGCAATCGCCCACGCCGCGCCCTCGCACTCGGCGACGCTCAGGCCGTGCGCTTCCGGCAAACCGGGCTGCTGAAACGGCGCCACCGTCACGCGGCGGCCGCGGTCGAGCGCCTGGACCAGGCGCACCGACCAGGTTCAGAAGCTTCAGGAGCCGTCGAAAATCAGCGTCGCACGCGGCGGCAGGCCGCTCATGGTTCTCCCTTCCGTCACCGGCGGAACACACGCATCACCCGCTCGGGGGCGAAGAATGGCAGAAAAATCAAGCCTGCGAGCTGGTAGCGGAACTTGATGCCCATGATCGCCAGGATGCCCCAATGCATCCCGAACGCGCCCACCGCCCACAAACGGCCCGCCCGCCGGCCCAGCAGCGCCAGGGGAGCCCCCAGCTCGATCAGCAGGGAGGCGACCCCCATGAGGCGGTAGAGCCCGAGCTTGTCGTGCATGGCGAACGCGAGGGGGCTGGCGCCTTCGCCGAGCAACTCCTTGCGTAATGCGTCGACGGCGACCTGGCTGCGCATTCCCTCCCCGCTGGCCCACGCCCAACCGAGCGGGCCGACGACCTTGGCGACGCCGGCGACGAAGTACATGAAGACCGTCGCGACATTGATGAGCTGCACCGGCCACCCGTAGCGCCAATCCTCGCGGGGCCCGCGAGCTGGGTGCGCCGCGCCCCGTTTGCGCGCGTCGAGCGAGAGCGCGTCGGCCGCGGGCGAGAACCCCAGGATCAAGGCGTGCAGCACCAGCGCGTTGTCGTTGTGGTAGATCATCGACCACGAGTTCCGGTACGACATTACCCACAGCAGCAGGCTGGAGAAGACCGGCCCCGAGACGCGATGCCGCCAGCCAAGGAGGAAGGCGACGTTGGCAAGCAACGTCAACGCCAGCAGCGCGCGAAAGAGAGCGACCGGTACGGGCTGTTTCAGGGACGCCACGAGGCCAACCGGCCGAAAGAGCGCCGCATCCGACCCGGCGATGCGCAGGAACAGACGATACCGTTTGGCCAGGTACCACAAGCAGTAGACGCCAATCGCGATCCGTAGCACGGCCGGGCGGGTTGCCGGCGGCGGTGTAGTAGCGCCGATAAACGCTGCGCAGCAAATCCTGGCGCGCGACCGGCATGTTTTTCGGGTCTTGCGTGCCGAGATAGTAGTGACACTTGTCGGTACAGGCGCCGCACTTCACGCACGAGTCGAGGAA
>CALMZR010000094.1 GCA_937870845.1 uncultured Chloroflexota bacterium
ACGGCATCCCAGCCCACCGTGGTAAGCGCCCTGCGGCTCCGCCCGCCCCGCGCCCTCTCCGCCGGCATCGCCATCGAGAACGACGCCGCGATTTTGACCTGGACGGTCGCGGCTCCCCTGAACGCGCTACCTCAGGACCCGGATGCTCGATTCTCGTGGAGCATGCACATCAGAGATAGCGAGCGAGGACGCGCCATTCTGGTTCAAAAGACAGGGAGCGACGTCGCCGCGTTTCTTGATTTCGCAAGTCGCACGGGCGCAGATCATCTGGAGTTACCTGCTCCTGTCTTTGACGAAGATGCCATTCGATTGGTCGTCCCCCTCAAGACACTGCGATGGGAAGGACAAGTCGGCGAGTGGCAAGTCGTGGGTTTGTATATTGGGTTGCCGACCCTTTGCCATCGAGTGTTGGTTAAGAGGGCGAAAAAAATAATTATGTCGCAGAAAAATCCGATTGCCACCCAACTCTTCAATGACCTCGGCGCGTTGATCGAACATCGCTGGCGCGAGCAAAATTACGATGCTGAAGTCTTCCCCGCCATCGCGGCACAAGCGTTGGCGGAGGCTGCGCTCGACCAGCACGTTTCGCCCTGGGACATCATTCAATGGCTCTTTCACACCACGCATCTTCCCAGCCAACAGGATTTGCCCGGCAAGTTCGGTGATCCGCCGATCACGTTATTCAGTGGGGCGCGCTTTCACATTGATGTGTACTTCTGGCTGGATGGCACGACGAGCATTCATCAGCATTCCTTCTGCGGCGCGTTTCAGGTGCTGCACGGCTCGAGCCTGCACAGCGATTATCATTTCGAGCGCCGCGAGGCGATCACAATCGCCCTCGCCTCCGCGCGGCCGGGCGACTGCGTGCTGCTCGCCGGCAAGGGGCACGAGGGAAGCATCATCTGGGGGCGCGAGAAGCGCCCCTGGGACGAGGCAGCCGTAGCCAACGAGATCCTGGCAGAGATGGGCTTCGGGGCGGAGCCGGCCGCGACGTAGACGCATCGCTCGAAGCACCGGTCGTCGCGGGCCGAGCCAGCCGCAATCGCCGATCAGCCCCAGAGGTCGACGCGCTGCTCGGGGGCGATGGCCAGCCCAAGTTCGTCGAGCTGGGTGGCGTCGACGACATCGGGCGCCTCGAACATCAGGTCGAGCCCCCGCTGGTTCTTCGGGAAGGCGATCACTTCACGGATGCTCGTTTCGTCGGCGAGCAGCATGACGAAGCGGTCGATGCCCATGGCGATGCCCCCGTGGGGGGGTGCGCCGTAATCGAGGGCGTCGAGCAGGGCACCGAAGCGATGGTGCAGCTCGTCCGGCGTGTAGCCCATCAGCGCGAACATCCGCTCCTGATCGGCCCGCCGATGGTTGCGGACGCTGCCGCCGCCAAGCTCGCTGCCGTTGCCGACGAGGTCGTACTGCTTGGCCCGGACTCGGCCGGGGTCGCTATCGAGGAGATCGGCGTCCTCCGCCAGGAACCCGGAGAAGGGGTTGTGGGTGGCTTCCCAGCGTTCCTCTTCGGCGTTCCACTCCAGGAGCGGGAACTCGTAGACCCAGCAGAAGGCCATCTCGTTGGCATCTGCAAGCCCGAGTCGCTGCCCTAGCTCGTCGCGCACGATAGAGAGGGACTTGGCGACAACATCCGGTGTGTCCGCGACCGCGAGGACGAGGTCGCCACGTTTCGCTCCGATTCCCGAGGTGATCGCATCGATCTCCGAGTCGCTGAGAAATTTGGCCACGGGCGACCGAAGCTCGTCGTCGCCCAGGGCGAACGTCGCCAGTCCGCGTGCCCCGCCGCGCTTGGCGATTTCGGTCAGTTCGTCAATCTCCCGCCGCGAGTAGCCGGCGCATCCGGGAGCGGCGATGGCCTTGACCTGGCCACCAGCGTCCAGGGTGTTGGCGAAGGCTTGAAACCCGGTTCCACGCATGGCCTCGGACACGTCTTGCAGTTCGAGGCCGAAGCGGAGGTCGGGCCGGTCGTTGCCGAACCGCGCCATCGCCTCCTGGTATGTGAAGCGCGGGAAGGGCTTCTCCCGGATGCGCTTGGTGGAGAAGCGCTCGGTCAACTCGATGTAAAGCTGCTCGATCAGGGTCATGACATCGTTTTGCTCGACGAATGTCATCTCGACGTCGAGCTGGGTGAACTCAAGCTGGCGGTCGGCGCGCTGTGGCTCGTCGCGGAAGCAGCGGGCAATCTGGAAGTAGCGATCCAACCCGGCCACCATGAGCAACTGCTTCATTTGCTGCGGCGATTGGGGCAGCGCGTAGAAGTTGCCGGGAAAGCCGCTGCTGGGGACGAGGAAGTCGCGGGCGCCCTCCGGTGTGCTCTTGATCAGCGTCGGCGTCTCGACTTCGATGAACCCGCGATTGGAGAGGAACTCACGCATGGCGCGGACAAGGGCGTGGCGCAGCACCAGGTTCGCCTGCATGCGAGCGCGTCGCAAATCGAGGTAGCGGTACTGCAGGCGGACGCTCTCTTCGATGCTTGCCGTCTGCGTGATCTCGAATGGCGGTGGCTTCGCGGCGTTGAGAACTGCGACGGCATGGCCTTCGACTTCGATCTCTCCTGTGACCAGGTTCGGGTTTTGCGTCCCCGCGGGGCGCGCCCGGACGATTCCGCGAATCTCGAGCACATACTCGTTGCGCACGCCACTCGCTGCCTCGTGGGCGCATGGGACGACCTCCGGATTGAAGACGACCTGGGTGATCCCGAAGCGGTCGCGCAGATCGATGAAGATCAGCCCGCCGAGATCGCGGCGGCGGTTGACCCACCCGCGCAAGACCACCTCGTTGCCGACGTCGTCAAGGCGGAGGGAGCCGCATGTGAGCCGGCCGATGACCGACGGATCGACGTCGTGCGGAATCGTCACGCTGGCGTTCCCCCTCGTTCCTTTGCAGCGCCGACGGCGCCAAGCGCTCCCGTGTCGTTCGGCTCCTGTATGCGGTGCGTGCGCAGCGCTGCCTCCAAGGCGCGCTCGGGATCGATGCGCCGCTCGATGAGCGCCGCAAACTCGGCCAAAGCGCCGTCCCCGTCCGTAGGCTGCTCCGGACTTCGCAACGCCGTTCGCGGCGCGAGAATCTCGATAACTTTGCGCGTGATGGGCATCGACCGCGGAAGGCGATCGATTGGATGATCGCTCACGGCAGGCGCGCCCTTCGCCTCACGTTCTGCGGCTTTGACGCCTTCCCAGGTGGAAATGACGGCGTCCGGCGAGGCGGCGACGACGTCCCCAAAGACGTGCGGGTGGCGGCGGATCAACTTGCGGGAGATGCTTTCGTACACATCTTCGATGACGAAACTGCCTGCTTCTTCCGCGATCTGAGCGTGCATCGCGATGAGCAAGAGCTGGTCGCCAAGCTCTTCTGCCAGCTCGGAACCGTCGCCGGAATCGATCGCGTCGGCGACCTCGTAGGCCTCTTCGAGAACGGAGTCTCGTAGCGAGGCGTGCTTCTGCTTGCGATCCCAGGGGCAGCCGTCCGGACGGCGCAGGCGAGAGACGATGCGGATCAACGCCTCAGGGGACCGGAAGGCCTCGAGCGGCGGCAGCGGCGCAACCCAAACGCTGGTCAGGTGATCGATGTTCTGCCGGTCCAGCGCGTGCAGCGGAACGGTCTCGACCGTGGGAAGCAAGGCAACCCCGGCGGCACGGACGACCGCGACGAGGTGTTCGTCTGGATAGACTCGGGAGAGGGCGATCTTGACCGCGGCGGCCAAATTCCGGTTGTAGACCTGCCCTACGAGCAGAGGCCGAGCCGGATCGATTCCCAGACTTCCGCTGGCGAACGGAGCGGCGTCGAGCGTTGACGCGAGTTGCTCGGCGTCTGCGACTTGAATGCCGTCGGCGAGCGGATCGATGCGCAGCGTGTTCGAGGCCGCGTCGATGAAGCTCACCGCGTCCAACACCGCCACTGACACGTTCGCCGCTCGCGCGTTCTTCTCGATCAGGGGAACAGACCGCTCCCCGAAGCGGGGATGCCCAGGCACAGCGAACACAACATGCGAACCCGACTGAGCCGCGGCGACGACGCGATCAGCGATCTGCTCGTAGAGGCGGCCGAAGGCCTCCGCGTTTTCGTACAGATCGTCGCAGTCGGAAACCCGCGGATCGTCGCAGAGATCAACCAATCCAGGGTGGATCCTCGTGCGCAGGATGATCCGGTCGGCGAGGTCGAGCGCACGCTGCGTGGCGATGGTCCGTGACTCAGGGTCGCCGGGGCCAAGACCGACGATGACGATTCCGGGGCCGAATTGGGTCATGCCTTGCTCGCCGCCTTGTCGGCGCCGAGGCTGAGGACGGCCAGGAACGCCTCTTGCGGGATCTCGACGTTGCCGACCAACTTCATGCGCGCCTTCCCCTCTTTCTGCTTTTCCAGCAGTTTGCGCTTGCGGGTGACATCGCCGCCGTAGCACTTTGAAAGAACGTTCTTGCGCATGGCGCGGATCGTCTCGCGGGCGATGATGCGGCTGCCGATCGAGGCCTGTACCGGCACGTCGAACATCTGGCGCGGGATCAGTCCGCGCAGGCTTTCCACCAGTTCGCGGCCGCGCGGATAGGCGTCGTCGCGGTGCGCGATCAGGGAGAGGGAGTCGACCGGCTGGCCGTTGACGAGAACGTCGAGCTTGACCAGGTCGGACGGGCGCATGTCTTTGAATGTGTAGTCGAGCGAGGCGTAGCCCTGCGTACGGCTCTTGAGCTGGTCGTAGAAATCAACGATCAGCTCGGCAAGCGGCATCTCAAAGGTCAGTTGCACGCGCTCGGGGTCGAGGTAAACCAGTTCCTTGTATTCGCCGCGGCGGCCCGTGACCAGCTCCATGATGGCCCCGATGTAGCGCGAGGGCGCGATGATGGAGATGTCGAGCCAGGGCTCGCGGATCTCTTCGCTGTCGCCGGGGGAAGGCATGTCAGATGGGTTATCGATGGCCACCGTCCCGCCGCCGCGAAGCAGCACTTCGTACTCGACGCTCGGCGCCGTAGCAAGGAGCTCGATGCCGTACTCCCGCTCCAACCGCTCCTGAATGATCTCCATGTGGAGCAGCCCAAGGAACCCACAGCGAAAACCGAATCCCAGAGCATCCGACGACTCTGGCTCCCAGGTCAGCGCGCCGTCGTTGAGGCGCAGACGTTCGAGCGCGTCGCGCAGCGTCGGGTACTCCTCGCTGTCGACCGGGTAGAAGCCGGCGAAGACCATCGGTTTTACCGGCCGATAGCCGGCGAGTGGCTCTATGGCTGGGTTGGCGGCGAGCGTGACGGTGTCACCGACCTGAACGTCATGCACCACCTTCAGACCGGTTGCGATGTAGCCGACTTCGCCAGTGGCCAAGTCTCGCGTCGCATGTAGTTCGGGATCGAAGTACCCGACTTCAAGCAGCTCGGCTTCCTTCCCGTTCGCCATTAGCCGGATGCGGTCGCCTGACGCGATGGCGCCATCGACAACTTTGACATAGGCGATGACCCCCTTGTACGGGTCGAAGTGGGAGTCGAAGATGAGCGCCCGCGTTGGCCCCCCCGAGGCGCCGCGCGGCGGCGGCATGCGCTGGACGATCGCTTCCAGGATGGCCGGTACGCCGAGTCCCGTCTTGGCCGAAGCCTGCACGATCTCCTCGTCGAGCAATCCGATGAGTTGCCCCACTTCAGCGGAGACCTTGGCCGGGTCAGCGCTAGGGAGGTCGATCTTGTTGATTACCGCAACGAGTGCCAAATCCTGCTCGAGGGCGAGGTAGACGTTGGCTATCGTCTGTGCTTCGATCCCTTGTGCTGCGTCGACGACGAGGAGCGCCCCTTCGCACGCGGCGAGGCTGCGGCTCACCTCATACGAGAAATCGACGTGTCCCGGCGTGTCGATCAGGTTGAGCTGGTACGTTTGCCCGTCTCGCGCCGTGTAGCTCATGCGCACGGCGCGCGCCTTGATGGTGA
Organism: uncultured Chloroflexota bacterium; assembly: GCA_937870845.1. Taxonomy (GTDB): domain Bacteria; phylum Chloroflexota; class Chloroflexia; order Thermomicrobiales; family UBA6265; genus JACCXM01. The sequence goes on from CALMZR010000094.1 coordinate 5,910, forward strand.
TGCCCTTCTCGCGCTCGAGATCCATCGAGTCGAGGACCTGGCTGGTCATCTGCCGGGCGTCGATGGTGTGGGTCATCTCCAGCAGTCGATCGGCCAGCGTCGATTTGCCGTGATCGATGTGGGCGATGATGCTGAAGTTGCGCAGGCGGTCCTGGGGGATGGTCACGAGGCGGGAGTGTAGCCGACCAGCCCCGCCGGACCGCGCCGGGTCATGCGCTCTGCAGGATGGCCAGGATCGTGACCCCGACGACGATGGTCGCCACGCCGATCGTCTGCAGCCGCGACAGGCGCTCCCCGAACAGGAAGTAGGCGACCACCGCGGCGATCGCCGCGAACTGCGAGCCCAGCACCGCGACGATGGCGATGCTGTCGGTCGCCCCCCACGCCGACAGGGTGGAGCCAAGGATCTCCGCCACCCCGGACAGCAGGACCAGGGGCAGGACGGCGCGGGTCATGACCAGTCGACGCTGGAGCAGCAGGGGCAGCGTGACCAGCACCAGGCCGACGACGCGCGACGACAACGACACCCAGATCGGGGGGATGGACGCGGCGGCGGTCCCGGACGCGACGATGCCGATGGCGAAGGTGAGGGCAGCGGCCAGTGACAGCAGCACGGCCTGGCGGGGG
>CALMZR010000095.1 GCA_937870845.1 uncultured Chloroflexota bacterium
CGACACGGGTGGGGCAAGGGCGAGCACGGGTGTGGCACACTGGTTCATGCGGGGCGCCTCCTGGCGGTAGCAGCTCAACACTCCTACCGATACCAGATCGGCGCCTCGCTGTCACTCATGAATAATCCGGGTTAGACGCAGCGGCCATCGAGGCAGACGAAGTCCTCGCAGCACTCGTCGTCGCCCGAGGGGCATGGCTGGTCGAAATCGCGGCAGCAGAAAGGTCCGCGGGGCGGGATGCCGACCGTGCGGCAGGCATGGCCGCCGCAGCAGCGCCGCCCTCCGGGGACGCATACCCGCCGCGGCTTGCGGCAGCGCTTCCGTCGCCGCCCGCGGCGTTGCTGGTGGGTGTTTGCCTCGACGTCGGCCACATTGTCCGGAGAGGCGGAGCCGAGCGCCGCCGCGAGGGCGCTCCCGGCGACCAGACCGAACCGGCGGCGCGTCCAGGCATCGAATCGTGAACCATCCATAGCGTCCTCCGCTCGTCGATCGTGTCGTCCCGAGGAACGAGGCATCCCGGCGCAAGGGAAACAGCCGTCATGGGGCGCCGAGATGATGCTTGGGAGCCCCCGCTGCGCTCGGAACGACACGGCGTGTCCGTGGGTCTTGGCTCCGCCTACTCCGCGTCCGCTTCGCCCTCCTGGAACATGAACCCGGGCTCGTCGGAGGCGAGCAGGGCCGAGGCGAGCAGGACCAGCGGCTCGGCGCCGGGGTTGTCCATGGTGTGGCCGGCGTCCTGGTCGTAGGCGAGGGTGTCGCCGGCGTGCAGTTCGATCGCTTCGCCGGTCTCGGGGGTCTCGGCCGCGCCCGGCGCGCCGTCGATGCCGGCGCGGGTGATAGTTCCGCTGCCGTGGATGAAGCGCGTGGCGAACGTGCCCGACTCGACCGTGATGACCACGGCTCCGGGGTGGCTGTGGGCCTGGATGCTGGCCCCCGGGGGCAGGGTGAGCCGCAGCAGCACCAACTGCCGGCCCTCGGCCATCATCGGCGAAATCCCGCCCAGCGCCTCGACGACCGTGCCGTCGAGCGGGTCGTCCTGGGCAAGAACGGGATGCGCGGCCAGCAGCGGGGGCGCCGTCAGGGCCAGGAGCGACAGGGCGATGATCCATCTTCGTGCGCGCATGGCGAACTCCTTCTGGTGTGAGACGTCTCGGCTCGGGGGCCGCGCCGGTCTCCGGGGCGCGCGAGTCCGCGCCGGGCCCGGGATGGCACGGGTTGCGTGCGGCTAGCGATGGAGTACGGATCGAGGACCGAGACGCGGGTGATGCGGTCGACGGGCAGCCCATTGCAGGCGGCGGCCTGGCGGATCGCCTCCGGGCTCGGCCCGTCGTAGACGCAGTACGTGGCGAGGTTGTCGTCGCTGACGTACGAATGGAGCCACGTCACCCCCAGGTCGGCATTGCGCGCCACGACGTCGAGGCAGGCGCGGGCGCCCTCCTCCGTCGCCGGGATCTGCAAGCCCCCGGGGAACGACCGCTCGACCAGATAGCGCGGCATGATCTCCACCTCCTTCGCGTGCCACCGCCGGGCATCCCGGCTGGAGAGCACGGTACGGCGCGGAGATGCCGCGACGACACGGGGATTCCCCCTATCTTTGGGCCGCGCGGCCCCCACTTTTGGCCGGGCTAGAGACCGAGACCCTGGGCGCTGGCGATCGCCTCGGCGCGGGAGGAGACGCCGAGCTTGGCGAGGATGGCCGAGACGTGGTGCTCGACGGTCTTGGGCGACAGGAAGAGACGATCGGCGATCTCGGCGTTGCGTCTCCCCTCCGCCATCAGGGCCAGGACATCGAGCTCGCGGGCGGTAAGGTTGGCGGGGTTGGCGCGCGTTGCGGCCCGGGGCCCCCGCGGTATCTTGACCACCCCCAGCGCCCGCATGCGACGCGTGACCAGGGCTGCCGCGGCCCGGGCGCTCAGCCGTTCCATCGCCGCGAGGGCCTCGCGCAGGGCGGCTTCGTCGTCCGATTCCGCCATCGCCCAGGCCGCTTCGTAGGGACAGCCGAGCTCTTGCCAGGCCAGGGCCGCCGCGCGCCATGCCCCGCGCATCTGCACGGCGTACGGCGCGGCGCACCCCAGCGGAGGCGATGCGAGCGCGCCCGCTTTCCACTGCCAGTAGGCCAACTCGCCCAGCAGCCAGGGCGCGCCAAGCGGGACCACCTCGGCGTAGACGGCGCGGGCTTCCGCGGCGGCGCGCTCGGGTTCGCCGGCAAGCCAGGCGGCCTCGGCGCGCGCCGCGAAGATGCGGGCGCGAAGGTGGACGTCGGCGCTCGAGCCCGGCGTCGCGAGCTGGACGGCCCGATCGAGCGGCTCCCAGGGGTCGGGGTCGCCGCGGCGGGCGCGCATCCGCCCCACCGTCACCAATGCCGGGATGCGCACGTACGCCGGGAGGTCGAAGCCCAGGAAATCGTCGGGGCGCGCGGTCGCCACCTGATTCGCCAGGTCGGCCGCTTCCATGCAGCGTCCCTGCAGGCAACGCACTTCCGCCAGCTTGGCGGCGGCCCAATAGCGCAGGATGTCGATGCCATGCTCCGAGGCGAAGGCAGCCCCTTCGCACAGGCGCTGCTCGGCCTCGGCCAGGCGGAACAGCCCGGCGAGCCCGACTCCGAGATTGATGATCGCCAGGGATTGCAGGCCGTCGAGCCGGGCGGACCTGGCCAGGTCCGCGCATCGCTCCAGATCCGCGCGTCCGGCGCTTTCGTCGCCGAACGTGAGGCGGATGGAGCCGACGGTTTCGAGGGCGAGGAGCTGCGCCGTCAGATCGTCATGACGCTGGGCCGCCGCGATCGCCAGCTCGCCGTAGTGGATCGTCTCGGGGACGTCATTGCGGCATGCTTCCAGGTACGCCTTGTGCCAGTACCACCGCGCGTGCGCGGGTCCCTCCGGCGCCTGGTCCAGGAGCGCGCGGGCCTCATCGACGGTGGCGTCGGCCTCGTCAAGCCGTCCCTCCAGGGCCAAGATGATCGACAGCCAGCCGAGATGCTCCGCCTCTCGGGCGCGGTCGCCGCAGCGGTGGGCCAGCTCAATCATCTCCCGCCGGCGCCCAATGCCCTCGACGCCCCAACCGGCCAAATCGGCGGCGTCGGCGTAGGCCTCGAGCAGCGCCAGCCGTTCGGCGTCGGGCACGTCCACGGCGAACCGCAGCGCACGCGCAAACTGGCTGGCGGCCTCGCGGGCGGCGCCCAGGCCGGCGGCGCGGCGCCCGGCTTCCGGCGCATAGCGCAGCACGGCGGCCGTGGCGCCCGCCTCCTCGGCGTGGTGGGCCAGGCGCGCCGGGTTGACGCCGGTTTCGCGACGCGCTTGCAGGCCGTGCAGCACGCGTTGATGGAGCGCGGCGCGCCGGTGGGCCGGGATAGCGCCGTCGATGGCCTCTCGCGCCAGATCGTGCCGAAACGCGAAGCGTTGGTCGACCTCCCGGAGCATCCCGGCGGCGAGCAGATCGTCGATCGCCGCGCTGTCTCCGTTCGCCACATCGATCAGCAGCCACGGCTCGATCGTCGTGCCGATGATGGCGGCGGCGGCGAGCGCCGCACGCGCGGCGGCTGAGAGCGTGGAGACTCTGGAGAGGACGGCATCGCTGATGGTGGCGGGCATACCCTCGCCGGCGGAGGCCAGAATTTCTGTCAGGAAGAACGGGTTGCCGCCGGTTTGCGCGTACAGGGTGGGCGCGTCCCGACCGCTGCGCCCGGCCAGCACGGCGACGGCGGCTTCGCTCAAGGGAGGCAAGGTCAACCGATGCACGCCGGAGGCCGTGGCCACATCGCCCAACAAGCGGCGCACGGGGTGACCACCGCCGATCGCCTCGTCGCGAAATGTGACCAGCACCAGCGAGCGGGTCGTCTCGATGCGCCGCGCCAGAAACCGCAGCAGGTCGAGCGTCCCGGAGTCGGCCCAGTGGATATCCTCGATGATGAGGACGACCGGCCCGTCGCCGTCACGAAGCTCCGCCAGGGTCTCCTGAAACAGGAGATCCCGCGGCACATCCTCGTGCCGCAGCCGGCGGATGCCGCCGCGGGCCTGCCCCGCGATGTCGTGCAGCGGGCCGTGCGGGCGCGGCGTGGAGAGAGGATCGCACATGCCCATCAGCACCCGGACGCCGCCCGGCAGCGAAGCCCGGAACGCGCGCAGGAGCGACGTTTTGCCGATCCCCGCCTCGCCGCCGACGAAGAGGAGGCTGCCAAAACCGTGCTCCGCCCGCAGGAGCAGGCGGTGCATGGCGGCGAGGGCATGGTCCCGTTCGAGGAGCTCCATGTCGCGTGTTTCCGGCATCGTCGCGAGCGACAGGAGGACGGCTGACTGGGGGAGTCTGCCATACCGGCCGGCGCGCGCGCCGGTGGCCGTCAGCGCTCGGGGACGCGGGTCGCGCGCGAGTTGAGCGAGCCGACGCTGGCCGCCAGCTCCGTGCCGGCGGCGCGGACGGCGGCGGCGCCCTGGGTCAAACCGGCGCCGTCGAGCGCCGCGGCGATGTCGCCCAGCGCGTCCTCCAGCTCGGCGCTGAGCACCTGATCGCCCAGCCCCGCCAGGCTGCGCAGCACCACCTCTTCCGCGCGGCGCGCCAGCTCCGGCGGCAGGCGGTCCATCGTGGTGGCCAGCCCGCGCAAAACGTCGGCGTAGACGTGGTGCTGCATCGACTCGGAGGCGACGATCGTGAGCGACTCGATCGTCCCCATCAGGCGTTCGATGACGTTGTCCGGATAGACGATGGGCAGTCCGTCCTCCTCGGCTTCCCCGGTCTCCTCCGGGTCCGCCACCGCCCAGCGGGCCAGCAGGTCGCGCAGGTTGCGCACTGCCTCCAGACCGGGGTTGGGGTCCTGCTTGGACGTGGAAATCGTCGTCCAGGCGATCGTTTCCATCTGCTCCAGCCCGAAGGAGGGGTCGCGCTCCAGGTTGCGCTCCCGCTCGAGCGTGACCGCGCGCTCGACGGCCGCGGCCAGACCGTCGAGATCGTCGCCCGGGGCGGCGACGATGTCGGCGATGGGGTCGCCGTAGGCCGCGTAGGAGCCGAGCGCCAGGCGGAGCACGATCTCGGCCCGCGGCGCAGCCCGCAACACCCGCCCCAGCGCGTCGAGGTCGATGTCGGTGACGAAACCGTCGGAGGGCGCGCGCACCGTCTCGCGGGCCGTGCCGTGACCTTTCGGCTCCCGCCGCGTGCGGCGCAGCAGGTCGGCCTGCCGCTCGCGCGCGCGCAAGGTGTGGTCGTGGATCGACTCGAGGATGGCCGAGGGGCGCATCTGCTCGATGGCGGAGTAGATCATCAGCAGCAGCACGTACAAGGCGCTGACGGCGAAGAGCAGCGCCAGCGTGGCTCCGAAGGTGGGGTTGAACTCCGGCCGCACCGTCGCCAGCGTGACGAGGGTGAAGAGGGTGATGCCGATGAACCAGCCGGCGTAGACCTGGTTGAGGTAACGGCGCAGGAACTGGTCGAAGACGGCGTGGGTCATGCTCCCGGCCGACTGCTGCAAGGCGACGAGCAGCAGGGAAAAGGTGATGGAGGTGACGGTGATCATGCCGCCGGCGATGGTGCTGAGCACCTGGGTGGCGGCCTCCGGGTCGGTGAAGATGTGGGACTGGAGCCACTCCCGCAGCGGCTGGAGGCGGCCGCTCTCGCCCCGATCGAGCGCGTAGGTGGCGATGGCGAGGAGGATGAAGGCGGCGACGACCAGCGTCGGCACGGCCAGGAAGGTGGCGAAGGCGTGCCGGACCACAAAGGGGATCTGGGCGATGCGCGCGCCGAGCGATTCGGAGCGCGCCGCAGTGGTGCTGTTCATGCCTTTGCCCGGCACCGCCGACCTCCTGCGCCGCGTGCGCTGTCGCCGGAAGTGTGCCACCCGGGCCGCCCGGATCGCGCGGGCGCCGATTCGGATCGGAATGCCTCTTGTATAGAGAGCAAATGACTAGTAATATTCATTCTATGATTGCCTCGGTACGCCGCTCGCCCCTGGCGCTGGCCATCCTGGCGTTGCTGTATGAGGAGCCGATGCACCCCTACCGGATGCAGCAGCTCATCAAGGAGCGCGCCAAGGACGAAGTGATCAACGTCCGGGCGCGGGCTAGCCTCTACCAGACCATTGCTCGCCTGGAGCGCGACGGCCTGATCGCCGTGCAGGAGACAGCCCGCCACGAGAACCGGCCGGAGCGGACGATCTACCGCCTGACCGAGGCGGGGCGCGAAACCGCGTTCGCCTGGCTGGGTTCGATGCTGGCGACGCCGGCGCGCGAGTTCCCCGCTTTCCCGGCGGCGGTCTCGTTCCTGGCCATGCTGCGGCCGGAGGAGGCGCTGACCAGGCTCGAAACGCGCGCGGAGGCGTTGCAGGCGGAGTTGGCGGGGATCGATGCGCGGATCGGGGGCGACGCGGCGACGCGGCCGCGGGTGGTTCTGCTCGAAGAGGAGTACCGGCGCGCCATGCGCCAGGCCGAGCTGGACTGGGTGCGCGGCGTCGTCGCCGATCTGCGCGCGGGGGACTTGGGCTGGGATCTGGACGAGCTGCGCGCCGAGTTCGTCGGGCGGCCCAAGGCCGCCGCGGCGTTGACCGAGGAGCTTCGCCGACTCGTGTAGCGGAGGAC
>CALMZR010000096.1 GCA_937870845.1 uncultured Chloroflexota bacterium
GTGGGAGGAGGGGGAGGGGCCCTCCAGGATGGTTAGGTATCGATTCAGCGGGCGGCCGGGGCGGGGAGGAGGCGGGGGGCGCGGGCGGGGAGGGCCGGGAGGCGGTCGAGGTTGCGGATGGCCAGCAGGGCGGCGGCGGCGATGAAGGCGATGGCCGCGAGGAGGGCGGCGGCGTCAGGGACGCGCGGCGGGAAGAGGGGGCCGGCGGCCGGTTCGGCGTGGAGGCGGTAGACGTTGCCGGTCATGCCGTCGATGGTGACGCGGACGGCATCGCCGACGCGCAGCTCGTCGAGGGGGACGATCTCGCCGCCGCGGACGATCTGGGCATCCGTGCCGACGGAGAAGGCGACGGGGGCCTCGGCGCCCTGTTCGACCAGGGCCACCAGGCCGTCGCCGGCGCCGACGATGGCGCCCTCGACGGTGACGGGCATGGCGGCCACGATGGCGCCGCGCTCGGGGGTGAAGATGGTGGCTCCGGTCGCCGCGGCGTCGCTCCAGCGCACGGTGAGGGCGGAGGCGAGCAGGGCGGTGACGACGATGGCGGCCAGCGCGCGGGCCGAACCGAGCAAACGGGTAGACCAGGACGGTTCCGGACGGTGCAGATACATGAGCGAACCCTTTCCACCAGGGCGGCCGGCGCGGCTGCCGATCGGCAGCGTCTGGCGCGATCGCCCAGGACTCCAACGTCGGGCCGCAACGGGGGAGAGGCGCCGGCGGCCGGCGGGCCGAAGCGGGATGGGAACGATGTTCCGGCCGCGGCGGCGCATCTCCTGCGTTGCGGGAGAGATGACGCGGGGGTCATCTCCGCGGGGTCTGGTGCGGGGTTCGGCTCCCCTGGGGGAGGGGAGCGGCGCGGGCGGAGCGGGTCCGGCGGGCGGTGGCTGGGCCGCCTTTTCGGGTTCCCGGCGGGGTCCGCCGTGCCTAGAACGAATGTACTACCTCGGTGCCTCCCCGTCAAGCGATTTCAGAACGTATTTTCTGAATCCGCTCCGCGGGTTTGCGGGGGGCGAGGAGCCGCGGTAGCCACTCGCCGCACGACATTGCAAAGGTCGTGCCAACCGACGCGGAAAACGCCGTCCGCGGGAACAACGCGGGGGCGACGTTTCGTGAGCCGGTCTATGAGGAGATACGTACGGCGGCGGCGCCTGGATTGACTTTGTGGCCCGGAACGGCTTGGCGGCGCCGGCGCCGGGGATGCGGCCGCCGATAGGGAGATCAGGGAATTGCCCGGGCGACCTGGAGTGTTTCCAGCCGCTGGGGGGCGGGCCGACGCGCTGCGGCCGGCCGACGCTGACCGGCTCGTGCGGATGCGCCAGCCACCAGCGGTGCGCCGACGAGCACGGGATCGGAGCCTTCTGCGTGCAGATCACGGGGGGCGATTGCACCTGCGGCGGGGCAAACACGTTCTGCGCCACGCAGGCGTGACCCGGAGGAGCATTCACCACGGATCGCGCACCGTTTAGCGCCACGTCGCGGCGATCCTGGCCAAACTCGGTGTGCGCTCGCGCGGAGGCGGCGGCGAGAGCCGTGCGCGATGGGGTGGTGTGAGGTAGCCCAGTGCAGGCTCGCTGACTCTTTTCGCTTCCCCGATTTCAGCTCGCGATCACGCGCACGCCCGTCACGCGATGAATCGGCTTCCGGAGTCCTTCGGTGGTCACGAGTTCGTCCGCGCCGAGCATCATAGCCGCGGCGACATGGAGGGCATCGAGGGCGCTCAATCCAGACGGCACGGCTTCATGTTCCGCGAGGTCCGCCGCCGTTTCGCTTGGCTCGGCCCAGGCCACGACTCGCGCGAAGAACTGGTGATAGAAATTGGCTTCAGCGGTACGTCGGTGGTAAAGGGCCTTCGGCAAGACCTCAAGGCGAAGAGAGACGCTGGCGACGAATTCGCGCTCAGGATCCGCGATCAGGCCGCGCGCCGCTTGCGCCGGATCGGGATTGCCACGGACCGACGCAACCAGGACGCCGGCATCGAGATAGGTTCGGATCACTCCTCGCCGGCCGCGACCGCGCCGCCGCGCCGTTCGGCCAGTTCAGCGGCAAGCTCGTCTCAAGTGAGGAAGCGGCCTTCGGCGGCGAAGAATTCCCGCCGTGCGGCCACAAGGAGGCGGTCGAACTCCGTCTGCGGCGAGTCGCTCAGACCGAGGCTGATCGCCTCCTCAGCCTCGTCCGCGCCCGGTTCCGTGTCGATTGCGGAGGTTCCGGGGGGCTTGTTGTGAGGCGCCGCGTGGACTCCTTGTTGGCATGCGCGCCTGGGCTGGCGTGCAGCGTGCGCAGTATAGCGATCTCGTGTGTTGCGGTCGGGGATCGATAGGCGAGTGCGTTGTGGCCGTCGCCGGAACCTGCCCTCCCCTGCCATAGACCGAGCGATCTCCAAAGCGGCGCCCAAATGAGCGCATCCTGTGATGTAATGGACGCTGCCTGGGAGGTTGGTCATGCGTTTCTACATCGGCCGCCGAGTTGTCGTTGCGCTCATCTCGCTCGCGCTTGTCGCGTTGCAGGGCGATGTGATTCGCGCCCAGACGCCGCCGCCGGCGGTCTACCCCATAACCCCCGACCCGAAGGACTGCCTGGTGGAGCCGGCGCCGCTGGAGGGGGTCATCAACATTCTGCAAACCCCGGTCGCCGCCGAGGCGGCCAGCCCCACGCCGTTCGCGCCGCCGCTGAGCGTGCCGGCCGACGCCGAGGTCGCCTCTGACGTGGCAGCGACGCTGTACGAGGTGTTCGCCTGCGCCAACGCGGGGGATCCGCTGCGCGTCTCCAGCCTCTTTACCGCCGATTTCATGCGCGCGTTCTACAGCGACGCCTCGCTGGAGGAGGTCGCGGGATTCCTCGTGCGGCCGCCGGAGCCGCTGGCGGAGGCGGAGCGGCGCGTGATCGTCGCCATCGGGCAGGTGCAGATGCTGCCGGACGGGCGGGCCGGGGTGGCGATCGTGCTCGACGAGCCGGAGGACCCGCGCCCGGAAGAGCCGGACTACGCCATTCTGGAAAAGGTCGTGGGCCGCTGGCTGGTGGACGAGATCCACGAGGACGTCGAACCGGCGGCGACGCCTGCGGCCGGGTAGCGGCCGCCCGGCTTGTCGGCGCGGCGGTGAGCGGTCGCGCCGCCGCCATCGACAACTGTAGCCTCGGCCCAATCGACTGGCGTCCCGCAACCACGAGGGGTGGACATCCAACGCGGTGCCCACAACGCGGTCATCCCGACGCGCTCGGGATGACCATTGCGCCGCCAGGATGACGATGGCGCCGCCTTGGGGATTCGCCTACGGCGCCGGGGTCGTCTCGGCGGCGGCCGTCGCCAATTGCTCCATCAGCCCGACGGCGTCCATCTCCGACCAGATTTCGGCGATCCGGCCGCATTCGAAGCGGAAGATGTTGATGCCGTTGGCGCGCACCGGCTCGGTCCCGGCGGCGGCCTTCGTGTCGGCGGTACAGTCATCGGTGCACACGCGAACGACGAAATCCGTACCGCGGATTCCGATCGTGGCCGTCGCCGTCCCGAGCTGGAACGCGTCCGGTCGCCGTTTGCCCATCAGGCCCGTGACGGTCCGCAGTCCGCCCTTCAACAGGCGAAGCAGCGCGCCGTCCTCCTGCGGCTTCGCCTGGTCGGTCCGGTCACATTTGTCGGGACGGCGCACAGCGCCAGCGAGAGCGAGAATCTGCGATTTCGCGGCGCTCTGACCAGGGCTTTCGCGTCCCGTCCCTTCACGTTCGATCATGCCGTATCCCAGGCTCTCGCGGCCTGGCCGCGGCCTATGTTCGGCGGAGAAGGCCCGTCCACACCCCACTAGGCCCGCCGGCGTCGCGCGGTCTCGCGTGGGTCGCGGCGGGGCGAAGGGCGGCCAGTACTCCAGCCTGGTCGCT
>CALMZR010000097.1 GCA_937870845.1 uncultured Chloroflexota bacterium
GACCCCGGCCCCGCCTGCTACGGCCGCGGCGGCGCCGAGCCGACCGTCACCGACGCCGATCTGGTCCTCGGCTACCTCGACCCCGGCTTCTTCCTCGGCGGCGCCATGGCCCTCGATGTCGACGCCGCCCGAGACGCGATCCGCCGCGTCGTGGCCGAGCCGCTCGGCATCGGCATCGAGGAGGCCGCCTGGGGCATCCACCAGATCGTCAACGAGACCATGGCCGGGGCGGCGCGGGTCCATACCCTGGAGCGCGGCGGCGACCCGCGGCGCCTGCCCGTCTTCGCCTTCGGCGGGGCGGGGCCGGTGCACGGCTACCGCATCGCCGCCGCCCTCGGCTCGCCCCGCCTCGTCGTCCCCTCCGGCGCGGGGGTCATGAGCGCCATCGGCTTCCTGGCGGCGCCCGTCGCCTTCGACTTCGCCCGCTCCTTCCCCGGCCGCCTCGACGCCCTCGACTGGGCGCGCGTCAACGAATTGCTGACCGATATGGAAGCCGAAGGAACCGCCCTCCTGCGCGCCGCTGGCATCGCGGGCCGGGAGATCAGCCACCGCCGCGCCGCCGAGATGCGCTACGTCGGTCAGGGCCACGAGGTCCGCGTCCCGCTCCCGCCCGGCCCGCTCACCCCCGCCGGCATCCCCGCCCTGCGCGAAGCGTTCGAGAACGAGTACGTCCGCCTGTACGGCCGCCTCGGCCCGCCGGTCGCGGTCGAGGCGATCACCTGGCGCGTCGTCTCCACCGGCCCCCGCCCCGACCTCCGCCTCTCCGCCCCCTCCGAGGCGACCGGCGACGCCGCGGCGTCGCGCAAAGGCGCCCGCCGCGCCTACGTCCCGGAATCCGGCGGCCTGACCGACGTCCCCGTCTACGACCGCTACCGACTGGGCCCCGACGCTGCGTTCACCGGCCCCGCCATCGTCGAAGAACGCGAATCGACCACCGTCATCGGCCCCGGCGCGCACGTCTCGGTCGATGGCGAAGGGAATCTGGTCGTGGAGATCGCCACGGCGTCGGTGCCGGCGTGAACAGGCCCACGCGCGCCACACCAGCCGTAGGGGCGCTGCTTGCTGCGCCCGTGGCCCGCAGGGCCACAATGGAGTCGCCGAACGACGATTGTCGGCCCGCGGCCGACCGGGCGCAGCAAGCAGCGCCCCCACCTACGCGGCGTTGGCGTCGCTCGCTTTTCGAACCCTGTCACCTTTCGCCCAGAGGCACGACATGACCGCAGAAACCACGGCATCCAAAGGAACCCCCGAAACCCTCGACCCCGTCACCCTCGAGGTGCTCTGGAACCGCCTCCTCTCCGTCGCCAACGAGCAGCAGGCCGCCCTGATGCGCACCGCCTTCAGCACCGTCGTCCGCGAATCGCAGGACCTCGCCTGCGGCGTCTTCGACACCCGCGGCCAGATGATGGCCCAATCGATCACCGGCACCCCGGGCCACATCAACCCGATGGCCACCGGCGTCCGCCACCTCCTCGCCGCCTATCCCCCCGAAACCCTCTCCCCCGGCGACGTCCTCATCACCAACGACCCCTGGCTCACCTCCGGCCAGCTCAACGACTTCACCGTGCTCACCCCGATCTTCCGCAACGGCGCGATCGTCGCCTACTTCGGCAACCTCTGCCACGCCGCCGACATCGGCGGCCAGGTCTTCTCCGGCGAAGCGCACGAGATCTTCGAGGAAGGCCTGCGCGTCCCGGTCACGAAGCTCTTCGACAAGGGCGAGCCGAACCACGAGCTGCTGAAGATCATCCGCGCCAATGTGCGCCTGCCGGACGAGACGGTCGGCGACCTCTACGCCCAGGCGTCGTGCAACGACGTCGGCGGCCGGGCGCTGCTGACGATGATGGACGAGTTCGGGCTGGGGAGCGTCGATCCCCTCGCCGACGAGATCATCGCCCGCTCCGAGCGCGCCCTGCGCGAGGCGATTTGCTCCCTCCCCGACGGCGTCTACACCCACGAGGTCTGGAGCGACGGCTTCGAAGAGCCGATCGTGATCGCCGTTGCGCTCACCGTGCGCGACGACGAGATCGACATCGACTTCGCCGGCTCCTCGCCCCAGAGCGGCCGCGGCATCAACGTCGTCCTCAACTACACCCACGGCTACGCCTCCTTCGCCCTCAAAGCCGCCGTCGCCCCCGACGTGCCGCACAACGAAGGCGCCTTTCGCCCGGTCCACGTCACCGCCCCCCTTGGCTCCATCCTCAATTGCGTCGACCCGGCGGCGGTGGCGGCGCGGCACCTCGTCGGCCACTTCGTCCCCAGCGCCATCTTCGGCGCGCTGGCCCAGGCGTTGCCCGAGCGCCTGCTGGCCGGCGGCGCCGACCCCATCTGGCTCAGCGTCTGGCGCGGTTTACGCCCCGAAAGCGGCGAGCCGTTCATGACCGCCATCTTCCAGGTCGGCGGCACCGGCGCCCGCTTCGCCAAGGACGGCCTGAGCACCACCGGCTTCCCCTCCGGCGTCGCCGGCGTCCCCGCCGAAGTGATCGAAAGCCTCTCCGGCCTTGTGCAATCGCGCCGCGAGCTGCGCCCCGACTCCGGCGGCCCCGGCCGCACCCGCGGCGGCCTCGGCCAGGCTACCGAGTTCTGGCATCGCGGCGCCGGCCCCTGGAGCGTCTCGGCCATGATCGACCGCACGCGGTTCGCGGCCCAGGGCTTCGCCGGCGGCGGCCCCGGCGCGCTCGGCGAGTTCGCCGCCGACGGCCAACCCCTCAAACCAAAAACCGTCGTCGCCCTGGAACCGGGGCAAACGGTCCTGCTCGCCCCCCCCGGCGGCGCCGGGTTCGGCGACCCGTTCCAGCGCCCGGTCGAGGCGGTTCTGGCCGATGTCGTGGCTGGTTACGTGTCCATCGAAGGCGCGGAGCGGGATTACGGCGTCGTCGTCAGGTACCTCGGTGGGCCAGATCGGCTCGTGCGTCTGCCGGAGCACTTTGCGGTAGATGAAGAGGAAACTGTGTCGCTGCGGCTCGGCTAGCGGGCGTAAGCCTGATATCGTCGGCGCCAGTTCGTGGTGATCCGAGTACCATGAGTATCAGCCTTCAGCGCCCGATCTCGTCAAGCCAGCAGGTGGATTCGCCACGATGGCAGACCTCGCAGACCTCGTCGAGCGTAGCGGCGAGCTCAAGCGCGAGCTGATCGATTTTTCCCACCAGCGTCGCTTCGAACGCGCTGCCCGCAAGGCGGTCGCGGAGCGCCTCGGCCGCCATCCAATCTTGGACGAAGAGCAGGCGATCAATTTTCAGGACTGGTTCGCGCTGCAGGCGCCGCTGCCGGATGGGCGCACCGTCGTCGAGCACTTCGTGGATGCGCGTCCGGACCTGCCGGCAGAGGAGCGGGCGATGCTCCTCGCCTGGCGGGACGTGGTGGAGGGTCTCTTCGAGGTCAAGCGGCGGAGCGGCGGGACAATCCTGCTGCACAACCTCGTCGACGACCTGGCGTACCGCGCCCACGCCAATGTGGGACCGGCCATCTTCCGGCAGACGCCGCGCGGCACGTTTCTGGCCGCCCGGTTGGTTCCCATCGGCGATGAATGGCTGCTCAGTGGCGCGTCGACTGTGCTGCCGGCCGCGAACCGCGCCGAGATTTACCAGATGGCGGTCGAGCTCTCTTCACGGTTCCCCGCCATGGTCTTCCGCAACCCCGAGAAATTGGCCCAGGCGTGGGAGTTGCAGCGGGAGGAACGCCGGATGTTCATCGACTTCTTCGGCTCCGATCTGGTCGTGCTGCCGGGGCGGGAGATCGCCGCCCGGCTGCGGGCCTACGATCGTTACCGGACCTACGAGGCCCGTGGCGCCGACGGAAAAACGGTCGCCGAGCGGTCCAGGGAGGCGCGTGGCATCGAGCCGCCGGCGTTGGATTACCCGCTGCCGGACGACTTCATCGCGGCCGAGACGATCGGGATCATCTACGATGAGGAAGAGGGGTTCAACTTCTACCTCAACCTCGGCACGGTGGCGGAGACCTTCGCCAACCCGGCGCTGGCCGCCGATCGCAAGCACCGGCAGGCGGTGCTCGCGTATCTGAACGACGAGAGCATCTCGCCGCTGCCGTTCCGCCGGCTGGCAAGCGAGGACCACGAGCGGGCCAGCCAGGTCTTCCAGCTCGCGTTGAAGCAGCCGCGCTTCTCCTGGGAACGTGATGGCGAGGCGCTGTTGCGCAAGCACAAGGCGGAGTTCTTCGCGCAGCCAGTCCTCCCCAGCGTGCTGCCCATGAGCGGCCCGCTGGCACAGGCCGCCAGAGCCGATTCGGAACCCGATCGCCCCCGGCCCAACTACCGGCCGGCGAGCCGGAGGAAGAAAGGATCCTGGAAATCGAGAGGCGGCTCGCGATGAAGCACACCGGCCTGTTCCCCTTCGTTCACCTCTTCCCGCGGCAGGGCGTGGCCGAGACCCGTTCCCTCACGATCCGGGGCTTTCCCGATCTGCCGGACGACGACTACGGCCTGATGGAGTCGTATTGCGTCGAGGCGGGGTGCAACTGCCGGCGCGTCATGCTCAACGTGGCCAGCCGCCGCCGGCAGACGATCGTCGCCTCCATCAGCTACGCGTTCGACCGCGACGACGAGTACCCGGGGCCGTTCATGGACCCGCTCAACCCCCAGAGCCGCTATGCCGGCGTCCTTCTCGAACTGGTCGAGCAGGTGCTGGCCGACCCGGCATACGTCGCCCGGTTGGAAGCGCACTACTACCAGGTCAAGGGCGCCGTGAACGATCCAACGCACCCCTGCCATCAGGTGCTGGCCCAATCCGACGGACCTGATGGATTGCGCCTGCCCAACCGACAGGCTCGCCGGGCGCGGGCGCGAAAGGGGCGCTGAGATGAGCGAGTACCAGTACTACGAGTTCCAGGCCGTCGATCGCCCGCTCACCCCCGCGGAGATGGCGGAGCTGCGGGCGCGCTCAACGCGGGCCAACATCACGCCCACCCGGTTCCAGAACGCCTACAACTGGGGCGATCTCAAGGGCGACCCGCTCGATTGGGTAGAGCGCTACTTCGATCTCTTTGTCTACGTCGCCAACTGGGGAACCCATCGGTTCATGATCCGGCTGCCGCATCGTCTCTTCGATCCGGACACGGCGCGCCCGTACATCATGGAAGAGTCCCTGGATCTCCACAGGCGCGGAGATGCCGTGATCCTGGAGTTCGTCTCGCACGACGACGAAGGCGGCTCCTGGGTCGACGACGAGGAAGCCGCGAGTTGGATGCCGGCGCTGCTGCCACTGCGCGCCGACATCGCGGCGGGCGATCGCCGCGCCCTCTACCTGGCCTGGCTGGCCGGCGTTTCTCCCGGCGGCCATGGGGATGAGGGCGGCGGGTTCTACGACGCGGACGAGGAAGACGAAGACGACGACGAATTCGACGACGAGACGATCGAGCCGCCCGTCCCGCCGGGGCTCGGGCAGCTCTCGGCGGCGCTGGATGCCCTGGCCGACTTTCTGCGCGTCGACGAAGACCTCCTCGCCGTCGCCGCTGCCAGCAGCCCGGCCCTCCCGGACGCGCCATCGTCCGCCGATCTTCAGCGCTGGGTCGCGGCGCTGCCGGCCGCGGAAAAGGACGCCTTGCTCCTCCGGGTGGCGAGCCAGCCGACGCCAGCTCAAGCCGAGCTGTTGCGACGCTTTCGCCAGGCGGCCGCGCCGCTGCCCGACGCCGCCCCGGAACGACGCACCCTCGGGGCCTTGCGCGCCGCCGCCGCGGAGCGGGCCGAAGCGCGAAGGCGTGAGGAAGCCGAACGGCAAGCGGCGGAGCGGGAGCGGCAGGCACGAAAAGCCGCCATCGCCAGGGCGAGCCACCTCGACAGCCTCACCGGCCGCGAGGACGATCTCTGGCGGGAGGTCGACGCGCTGATCGCCACCTCGCAGCCGAAGAAGTACGACCGGGCGGTGGAGCTGCTGACCGATCTGCACGATCTCAACGCCCGCCAGGATCGCGACGCCGCCTACCAGGACCGCCTCGAGGCCTTGCGGGAGCGCTACGCCAAGCGAACCGCGCTGCTGGCGCGGCTCGACGGGGCCGAGCTGAACGCGTAGCCCGTCACGGAGGCCATGATGGATCGCACGCCGAAGGACGAGGAACGCGAAGAGCGCATCGACAATGAGGCCGTCGTCGATGCCTACGACTCAGAAGAGCGGGCCATCGGCTGGCATGTCTATCTCGACGAGCGATTGATGTTCCCGTTCCGGGCCCGGTGCAGCGTCGAGCGCCTCATCTCACCTTTGCGCCTCGGAGACAAGGTCGAGGTGACCGGCATGGCCCCGGAAGAGGAGTGCGAGCGCGAAATGTTCGTCCTCACCCGCTGGCGCGGCCGCGACCTCGCCGTGCCCCTGGCGCAACTGGAAGGGATCGGCGTGGACGAGGAGACGCAAGAGGCGATCGAAGACTGGCATTACTGGGTCGCCCGCGGCTACGAGTTCTAGGTTGCCACGCCCACCCCGTGTCATTCCCAGGAAACGGACAGAGGAATGTCGGCGTCACAGGCCATCCCGGTCTCATTGAGCCGAGATTCCTCGCTGACACTCGGAGCGACATGCCGTCGGCGCGCTCACTCGATCGCGCCGAGAGCGAGGGATTGGCCCGCGCGGGCGGGCGGGGTAGACTTTTCACGGTCGCCTCATCGATGTCCTCGAACGCATCGGACCAGCGTCGAGGGGCGAGGACGAGTTCGTCACGCCAGCGTGACCGCCAGCATGCCACGGCGGGCCGCGCGGCGACGCAGCGAGGAGGGGGAGCGGTTCCATGCCGCGATCGCGCGTGAGCCGGTGGTGGAAGTCGGTTGTCGTCCATCGGGTTAGCCTGCTGGGCGTTGTCGCCGTCATGATGGCGGCCATGGCGCCGGTCGCCAACGCCTACCCGGTCGATCCCGACTGGGCCCCGCCCAGCACTGTCTTCATCCCCGAGACCGGGCAGACCATCGACGGGCTCTTCCTCGACCTGTGGCGCAGCGGCGGCGGCGCCCTGTCGTATGGCAACCCCATCACCCCCGAGGTCACCGAAGACGAGGGCCAGATCGTCCAGTACTACGAGTATGCCCGCTTCGAGTACTGGCCCCAGGGCGACGCGAACGGCGCCTACGTCGTCCTGGGTGAGGTCGGCAAGGAGCTCGGCCCGCCGCTGCTCGCGCCCCGCTTCGCCGCCCGCGGGTTGGCCGCCCCGCCGGTGAACCTGGACATCGTGCGCGCCTGGCAGCCCGTCCCGTCAGCGGTCGCCTCCGCCCTGGCCTTCGAGATCCCCTCCTACCGCTACGTCCCGGAGACGCGGCACGGCGTCTGGGGCGGCTTCCGCGCCTGGTGGGAGGCCACCGGCGAGGCCGCCTACATCGGCAACCCCATCTCCGAGGAGTACGTCGAGGACGGCGTCAGCGAGCAGGTCTTCGAGCGCGGCAAGCTGCGCTGGCGCGAGGGCGAAGACATCGCCATGGTCCCCGTCGGCGCGCTGCTGGCGGAACGCTTCGGCGTCCCGATGGCGCCGCAACCACAGGGCAACGTCCCGGTCTACGACGAGGCGCTCTTCGTCCCCCCCATCCCGGTCCCCGACTGGGGCGCCGCGCCGCCGGCGCCTAGCGGCGGCCGCGCCGTCGTCGTCTCCCTCAGTCAGCAGGCGCTCTGGGCCTACGAGAACGGGCAGGTCATCCGCAGCACCTACGTCAGCACCGGCCGCGAAAAGTTCCGCACCCCGACTGGGAGCTTCACCGTGATCTCGAAGCTGCCGGTGCAGGATATGGAGGGCGTGATCGGGGGCGAATACTACAACGTGCCTCAGGTGCCGGACGTGATGTACTTCAC
>CALMZR010000098.1 GCA_937870845.1 uncultured Chloroflexota bacterium
CGAAGCCCCCGCCATCACCGTCGTCGCCGCCGGCGACGCCGAGTGGATCCGCGACCCCGCCGTCGCCCTCATGGACGACTTCCTGGTCGCCAACCCCGAGATCGACGCCGTCTTCAGCCACGCCGAAGAGTCCTCCTGGGGCGCCCAGTTCTCCATCGCCCGCGCCGGCCGCTGCGCCGACGACATCCTCCAATTCACCCACGACGCCTCCAACGCCGGCTTCCAGTCGGTGAAAGACGGCCTCTTCGCCGCCGACGGCAACTACACCCCCTTCATCGGCGACGTCGGCGTGCGCACCGCCCTCATGGCGCTGCAAGGCATGGAGATCCCCGACCTGCAAGACTACGAATTCGAAGGCAAGCTCTATCGCCTCCCCGACCTCCCCGTCGTCACCGCCGACAACGTCGACGACTGGCTCGGCCGCGGCTGGGGCGACTTCGCCCCGCCCGAAGACCCGTGCGCCGAATAGTTCCCAAGGGGGCGCGATTCACCCTCGCGCCCCCGCGCCACCGTGGCAGTCTGAGCGACAGCGAAGCCTCTCGGCCTCCCCGAGGCGCCGTTTCGCGAACGCTGAGATGTCTCGCTTCGCTCGACATGACACGCATGCCGGGCCAACGTGCCCGGCATGACACGAGGCAGGCGCGGTGAACGTCGAGACCCCTGTCCTCGACGTGGCAGCCGTCACCCGCCGCTTCCCCGGCGTCACCGCCGTCGACGGCGTCGACTTCGCCGTGCGCGCCGGGGAGATCCACGCCCTCCTCGGCGAAAACGGCGCCGGCAAATCGACCCTCATCAAAATCCTCGGCGGCGCCCTGCGCAAGGACGGTGGCGTCATCCGCCTCAACGGCGAGCCGGTCGATTTCCACTCCCCCTCCGCCGCCTTGGCCGCGGGCATCGCCGTCATCTACCAGGAGCTCGTCCTCTGCCCGCACCTTTCGGTCGCCGAGAACATCCTCATGGGCCACTTGCCACGAACCGCCGGCCTGGCCGTCGATTGGCCGGCGGCCAACCGCCGTGTCGCCGAGCTGCTGGCCCAGCTCGGCGTCACGCTCCCCCTCAACGCCCCGGTCGGGCGCCTCAGCACCGCCCAGCAGCAGCTCGTCGAAATCGCCAAAGCCCTCTCCCGCGACTCGCGCATCCTCATCCTCGACGAGCCCTCCGCCACGCTCGGCCAGCGCGACCTCGACCACCTTTTCGCGGTCATCCGCCGCCTGCGCGGCCAAGGCGTCGCCATCGTCTATATCTCGCACCGCCTGGAAGAGATCTTCGCCATCGCCGATCGCGTCACCGTCCTCAAGGACGGCCGCCTCGCCGGCCACTGGCCCATCGCCGAGGTCACCATGCAACGCCTCGTGCGCGCCATGACCGGCCGCGACCTGGGCGTCGTCACCGGCCGCGAAGGGGATGCGGCCGCGCCCGTGCGGCTTGCCGTGCGCAATCTGAGCCGCAAAGGCGCCTTCGCGGATGTCTCGCTCTCGCTGCGAGCCGGCGAGATCGTCGGCATCGCCGGCCTCGTCGGCTCGGGTCGCACCGAGCTGCTGCGCGCCATCTTCGGGGCCGACCAGCCCGACGCCGGAACCATCGAGGTCGATGGCCAGCCCGCGCGCTTCCGCTCCCCAGCCCAGGCGCTGCGCCGCGGCCTCGGCCTCCTCCCCGAAGACCGCAAGACACAGGGCCTGCTGCTCGACCGAGCCCTGCGCGAAAACGTCAGCCTGGCCAGCCTGCGCCGCTTCACCCGCTTCGGGTTTCTGCGGCCAGCCGCGGAAGAGCGGGTGGTGCGCGAGCTGATCGACGACCTGCATATCGCCGCTCGCGGCCCCGGCCAGCCGGTGATGACCCTCAGCGGCGGCAACCAGCAGAAGGTCGTCCTCGCCCGCTGGCTGGCCCGCCGCTGCGGCATTCTCCTCTTCGACGAGCCGACCCGCGGCGTCGACGTCGGCGCCAAGGAGGAGATCTACCGGCTCATCCACGCCCTCGCCGCCGAAGGCGCCGCCGTACTCATCGTCTCCTCGGAGCTGAAAGAGCTCTTCGCCATCTGCCCCCGTATCCTCGTCATGCGCGAAGGCCGGCTCGTCGGCGAGTTTGCGGGACTGGACCTGCGGGAGGACGACGTGGTCGACGCCATGCTGATGGGAGGGCGGGCCGATGCGGCTCCAACAATCGCTGCCGGTTGAGCGGGTAGGAGGCGGCCGGCAACGGCTGGACGCCCGGGACATCCTGGCCCGCTACGGCACGTTCCTCGCCCTCATCGCCCTGATCGTGGTGGCCGCGCTCCTTTCCCCCCGCTTCCTGACCCCCGTCAACCTGATGAACGTCCTCCGCCAGACCGCCATCGTCGGCGTCCTCGGCATCGGCATGACCTACGTCATCCTCACCGCCGGCATCGACCTCTCCGTCGGCGCCACGCTCGCCCTCAGCGCCGTCCTCCTCGCCGGCACGCTGGAGACCACCGGCAACATCGTCCTGGCCATGCTCGTCGCCGTCCTGGCCGGGATGGCGGTCGGCCTCGGCAACGGCCTCGGGGTGACGCTCGGCCGCGTGCAACCCTTCGTCATGACCCTCGGCATGCTCGGCATCGCGCGGAGCATCGCCTTCCTCTACACCGGCGGCGAACCGATCCCCGTCCTCGACCGCACCTTTCTCACCCTCGGCATTGGCTACCTGTGGCGCATCCCCATCCCCTCCCTCATCTTCATTGCCATCCTCGTCGTCGCCGCGCTCGCGCTGCGCTACACCCCCTTTGGCCGCGCCGTCTACGCCATCGGCAGCAACGAGGAAGCCGCCCGCCTCAGCGGCATCGCCGTCGGCCGCGTCAAAACGTTGGTCTATATCATCTCCGGGGCCACGGCCGGCATCGGGGCCATCATGTACTGCTCCCAGTTCGCCTCCGCCCCACCCATCGCCGGCGAAGGCTACGAGCTCGACGCCATCGCTGCCGTCGTCGTCGGCGGCACGTCGCTGTTCGGCGGCCAGGGCGGCGTCATCGGCACGTTCTTCGGCGCCCTCATCATCGGCATCCTCAGCAACATCCTCAACCTCATGGGCGTCAGCCCCTTCGCCCAGCCCCTCGCCAAAGGCGCCCTCATCATCCTCGCCGTCCTCATCGTCGGCCGCGGCCGCCGCGGTTAGAGGCTTGGGTCATGACGATCATCGCTCCCGCACACCCGTGTCATTCCGAGCGCCAGCGAGGACTCTCGGCGCCACACAAGACGGCGTCCCCGGAGCCAAGCTGCCTCATGCCGCCCACCATGGCCCGGCCGACCAGCGGCGGAACCTGACCGGCCCCACCATGCCCGATCTCGTCACCACCGGCTACCTCACCCTCGACGACCTCGTCCTCACCGACGGCCGCGTGCTGCGCGAAACCCTCGGCGGCGGCGCCCTCTACGCCGCCGTCGGCGTCCTCCCCTGGTCCGCCTCCGTCGGCATCCACGCCTGCTCCGGCGGCGACTACCCCGCGCGCTTCCTGCAGCAGATCGGCGCCGCCGGCATCGACCTGAGCGGCATCGCCCCCGGCCCCCCACGCGGCCTCCGCCTCTGGCTTTTGGAAGAGGCCGAACCGCGTAAGCAGCAGCTCCCCAAGCTCAACTCGGCGACCGTCGCAGAACTCGACGCCTGCCGCCCGCCGCTCCCGCCCGCCTATGCGAAAGCCTCGGGGTTCCACATCGCCCCGTCTCTCCCGGAAACGCAGCGAGCCGTCTCCTCGCAGTTGCGCCGCGCCGCGCCAAACGCGGTGATAACCCTCGACATCTGGACCGAATCGTTCTTCGACCCCGCCCCCTACCGCGACCCCGCCTTCCTGGCCGGCATTGACGCCTTCCTCCCCAGCGACAAGGAGGTCGAAGCGCTCTGGGGCCTCGACGACGTGCCCGGCATCATGCGCCGCCTCGCCGCCGCCGGACCCCGCGTCGTCGCCGTCAAGCGCGGCGGCCTCGGCTCCCTCGTCTACGACCGCGACACGAACTGCCTTTGGGACGTCCCCGCCGTCCCCGTCCCCGCCATCGACACGATCGGCGCCGGCGACGCCTACTGCGGCGGGTTCCTCGCCGGCCTGGTCGCAACCGGCTACCCACTCGAGGCTGCTCTGCGCGGCACGGTCTCCGCCTCCTTCGCCATCCAGGACTACGGCGCCCAGGCCGGCATGCACCCCGACCCCGCGGAGGTCGAGCGCCGCATCTCCGCCCTGCGCGGCCGCGTGACCGACGGAGATGCGTGATGATCGACGAGAGCATCGTCGCCGAGATCGAGCAATTCCTCTCCTCCCAGCCGGACCTGGCTGACCGCCTGTCCGAGGAGATCACCCTTGACCGCGCCTACCGCGCCCTTTCCGCGCTGGAATCAGTTCCCGCTCCATCGCAAACCGCGCGCTGGACCCGCGCCCCGGCAGTGGAGCAGTTCATGCGCGAAGCGGGGTTGCTCGATCAACCGAACATCGCGTGGCACGGCGATTTCGAGGGAACGGGCAACGCCGTCCTGCTGCTCGGCGACACGTCAACGCGCAAGCGCGTCTGGCTCCTCGCCCACCTCGACCAGATCTCCTATCTGGTCAACCCCGGCGAGAATGGCCACTACCCGCTCATGCCCCTCTGCTACCACATGCAGCGAGACGGCAGTCGCCCTGCCCTCGCCCTCGCCCACGATCTCCGCCGCGGCGAACTGGCCGTCCGGGCGCGCGGCGCCATCGAGGTCGCGGGCGACGCCATCGCTTTCATCGCGGAAGACGGCGTCCCGCTCGGACCGGGAACGCGCGTCGTGTATGAATCACACCTCGCCTGGGACCGGCAAACCAATGCCCTGCACGGCTACCTCGATGACAGTGTCGCCTGCGCCGCCATGCTCCTCGCCGCGGGCGTCCTCCGCTGCTACCCGGTCGAGGTTCTTTTCGGCTTCACCGACGAAGAAGAAGGCCCGCCCAGCGACGCCACCCAATCCTTCGGCCGCGGCGGCCGCCGCCTCATCGACCGCTTGCCCCCATCCGACCTCGTCATCGCCTCCGACGTCCACGAAGCCGAACCCACCAACCACGGCCCCGGCCCGCGCGCCCTCCGCCCCGGCGACGGCGCCGTCTTCGCCGAGCGTTCCAGCAACGGCCGCGGCGCAGTCACCCCGCCACACCTCTATGCCCTGCAGCAGCACCTCGCCCTGGCGCTCCAGGCGTCCGGTACGCGCCTGCGCGAAAACTGGGGCGGCTACGTTGCCCGCGGCGAAGACATCAACGCCATGGCCGTCACCCCGAACGTCGCCCTCCTCGGTATCCTTTGCAGCAACCGCCACTACGCCGGCGACGAGCCTGCCGCAAACCTGGCCGACGTCCTCGACCTCGCCCGCGCCTTCGTCGCCTACACCCTCCTGGCCCACTCGGACCTCTGGCCGCGCCTGACCGCACCCCACCCCCCGGCCATCGGCGCAACCGTGTCGGGCTGAACGAAGTGATACGGAATCCGCATGATCGCTGGCGGAACGCGGGTTCGCACGGGCAAAGCCCCCTCTCCCGGCCCGACGGGAGAGGAGGTTGGGGGGGTGAGGGAGCACCGCGGCGTCTCGTGAATCGAGAAGCCTCCCCGGCGCTCATCCCGATATCGCCGGCGCCTTCGCGTTCTCAATCGCCGCCGCGAACGTCGGCAACGCCCGCTCGCACATCTCGTCCGTCGCCGTCAGGCAAATCCGGAAAAACCCCGGCGTCTCGAACACCGTCCCTGGCAAGACCAGCACGCCCCGATCGGCCAGGCTCCGCGCGAATGCGTCGTCTTCCATGGGCGAGCGGGGAAACAGATAGAACGTCCCCTGCGGGCGATGGACCTCATACCCCATCTCGGTGAGCCCATCGACCATCATGTCGCGCCGCCGCTCCAGCGCCGCGACATCGATCGACTGCTTCTCCAGTTCCGGCAGGGCGTGCAGCATGGCCGCGTTCGGGAAGGCGTAGCCCACGGCGATCTGTAGCGGCAGCGCCGCCTCGCGCAGCGCCTCGCGGCCGGGGAGCGTCGGCGGCAGCGCCAGGTAGCCGATGCGCTGCCCAGGCGCCAGGAGTGTCTTGCCGTAGCTGTACGCGATCAGCGTGTACGGGTAAAACTCCGCGGGCGTGCGAAAGCGCTCGCCGGAGAAGACGATCCGGTTGTACGGCTCGTCGGAGAGGATGAAGATAGGGCGGCCGTGGCGCGCTGAGGCGTCCGCGAGGACGCCCCCCAGCCGGGTGAGGATTTCGGGCGAATAGACGCGCCCAGTCGGGTTGTTCGGCGAATTGACGATGACGATGCGCGTGCGCGGGGTGATGGACGCGGCGATGGCGGCGACGTCGAGGTCGAGCGTGTCCCGATCGACCGAGACCTTGACCGGCGTGAGACCGGCCTCGACCGCCATCGGTTCGTAGCAAAACCACGGCGGCAGGCTGTAGACCACCTCGTCGCCCGGATCGGCCACGAGCTTCATCCCTACCGTCAGGGCGGCAAATCCTCCATTGGTCAGCAGCATGTCGGCCGGCTCGAACGGCAACCCGGTCAAGCGCGCCAGCGAAGCGGCGGCGGCCTCCTGCGCCGCCGGCTCGTACCAGGTGTAGGCGAACCAGGATGCGTTTCGCGGCGTCACCGCGTCGTGAAGCGCGCCAACGTAGGTCTCCGGCGGCATCGTGCGAGGATCGCCGAAGCTGAAATCGAGCACGCCGGGCTCGAGCCTTCGGTTCTCGTAGTCGATGTCCCGGAGATAGTCCCAGGTCAACTGGAACGGCGTCGTCGATGCAATGTTGGCGAACCGACGGGAAACGAGGCGATCGGGTGACGTCATCCTGCCCTCCTCGGGAACGGAACTCCCGCCATCGGGACCACCAACAAAGAAAATCGCCGTACCGTCGGGAGCCCCGTCCTCCCTTCTCCCCGTGCGCGGGGAGAAGGGCTGCACATGAGGGATTACTGCTGAATCCAGACGTAGCTCAAGTCGATCCCCCACGAGCTGGGCTCGAAGTTCTGCAAATCCTCCCGGTACCCCGCGATCGCCTGCCCGAAGTGCAGCACCGCGACCGGCAGCTCCTCGTTGACGATGTTGCTCGCCTCGATCAGCATCTCGCGGCGCGCCGCTTCGTCGAAGGTGCGCTTCGACTCGGCGAACAACTCGTCCAGGCCCTCGTTGCAGTACGAGACGAAATTGAAGCCGCCCGGCGGGACCTGGTCGCAGCCGAACATCGCGTCCTGGATGAACGTGGCGTCCCAGTTGAAGAGCAGGTAGGCCATGTCGAAGTTGCGATCGCCCGTGATGATGTCGACCAGGGACGCGAACTCCGTGGCGCGGGGCGTCATGTCGACGCCGATCTCTCGCCAGGCGTCCTGCATGTACGCCAGGGTCTGTTCGTGCTCCGGGATGCCGGAGGGGTAGATCGCCTCGAACGCGAGCGGCCGCCCCTCCTTCTCGACGATGCCTTCGCCGTCGCTGTCGGCCCACCCGGCCTCGGCAAGCAATTCCCTCGCCCGATCCGGGTCGTACGTGTACTGCGTCTCGATGCGGTCTGGGGCATAGGCGTAGGAGATGACCGGTTGCGTCCCCTGCGCCACCTCGCCGTACCCGAGGCGAATGTTGTCCACGATCGACTGACGATCCAGCCCGAACATCAGCGCCTGTCGAACGCGCGGATCGAGAAAGAGCTCCGACTTTTCCGGGTCCAGGTTCGTCGCGTAGAACGTGAAGCCACGGGTCGGGTAGACCGTGATCTCCAACCCTTCGGTGGCCTCGACTGTCCCGGCATCCGGCGGCGGCACGCTCGCGGAGTCGATCTCGCCGTTGAGCAGGGCGTTGACCACGGCGGTCTGATCCGGCCAAATCCGGGTCACGATCGACTCGAGGTAGGGAAGTCGGTCGTAGTAGTCGTCATTGCGGACGAAGCTGATGCTGCTGCCCTGCACCCACTCTTGAAATTTGAAAGCGCCCGAGCCGACCACACGCGTCGGGTCCTGCCCTGTGGCGCCGCCATCGGTGCGCCAGTCGGAGACGGGCACGGGCTCCCAGATATGCTTGGGGATGATCCAGGCGACGAGGTCGTAGAGGAAGCTGTAGAGCGGTTCCTTGGCCACCACCTCGAAGGTGTGCTCGTCGATCACCCGCCACGACGCCGTGGCGTCGAGGAAACTCTGCGCGTACGAAGAGCCGACATCCGGGTTGGCCAATGCGTCGAGTGAGAACTGCACGTCTTCGGCGGTGACGTCGACCCCGTCGTGCCACTTGGCGTTCTGGTTGAGGTGAAAGGTGTAGGTCACCCCGTCCGCGGCAATCTCCCAGGAGTCCGCGAGCCCGGTCGGGGCTGGGCCGCCGGTGCGTACGTCGCCGCCCGTAAGTGAGTCATAGATCCTTCCCACAGCGCCGATGGAAGGCCCGTCCTCGGCAAACAGCGGGTGAATGGTCTGGATGTCGGTGATTTCCGCGTTGATGTACGTGCCGCCGGGGGTGGCGGCCTCCGTGTAGCCCATCGCCTCTTCGATCTCGGCGCGAAACTCCTCCCGCGTCTGGGAGCTGATCGCTTCGCCCAGCGCGGCCGGCGTCGCCTCCTGGGCCGAGACCCAGCGCGGCAGCGCCAATCCGGTTCCGGCAAAAAGCGTGCTCGCCACGACGTGGCGTCGGGTCAACCGCGGGGCAGTCGTTCGACAGATCATGAAATAAATCCTCCACAGGCGTCGGCGCCTGACAGCACTGGATTGCCAGGGGCGGGCAGTCGATTATTGTCGCACGTCTGGCCGCCCGCGCGGTATCCCAGCGCGACCTGCTACTCGCTGGTCTCCGGCCGTGCCGGCCGCCCGCGATCGGCAAACGCCCGCCCGGCCCCGGTCACCAGCACTACCCCGGCCAGAATCACGCCCATCCCCACGAACGTGGCCGGCCCCACCGCCTCCCCCAGCAACACCACCCCCCACACCACGCCGAAGACCGGAATCAGGTAGGCGGTCATCGCCGTCTGCGTTGGCCCCACCGCCGAGATCAGCCGAAAAAAGAGCAGATACGCCACGACCGTAGGAAAGACGATCAGCAGCACGAGCGCCCCGATGGCCCCGGTTGATGGGATCCCCACCGGCGGCGCAGCCAGGACAAACGGCAGCAGCAGCGCGAACGCCGCGAACTGCTGCCCGATCGTCGATTCGATCGGCGAGACCCCGGTGAACTTGCGCGCCGTGTAAATGCCCCCCACCGCATAGAAAAACGCCGTCGCCAGCAGCGCCCCGATCGCGGCCAGGCTCTCCTCGTCGATCGCTGCCGGCCCCAACCCGACCAGGATCGCCACCCCCACGAACCCCACGACCAACCCCGCGACCTGCCGCGGCGAAGGGACGGCGCGCAGCCGCACCGCCGCCAGCGGCGCCGTGAAGAGCGGCACCGTCGCCATGATGATCGCCGCCAGCGACGCCGGCACGGTCAGCAACGCCCACGACGAAAGCGTGAACGGAAACGCCACATTGAGCGCCCCCAGCACCAGGTACGCCCGCCCCCGCCGCCAGAACGGCGGCACGCCCCCTCGCGCCGCCGCCCACGCCGCCATCAGCCCCCCCGCCAGCAGCACCCGCACCGCCGCCAGCGCGAACGGCCCAAAATCCGGAACCGCGATCCGCACGAACAAGAACCCGCCGCCCCACAACGCGCTCAGCGCCAGCAGGGCGAGGAGATCATTGCCTCGCATCGGCATCGCGGCAGTCCATCCTCGGGTTGCGATACCGACCCGTGCGCCGTGTTGCTATCGGTGCGCCTCGTGCGGCAGGCGTGCCAATGCCGCCTGTTTGATGAACGCGTTCGCCGACATCCCCTCGGCGCGAGCAGCCCGTTGCAGGCGACTCAGTTCTTCCCGCGTGAATCGAATCTCGAGGACGGGGCCTCGGCTCGGTCCGGTAACAACCTCGACAGGGTTGTCCCAATCCCAGGTGTCAGAATCCATCAGTTCCCGTTCCTCGTCGTCCAGGGGCTCTCGAAGCGACTCGTAGCGGATGGGGCCGTTCACCAGGTCTTCAGGCATGCCTGCACCCGATCGACAGCCATCCTGGCTACCTCGTCACCGCGTCAGGAACGCGCGCCAGTGCGGCCCGCTTGACGAATTCGTGAAGGGTCAGACCCTCGGCGTGGGCGATGGGTTCGACGCGCGCAACTTCTGCGCGCGTGAACTCAATTTCCAGGATCGCGCCCGCATTTGGCACGGGAACGCCCTCCTCCATGCTTTCCCAGTCCCACGTTTCAGGATCCATCAAGAAGCATTCTTCTTCGTCGAGCGGCTCCTGCATCGATTCAAAACGCAAAGATCGAATCGTCCCATCCATCGTCATCGCAGAACTAGGAGCGGCTTCCGGCCGGAGCCGTGCTGACCGCAGACAGCGCAATGCGCTTGATAAACTCATCGGTCGCGAGTCCTCGTGCGTCTGCAAGCCGCCAGAACGTCATGTACTCCTCCCGTGTGAAGGAAAGCGTGACGCTCGGTTCGCGCACGGTGACGCCTTCGATCGGATGTTCCCAGTCCCAATTGTCTGGGTCCATCAACTCGCGTTCCTCGTCGTCGAGCGGCTCCTGCGTAGACTCGTAGCGCACCGGGTTCATCTCGGTACTCCTTGGTTATCGCAACTTCGCGGCTTCACCCCGCTTGCAGTACCAAGCAGTGATCGGTCGCCAGATGAGCTGATCGTCCGTTGGAACGATCGGAATCGCCAGCAGCGTGACTGGTCGTCGCGACCGATGAGGACGAATGGCGCGGTACGCCCGGCTCGGTTACGTAAAACCGTCCACGGATAGTCGAGGACTGCCTCGACCTGCTCCCGCACAATGCGGTGCTCCCAGAACTTGTCCTCGGCCCTTTCCGTGAAGTCGAACCCAACGATCGCGATTCGCGCCAACACCCGCCCCCATTTGCGGGGAAGCCCTATTCTACGCATTCAAGCGTGACAGAATCAGGTTTCTTTGACCACCATCGATCTCAGCCGCTATACTCCGCAAGTTCCGCCCGGCGGCTTCCAAAAACCCGCCCCGGAACGCTTTTCTGTGCATTGGCGTTGTCAGTCCATGATTTCTTGGGCGATTCCCGCGGCCGTCTCCCGCAGGGGCAACGTACGCAATCTGGCTCTGGACTCTGACCTGGAAAGGATAATCGGCTGTGCCGAAGCGAACCTATCAGCCCCATCGCATCAAGCGCATCCGCAAGTTCGGCTTCCTCAAGCGCATGGCCGACCGCAGCGGCCGCCACGTCCTGGCCCGCCGCCGCCGCAAGGGGCGCCACAAGCTGACCGTCGCCGACGAGAACAAGTTCACCCAGAACCGCTAGCGGGCGCCCCCGGCGGCGTGGAGCGTAGCCTCCGCTTGCGGCGCGGCGGCGACGTCCGTGCCGCCCGCTCTCGCGGCCGCGCCATCGCCGACGGCCCCCTCGTCGTGCGCTTCATGCCCAACGCCTCCGCCCCCCCCGCCAACCGCTACGGCGTCATCGCCGGGCGCAAGAGCGGCAAGGCCGTGCAGCGCAACCGCCTCAAGCGCATCACCCGCGAAGCCCTGCGCGCCCTCCACCCGGAGCTGCGCCCCGGCTTCGACCTGGTCGTCATCATCCGCGGCACGGTCGATGAGCTGCCGGGCTCGCACGAGGCGCACGCCCTGCTGACGCGCATGCTGCGCCGCGCCAAGCTCTTCCAGGAGCAAGCGACGGCCTCCGCGAATCCAGGCCACGCCGAGTCATGAGCGCCTCCGATCCCACCCATGCCCATGCCGTGCCCGAAGAGGCGGACGACGTTTCTCCGCCGCTTATCCCGCACTCCGCACCCAGCCCGGCCGCCTGGCTCGTGCTGTTCCTCATCGCGCTCTACCGCAAGGGCGTCTCGCCCCTGCTGCCTCCCGCCTGCCGTTTTATCCCGAGTTGCTCGGAATACGGGTACGAAGCCGTGGCCCGGTACGGTATCCTTGCCGGCGGCCGGCTCGCCATCTGGCGAATCCTGCGCTGCAATCCCTTCGGCGGCAGCGGCTACGACCCGGCGCCATCCGAGCGGCCCCGGCTCGTCTGGCCGCGCCGCTCATAGCATTCGACGCGCGCCGACCGCGCTTCGCCACGTCCCGCCTCGGGCGGAGGAGTCTTAGGCCGTTCGATGGATATCAACATTCCCATTTGGAACCAGTTCGTCGATTTTCTCGCCTGGACGCTCGGGAGCCTCGCCACCCTCACGGGCAGCGCCGGGCTCGGCATCATCGCCTTCACCGTCCTCTTCAAGACGCTGGTGATGCCCCTCACCGTCAAGGCGCTCCGTTCTTCCAAAGCCATGCAGGAGCTGGCCCCCAGGATCAAGGAGCTGCAAAAGAAGCACGGCAACGACCGCCAGCGCCTCTCCCAGGAGACGATGGCCCTCTACCAGCGCTACCAGGTCAACCCCATGGCCGGGTGCCTGCCGATGCTCATTCAGCTCCCCATCTTCCTCGGCCTGTATCAAGCCATCGACCGCCTCTCCCGCTCCGACTCCGGTCTCTGGGCCGAGGGCTTCCTCTGGCTGCCCAGTCTGGCCTCGCCCGACCCCTGGCGCGTCCTGCCCATCCTGGCCGCCGTCTTCCAGTTCGTGCAAACCCAGATGATGCGCCCCGCGCATCAGAAGGCGACCGACCCCCAGCAGGCCATGATGAACACGATGATGAACTTCATGCCGCTGACGGTCATCTTCTTTGGCTGGAGCTTCGCCGCCGGCCCCGTCCTCTACTGGGCCGCCCAGAGCGTCTACAGCGTCATCCAGCAGTGGTTCATCACCGGCTGGGGCCGCATGATCGAGTGGATGCCCTTCCTCCCCGAGCTGCCGGAGCACCGCCGCCTCGGCTACCGCCCCCCACGTGACCTCGATGAGGTCGTCGTCGTCAGCGGCGGCGAGCCGGTCTACGGCCCAGGCCCGATGGGCTGGATGCAGCGCAAGATGAATGAGGCCCAGAAGCAGGCCATGGAGCGCTCCGGCGCCCAGGCCACGACCGGCGCCGCCGCGACCACCGACAACGCCGTCGAAGCCGAGGTCGTTTCGGCCTCCAGTCCGGGCAAGAACGGCGCGGCGCGACCCCGCTCCAAGCACGCGCGCACCAAAGGCAAGAAGGGGAGCGCCAAGCCCGCCGCCAGCGTCGGCGCCGCGGATGGCCCGAACGGCGGCGCCCCCAGCATCCCCTCCGGCGCGGTCATCGTGCCGCGCAAAGCCAAGCCGGCGCCGGAAGGGACCAGAAGCGAGGTCGTCTAATTGCGGGAGCAGGCTGCCGGCCGGTCGGGCCCACACGAGTGGGCGGCCGCCAGGAACGCCAGCCGCTCCCGACGCGGGGATCAGCGATGGACCAACGGAGAATGACCAGCGTCGAGATTCAGGCCTACTCCGTCGACGAGGCCGTGCGTCTCGCGCTGGAGCAACTCGGCTTGGGCGAGCCCGACGTCGATATCGAGATCCTCTCCGACGCCGGCCCCGACGAAGGCGACGAGGCTCTCGTGCGCGTCACCGCCAAGGGCATGGCCTCGCAGCCCATCCCGCGCGAGCCCCGCCCCCCCCCGTCCGGCGCTCAGCGCGGCGGCCGCCCGGCGGCGCCCGGCAGAGAGCGCCGCCAACCGGGCAACCGCCGCGTCCCCGGCGACCGACCTTCATCCCGCGGCGCCCCCCCTCCTGAGCGATCCCGCCCGCCCCGAACCGAGCGTCCGCGCGACGTCGATCGCGTCGACGAAGCCGAGGAAAAGCTCGCCAAGGAGATCGTGCGCGAACTGCTGACCTACATGGGCATCGAGGCCGACGTCGTCGCCGTCGACAACCCCTCCACCATGGCCCTCGACGCGGAAGACCCGCCGACCATCTTCATCGACATCCTCGGCCAGGACCTCGGCATGCTCATCGGCCGCCGCGGCGACCACCTCTCCCAGTTGCAATACCTCGTCAACCTCATCGCCAACCGCCGCCTGGAGAACTGGACCCGCGTCGTCATCGACGTCGAGGGCTACCGTACCCGCCGCGAGGAATCGCTCATCGGCCTCGCCGAGCGCATCGGCCGCCAGGTCGCCCGCTCCCGCCGGCCCATCGTGCTGGAGCCGATGCCCCCCAACGAGCGCCGCATCGTCCACCTCACCTTGCGCAGCCACCCGGAGGTCACCACCGAGAGCAGCGGCGAAGGCAACCTGCGCCGCGTCACGGTCCAACCGCGTGCCTGAGGACGGAAGGCGGGAGGCGGAAGGCGGGAGGCGGAAGAAAGAGACGACAGGTCGGCAAGATGGCGAGTCGTCGGCGTCCCTCCCGCCGTCCGCCTCCCGCCTCCCGCCCAAGAGGCTCCGCGACCCCTCGCTCCCCCCGCGCATCACCCGCGGCGGGGACAAGCGCGGCCGCAAGCGACAAACCCTCAGCCCCAGCCGCGAGCTGCGCGGCATGCAGTCGGAGCGCGCCCCCGACTACCTCGTCATCGGTCAGATCGTCTGCGACATTCAGCCCGACGGCCGCGGCGTCCTCGGCGGCACCGCCCTCTACTCCGCCCTCACCGCCGCCCGCCTCGGCGCCCGCGTCGGCGTCCTCACCCGCGGCCGCTACGGCGAAACCATCGACGGCGTCGACATCCCCTCCCTGGAGCCTTATTCCGACCAGTTGACCATCATCACCCAAGGCGCCGAGACGCCGACCTTCTTCGTCAACGAGTACGTCGGCAGCCGGCGCACCCAGACCATCCGTAAGTGGGCCGGCCCCATCGACCTCCGCGGCCTCCCCCCCCACTGGGCCAACGCCAAGGTCATCCACCTCGGCCCCGTCGCCCGCGAGATCGACACGCACCAGGCCCTCTCCCTCGCCCCCGGTTTCCTCGGCATCACCCCCCAAGGGTGGATGCGCGAGTGGCCCATGGAGCGCGGCGGCCGCGTCCGCCACGTTCCCCTGCGCCTGCCGCCGGAGCTGCTCGCCCGCACCGATGCGATCGTCGTCTCCGACGAAGAGATCGCCCAGGCCCGCTCCGCCGTCGAGTGGGTCGGCGCCCGCCGCATCGGCGTCGTCACCCTCGGCCCCAACGGCTGCAACCTCCTCTACGCCGGCCACCGCGCCGAACTCCCCGGCTACCCGGTGAAAACCGTCGACCTCACCGGCGCCGGCGACGTCTTCGCCGCCGCCTTCTTCCTCAAAGCCTCCGACCGCCGCGTCTCCCCCCTCACCGCCGGCCGCTACGCCAACCTCGTCGCCGCCCTCAGCCTGCGCGGCATCGGCCCCGACGCCATCCCGCCGATCGAGGAGATCGAAGAGCGCTTCGTGGATTGGGAAGCGGTCAGGCGATAAACTCGGCGACCGTCTTGCGGCTCATGCCAGCCGACGTGCCGCGTCAGCGCGGCGGCCCCGCCCCGATCCGCTCCCGCAGGCTCCCCACCGTCGCGTCCATCCACGGCGACTCGATCCACCACGTCGCCCCTGCATCCGCCAACGGCTGCACGACGACGCGGGCGGCAGCCGCGTCCGCCGGGCTCACGTCCCCGATGACGATCTCGAACGGCTCCCCATCTGGACGCCGCGCACGCGCCAGCTCCGCGATCGCCCGCACCTGCCCCGGCGTCACCCGCCCCGGCCCGCCCCCCTCGCCCGCCACCTGCGGGATGATCCCGTCGTACCGCAGCGCCCGATCGACGCTCTTCGGGCGCGGCCACACCGCCACCACCCAGATCGGGATCCGCGGCAGCTGCCGCGACGGCGGCCGCATCGTCATCTCCGCCGTCCGATAGTGCTTCCCCTCGTGCCGAAACGGTTCCCCGCTCCAGGCCCGGGTCAGAATCTCGAGACTCTCATCCAGCATCTCGGCGCGAACGCGCGCTTCCGTCGCCTCTCCAACCCCGCCGAACCCGACGTCATCCAGCGCCCCCAACCCCACCGGCAGCACCAGCCGCCCCCCGGAGAGATGGTCGAGCGTCGCCGTCTCCCGCGCCAGCTTCCACGGCCTGCGCCGTGACGGCGGCGTGATGATGTTCCCGAGGATCACCCGCTCGGTGCGCATGGCGAACGCCGCTAGCGTCACCCACGGATCGTAGATCGGCGCCATCCCCGGAATCGCAATCGCATCCCAGTAGAACACCCCATCCCAACCAGCAGCCTCCGCCTCGGCCGCCATCTCCACCATCTCGTGAATATCGCCCGTGGTGAGGATGATTCCGTACCGCACGCTTTGGCTCCTGGCTGTTGGCTGCTGGCTATTGGCTAACGCGAATCGGCGTTACGTCTGTTCGCGATCCCACCGAATTGTCACCGAAAGCGCCAGAAGCCAGCAGCCAATAGCCAACAGCCAACAGCCCGCCTACGCCGTCCCCTGGAACGTATCGGCCCACCGCAGCAGCCGCCGCTCCCCCCGCGCTAGCAGCCAGTCCGTCCCCTTCCCCAGCAGCGCCAGCAGCACGATGCTGAGCATGATGATGTCGGCGCGACCGCTGTTTTGCCCGTCGATGAGCAGGAATCCCAGCCCACGGTTAGCCCCGATCAGCTCCGCCGCCACCAGAAAGAGCCACGCCTGCGCCAACCCCAGCCGCAACCCCGTCGCCAGCGACGGAAACGCCGCCGGCAGCAGAATTTCGCGTGTCAGACCCCAGCCTCGCAACCCATACGCTCGCCCCACCTCGATCAACTTGCGGTCGATCTGCCGCACCCCGGAGACCAGGTTCGTGTACACCGGAAAAAATGCGCCCAGCGCGATCAGCGTCAGCTTCGGCGTATCCCCGATCCCCAGCCACAGCACGAACAGCGGCACCCACGCCAGCGACGGCACCGCCCGCAACGCATTCAACGTCGGCCCCAGCAATCCTTCCACCGGCCGCGAGAAGCCAACCGCCAGCCCCAGCACGATGGCCACGACCGCGCCCACGCCCCACCCGATCGCCACCCGCTGCACGCTCACCAGGACATTGGGCACGAGCAGCCCGATGCTCTGCAGCTCCCGCCCCGCGGCGATCACGTCGAGCGGCGGCGGCAGTTGGCTCCACGAGTAGATCCCGCGGTTCACCGCGAGCTGCCACAGCGCCAGGATGATGAGCGGCAGCAAGAGCGCGCGCGCCGCCCCCAGATTTCCAAGGGGCACGCGGAGGCGCGGCGCGGACGACGCCTCGTCGCGTGCTTGGCGCACTCGTCCCCCGTCGATTGCCGGGTCCATGCTCACCATCTGCGGGATTCTCCTCGCCAAGGCCGGGTCATGTTGAGCCAGAAAAGCGAACAATCTCGGTCCTCAGCGACGGCCGTCTCTCTGTGCCGAGATGCTTCGCTGCGTTCAGCATGCTGTCTTCCCGACCAGGCGCGGGCTCCGCGGCCGCGGCGCCCGCGCCTGGTTGCTATCAGGCCGTCTCTTCCGCGCCGACGACGCTGGCGGCGATCTCCGGCGCAAACAGTTCGGCCAGCACCGCTTCCACGTCGGTCCCCGGCCGCACCTGATTGTCCGCGACCATGATGGGGATCACCCCACGCAGCACCTCGGCCTGCGTCTCCCCCGGCACCGGGTCGATGTCGAGCACGGTGCGCTCGAACAGCTCCCGCTCCGCCACCTCGGTCGAGATCTTGGCCTCCTCGGCCAGGATCTGGGCGGCATCGTCCGGGTTCTCCAGGATCCAGGCCCGCGCCCGCTCGTACTGCTCGATGACGGTGGCGGTCAGCTCGGGAAACTGGGTGATGAACTCCTCGTTGGCGTTGAGGAAGCCGTAGGTGTTGAAGTCGATGTTGCGGTACAGCAGCGTTGAACCCGCGTTGAGCTCGGTGTCGGCCATCATCGGGTCGAGCCCGGCCCAGGCGTCGACCTCGCCCCGCTCCAGCGCCGTGCGCCCGTCGGCGTGCTGCAGATTGATCACCTCGACGTCGGCGCTGGTGAGCCCCGCCGTGTTCAGCGTCTGGAGGAGGAAAAAGTAGGGGTCGGTGCCCTTGGTGGCGGCGACCTTCTTCCCCTTGAGATCGGCCACCGAGGCAATCTCCGACCCCGCCGGGACTACCAGCGCCGTCCACTCCGGCTTGGAGTAGAGGTAGACCGTCTTGATCGGCGAGCCGTTGGCGCGGGCCAGCAGCGCCGCCGCCCCCGCGGTCGAGCCGAAGTCGATCGCCTCGGCGCGCAGATACTCGTTCGCCTTGTTGCTGCCGGCGCTGAAGACCCACTCCACGCCGATCCCCTGCTCGGACAGCGCCTCCTCCAGCCAGCCGAAGCGCCGCAGCGCCAGGCTGCTCGGGTTGTAATACGCGTAATCGAGCCGCACCGACGCCGGCTGCTCCTGCGCCGCCGCCCCCCGCGCGCTCCACCCCAGCGCCGGGCCTGCCACCCCCAACGCCGCAAGCCCCTGAATCACCTCACGCCGCAAAAGCCCCATGGTCTTGTCCTTTCAAGAAACGCGCTGCTTCGTCCTTCCGCCTTCCGCCTCCCGCCTCCCGCCTCGTCACGCGCCAGGTCTCCGCCTCGTCGTCAGAGCCCGGCGCCGGTACAGGAGCATCGGGACCAGAGCGCGTCGCCCATCACGCCGCCTCGTGCAGGCCGAAGCGGCCCAGGATCTCGGCGCGCAACCGGTTCGCGTCGCGCCCGGCCGTGGCGTACTCGGCGGTGATCGCCGCCGGCTTGCCCCCCAGCAGCACCACTCGATCCGCCAGCCGCAGCGCCTCGCTAACGTCGTGCGTCACCAGCAGCACCGTGCGCGAGCGGTCGCGGCACACCTCCCGCAGCAAATCACCCATCTGCAACCGCGTAAAGGCGTCCAGCGCCGCGAACGGCTCGTCGAGCAGCAGCACCGCCGGCTTGCGCACGAAGGCGCGAGCCAACCCCACGCGCTGCGCCATGCCGCCGGAGAGCTGATGCGGCCACGCCCGCGCGCTCCCAGAGAGGCCGACCCGCTCCAGCATCGCCTCCGGCGTCTCCGCGTTCGGCACGCCCCGCGCCCCCAGCGCCACGTTCTGCGCCACGGTGCGCCACGGCAGCAGCCGCGGCTCCTGAAACACCATCGCGCAGCGCGGGTCGCAGTCGCTCACTTTACGCCCGCCGATGGTGATCTCGCCCGTCGTCGGCGTATCCAGCCCGGCGATCAGCCGCAGCAGCGTGCTCTTGCCGCACCCGCTCGCCCCCAACACCGCGACAAACTCGCCGGGCCGCAGGTGCAAGTCAATGCCGTGCAGCACCGGCGTCGGCCCGTCCCGCCCAGGGAAGGCCCGGCCGACCCCGTGAATCGAAACCGCTTCCGCCACCCGCGCCTCCATCGATCGTGTCTCGGGGGAAACAAGACCCCCCATCCTGCTGGGATGGGGGGTGATCTCCGCATGGCGTAGGCGCCAGGGGAACGACCAACCCTCATCTCCCAGCGCCGCGCTGTCGGACTTAGCACCTGCCCGATGAATCGGGTGGTTGCTGGGGCTTCAATGGGCCGTTCCCTCCGCCCCTCTGGATGAGTGTGGTGTTCTCTTCGGTTGTCGCGCGCATTGTGCAGTAGTGGATCAAGAATTGCAAGAGGGCGGCGGCGGGTGTCAAGGTATTGGGGTGTCAGGGGGAGCGGGGATGAGCGCGCGTCCGCCCCCACTACCCGACACCCGTCACCCGTCACCCATCACCCGTCACCCGTCACCCTGACAGCCTGTCACTCCGATGAATCCGAATCCGCCCCCCAGGCGTTCATAGTCACGAGCCTGGGTCGGGAAACCCGGGCTACCCCGCGAATGGAGTCCAACTCCGAGTCCCAATCGAGGACTGGCAGTCACGGCTCCGGCGCCCGGACGACCGAGGGAGTCTCCGGCCGCGCGGGGGGCGATGCGGGGCATCGCCAACACGGCCGGGCGCGGATGGGCGATCCGGTTGGGAAGGATCCATCACCGGTCGGACGACGAACGCAAGATCGGGTCGGCAACGGCTCGCGGCGTCGCGTTCGGGTGGCGATGGACGAGGGAAATCCACACGATGCTCTCCCCGCGTTCCCGCGGCCCCCGCCGCATGGCGCTGGCGTTCTTCGCGCTGACGCTCGTCCTCTCCGGTCTCTCTTCCGCTCTCATGCCGTCATCCGAACGAGTGGTCTTGGCCAAGAACGGGGTCGCCGTCAGCGAGACGCTGATCCTGGCCGGTCCCGGCGGCGACTTCGGCATGCTCACGGCGGCCCCCGCCGGCGCCGAGCTGAGCGTCGACGGCGACCCGGTCGACGGCTACTACCCCGTCACCTACCAGGGCATCAGCGGCTGGGCCGCCATCGGGCTGGTTCAAGTCGGCAATGGCGACGGCGGAGGCGGCAACAACGGCAACGGCGGTGGCGGCGGCAACCGCGACCAGGGCAACGGCGGCGTCGAAACCGTGACCGCCGATCCTGCCCCCTCCGACAGCGGCGCGCCGGTCGAGGCCGCGCCGAGCGAATCGGTGGAGACGGTCGCCGAGCCGGTCACCGGCGGCACGTACGGCCCCGGCGGCGGCGGCTACAGCGAAGACCAGATCATCGACATTATCTACGAGGCCGCCGACAGCTACGGCCAATCGCGTGAAGCCATGCTGCGCGTGGCCCGCTGCGAATCGGGGCTGAACCCGAACGCGGTCGGCGGCGGCGGCGCCTGGCACGGTCTCTACCAGTTCGTGCCCAGCACCTTCGCCGGCACCCCCTACGGCCAGTACGACATCTACGACCCCTGGGCCAACGCCAACGCCGCCGGCTGGATGTGGGCCGAGGGCAAGAAGAGCGCCTGGGTCTGCCAGTAGACGAGGGTGACAGGGTGTTAGGGTGACGGGGTGTCAGGGTGACAGGAGATGGTTGCCTGACACCGCCCCTCGCCATGGACGTCGGACAAGGGGTTGCCCCGTCGCGCCCCCCTGACACCCCGTCACCCCGACACCCTGTCACCCCCGGTGGTATCCTCGCTCCATCGCGGCCGAATGAGCCCGCTGTGCGGCGGCGTGGAGCGCACATCGATGCCGAGGGTCCGCCTCCAACCAGGCGAACGCTGCCTCGCCGCGCGGCGCCGGGGCTGATGCCGCGATGGCGTCCGGTCTCCGCCGCCGCGGTTCGGCGGCGTCAATTCGCCCGCGTGGCGTGCCGCGCCTCGCGCTGTTGCTCCTCCTCCTGCTGGTCGAGGTGAGCGCGGTGGCGCTGCCCGTCCTGGCCCGCGTGCCGACGCGCACGGCGGCCGCCATCACCGAGACCCGCCTGCGGGCCGCCCCGGAGACCCGCGCCCAACCCCTCCTGCGGCTGCCGGAAGGCGCCGTCGTTACCGTCCATGGCAAACCCGAGGACGGCTGGTATCGCGCCCGCCGCGGCCGCCTGGAGGGCTACGTCCTCACCGGCGACCTGGCCACCGATCCCCTCCCTGCCGGCGGCGCACGAGCCGGCGAAGCGATCGACGCGCCGGATGTCGTCGAGCTCGAGCAGCGCACGCGCGGCGCCCGCCGCGACCGCCGCCAGCGACAGCGCAACGACCTCCCCGGCGCCGCCGGGGACGTGGTCACGGCCACCGACGTCAACCTGCGCCAAGGACCGAGCCGCGACGCCCCCATCCAATCGGTCATCCCGCGCCGCGTTGATATCGCTCTCACCGGGGAGCACCGCGACGGCTACGTGCAAGTTGCGTGGGACGGCGAGACCGGCTGGGTGCTTGGCAAGCACCTGACCGCCCTGCGCCCCGCCACCGTCAACCCCGACCGCGACCCCGAGACGTGGCGGCGCAGCGAGATCATCGCCATCATCTACGACGCCGCGGATCGCTACGGCCAGCCGCGCGAAGACATGCTGCGCGTCGCCCGCTGCGAATCGGACCTCGCGCCGACGGCGGTCAACGGTCCGGGCGGGAGCTACGGCATCTTCCAGTTCAAGCCAGGCACCTGGCTCGGCACCCCCTTCGCCGAGTACGACATTTTCGACCCCCGCGCCAGCGCCAACGCCGCCGCCTGGATGTGGTCCGTCGGCCGCCGCCGCGAGTGGGTCTGCCAATAGCGAGGCGGGAGGCGGAAGGCGGAAGGCGGAAGGCGGGAGGAGGACGAGACGGCAGGACGATGGTACGGGCGCGGCATGCCGTGCCCAACGCTGGGGACGCGTGGCCTCGGTCATCGCCGCCCGGCACGCGCACGCTGATGGAAGGGAAAAGGCTCATGGGGCGTTCGTCGTGATCGAAAACGCATCAGGCGGAGCCGTAACCGCCACCCGATCCCCAACACTCCATCACCCCGACACCCGTCACCCGTCACCCGTCACCCTGCACATCAACGGCGCCGACAACCATCTCGACGTCGAGCCGCGTGTCACGTTGCTGGAGGCGTTGCGAGAGCGCCTGGGCCTGACCGGGGCGAAGAAGGGCTGCGACCACGGCCAGTGCGGCGCCTGCACCGTCCTGGTCGACGACCGGCGCGTCCTCGCCTGCCTCACCCTGGCCGTGGCGTGCGAGGGCAAGCCGATCGCCACCATTGAGGGGCTCGCCGTCGACGGCGCGCTCCACCCGCTGCAACAGGCCTTCATCGACCATGACGCCCTGCAATGCGGCTTCTGCACCCCAGGGCAGATCATGTCCGCCCTCGCCTGCATTGCCGAAGGGCACGCCGATACCGACGACGAGCTGCGCGAATTCATGAGCGGCAACATCTGCCGCTGCGCCGCCTACCCGAACATCGTCGCCGCCATCAGGCAGGCGGCACGCCAAATGGCAGGAGGCGCCGATGCGGCCCTTTAGCTACGAGCGCGCCGCGGACCTCCCCGCCGCGTTCGCCGCATCGCAAGATGCTCCGACCACCGCACTCCTTGCCGGCGGCACGACCCTGCTCGACCTGATGAAGCTCGACGTGGCGGCTCCGGCGCGGCTCGTCGACATTACCGGCCTGGCGGCCTCCACCCCCGCCCTGGCGGAGATTCGGCCCGCCTCGGACGGCGGCGTCGTCATCGGCGCCCTGGCCCGGATGAGCGCCGTCGCCGAGCATCCCCTGGTCGCGGACCAGTACCCCGTCGTCTCCCAGGCGCTGGTCAAAGGGGCCTCGGCCCAACTGCGCAACATGGCCACCATCGGCGGGAATCTCTTGCAGCGCACGCGCTGCGTCTACTTCCGCGACGTGTCGATCCCCGAGTGCAACAAGCGCGTCCCCGGCTCCGGCTGCGCCGCGCGCCTCGGCGTCCACCGCCTCTCCGCCGTGCTGGGCGCGAGCCCCGCCTGCATCGCTACCCACCCCTCGGACCTCGCCGTCGCCCTGGTCGCCCTCCAGGCCGTCGTCCACCTCGCCGGCTCCGGCGGCGAGCGGCGCATCGCCGCCGACGCCTTCTTCCTCCTCCCCGGCGATCATCCCGAGCGGGAAACGGCCCTCGCCCCCGGCGAGGTCATCACCGCCGTCGAGTTGCCCCCGCTCCCCGTCGGCGCGCGCTCGCACTACCTCAAAGTGCGCGACCGGGAGAGCTACGAGTTCGCCCTCACCTCCGCGGCCGTGGCCATCCATGTCGCCGACGGGCTCATCGCCGCGGCCCACATCGCCCTCGGCGGGGTGGCGACCAAGCCCTGGCGCTCCCCCGAGGCCGAACGCGCGCTGATCGGCAACGTCCCATCCCGGCCGCTCTTCAAGGATGCCTCAGCGGCAGCGGTAGCCGGAGCGGCTCCGCTGCCGCACAACGCCTTCAAAGTTCCCCTGGCGCGGCGCACCCTGGAGCGAGCCTTGGCCACCGTGACCGGATTGGCGGAAGGGGAGATGCCATGACCGACCTCGTCAAGCGCGGCGCCGGCACGGTGGTCAAGGCGATCGCCGACCGCGCCGTGGCCAAGGTCGAGGCGCCCGAGCCGGTCAGCATCGGCGCCCCGGTTCCCCGCATCGACGCCCATCTCAAAGTCACCGGGGCCGCGACCTACGCCTCCGACGTCTGCCTCCCCGGCATGGCCCACGCCGCCATTGTCCCCGCCACGATCGCGCGCGGCCGCATCGCCGCCATCGACCTCGCGGAGGCTGCCTCGCTCCCCGGCGTCATCGCGGTCTTCACCCACCTCAACGCGCCACGGCTGCACAAG
>CALMZR010000099.1 GCA_937870845.1 uncultured Chloroflexota bacterium
AAAAACTCTTCCTGGGTGCTCTCCTTGCCGGCGATGAACTGGATGTCGTCGATCATCAGCACGTCGATCTCGCGGTACTTGGCTCGGAACTCGTCCGTCCGCTGCTGCCGAATCGACGCGATGAGGTCATTCGTAAACTTCTCCGACGTGACGTAGGCGACGTGCAGGTTTTCGAACAGCTCCAGCGCCCGATGCCCGATAGCATGCAGCAGGTGCGTCTTCCCCAACCCCACCCCGCCATAGATGAACAGCGGGTTGAACTTCCCCCCCGGATGCTCCGCCACCGACACCGACGCCGCGTGCGTAAACCGGTTCGCCGAACCAACCACGTACGTCCGGAAATCGTAGCGAGGATTGAGCCCATGGCTCCGCGACGGCGCCAACGCCATCTGCTGCGGCTTCTCGTGGACAGAAAGCGATCGCGGTGTCGTCGCTTCCGAGCGGCGTCGAGGTTCGCCCGCCGCGGCTGGTTGGCGCTCGCCGCTCGAGGGTATGGCGCCCAACGACGATTGGCGAGCGCCGCCGTCCGCGGCCGGCGCCTCCGCCTGAAACGCCGCGCTGATCGGCCGCCCGATCCGCCCCGACAGCGCCCGCTCGATCTCACGGGCAAACTTTCGCTGCAACGTTTCCGCCGTGACCCGATCGGCGACCTCGATGGTCGCTACGTCGGCCGCATACCCGGCTAGCCGCGTCTGGCGAAGCCAATGGA
The DNA here is from genome assembly GCA_937870845.1 of uncultured Chloroflexota bacterium. Lineage (GTDB taxonomy): Bacteria > Chloroflexota > Chloroflexia > Thermomicrobiales > UBA6265 > JACCXM01. Next base: position 710 of record CALMZR010000099.1, read on the forward strand.
ACGCTGTCGGCGGTATTGTGTGTTGGAGGTCAGCCAGCACCCCACGCCACAGCAAGCTCGCGTCGACTTGAATGGGAGGGTCCTGCTCCGTTTGTGACACGCGATTCACCGCCCGTCGTGTTCGTGCGGGATGTACGGACACACGCGCTGATGCTATCACCGCCGTCGACTTGGCGCAACCATCGCCGATGCGTCAGGCAATCTCAACGCTGCTACCCGGTTGTCCGGTAGAGTTCACTCGTCCGACTGGCCGCGCGCCGGCCCCTGCGCCGACTCGTACAAAGGAGAAATTGTGGACTTCGCATTCCGAACCGGCAATCCCGCCGATATCGAAACGGACGCGCTTGTCCTGCCCGTGGTCAAAGGCGTCGAAGGGCCACGGCTTGGCGATACGGCCTCGGCTATCGACGCGCGACTCTCCGGAGAGCTTTTCAGGCTTGCGGCGGAAGCCGGCTTCACTGGAGGAGCTGTCTCGACATTGATCGTGCCGACGCTTGGCCAACTGCCGGCAAGACGCATCATCTTGACCGGCGTAGTGGCGCCAGACGGCGTGAGCCGGGATCTCCTCTCGCGCGGCGCCGGCGCCGCTGTCCGCGCCGCCAGGGACGCCGGCGCCAAGCGCGTGACGATCGCGCTTCCCGATGTCTATTGGCTTGAGGATGAGGACGTGGCGTCGGCCCTCGAATCGAGCGCCATCGGCGCCGCCCTCGGCCTCTACCGTTTCGACGCCTACCGCGGCGCCGCCTCCCCAGACTCCGCCAACAACCGCCGCGTCGAATCCATCACCTTCGTCGATCCGAACCTCTCTGAACAAGACGCGCGACTCGCCATCCGCCGCGCCGAAGCCATCGCCCGCGGCGTCGCCATCGCCCGCGACCTCGGCAACGAACCCGCCTCCACCCTCACCCCCCAAATCCTCTCCGAGCGCGCCCAGGCCATCGCCGACGCCTCCGGCCTCGCCATCGAGATCCTCGGCCCGGACCAGCTCGCCGCCATCGGCGCCGCCGCCACCCTCGCCGTCGGCGGCGGCAGCAGCAACGGCCCCCGCATGATCCGCCTCCGCTACACTCCCGAGGGCGCGCCCGCCAGCGCCAGAGTCACCGGTCTCGTCGGCAAGGCCATCACCTTCGACACCGGCGGCTACTCCATCAAACCCTACGAGGGCATGCTCCACATGAAAGGCGACATGGCCGGCGGCGCCGCCGTCCTCGGCGCCATGTCCGCCCTGCGCGACCTCGGCGTCGGCCACGCCGTCGTTGCTGCCATCTGCGCCGCCGAGAACATGATCTCCGGCGACGCCTTCCGACCCGGCGACGTCCTCCGCGGCATGAACGGCGTCACCATGGAGATCCTCTCCACCGACGCCGAAGGCCGCCTCGTCCTCGCCGACGGTCTCGTCGACACCGCCCGCCGCGGCGCCACCGAGCTGATCGACCTCGCCACCCTCACCGGCGCCGCCGTTGTCGCCCTCGGCAACGGCACGACCGCCCTCTTCGCCAGCGACGACCCCCTCGCCGACCGCCTTCTCGCCGCCTCGAAAACAGCGGGCGAGCGCATGTGGCGCATGCCCCTCATCGACGAGCTGGAGCAGCAGATCGAAGGCGACGTCGCCGACATCAAGAACAGCGGCGGCCGCGCCGGCGGCGCCATCACCGCCGCCCTCTTCCTCCGCCACTTCCGCGAAAACCTCCCCTGGGCCCACCTCGACATCGCCCCCTCCAACCGCCAGGACAAACCCGGCCCCCTCGGCCCCAAAGGCGCCACCGGCGTCGGCGTCCGCACCCTCCTCCAATACCTGACGACTGACTGAATCAGCGCCACTCCACGCCGGCTAGAAGGCAAAGCCCCCCGCTCCCGCGGGTCTCGGGAGCGGGGGGCTTGGGGGGCGAGGGACGGTGCGCGGGCCTATCCCCACCCAAGCTCCGCCCGAACAATGATCCACGCGCTCGGCAGCGTCAGCAAGATCGTCAAGATCATCACAATCGCAAACGATGTCTTCTCCCGCCGGTACCCCCCGCTCGTGAAGTCGATCGTCATCACCCGAACCCCATTCAGCGTGTGATACACGACCGCCCCCACCAGCAGAATCTCCATCGGGATCAGCACCGGCTGCGCGTAGAACGCCACCGAACGGTCGTACAGCTCGCTCCCCAGCCCAATCAGCGAGATGTCGATGATGTGGACCAAAAGGAAAAACAGAACACCGATCCCCGTGGCGCGGTGCAAGGCCCACGCGTACTGCCCCGGACCTCCCGTGTAGATCGGCATCTGCCCGCGAAACAGCGACCGAATCAGCCACACCGCCAGCAACACGATCGACACATAGGTCACCGCGGCGAAAACGTACAACGACAACCCGATCAAGTCGGCAATCCACATGGCGTCCGATAAGGGCCCCGTGTTGACTGCGACCGCCTCCGCATCAAAGGCGAAAATCGTCACCGTCCCCAGCGCGAAAAACACCACCCCCAGCGCCCACGCTGCCCCCAACCCCGCCGTGCGGATGGCGGGCGTGCGCAGATAGTCCTGGATCGAATAGCGCAGCCCCAGCACCCCATGCCACAGCGCCAGCATCAGCAGCAGCCAATCGAACGTCCGCCAGTACGGATTCGCCCACCGCGCCGCCACGAAGTCAAACGTCGTCTCCGACGGCACATTCAGATAATGCGTGACGAACAGGTGCCCACCGGCCAGGACGATGAGCAGCACCCCGGACACCCGCATGAAGTACCAGATGAGCCGTTCGGCGCCGGGAATCGTGATGCCCGCGCCGCCCACCGTTCGGTTATCCGCCGCGGATGCCACCAGGCCGCCCTTTCATTCACCACGACGGGCGACCCCAACGGCGGTCCCCGATGCCCGGAATTGTACGACTCCTCCATCCCCGCCCCGCCCCGCTCAATTACCCCCCTTGCCGGCCGCCGCGTCCTCCCGATCCCACACGCCGGAACGCCCTCCCTCCTTGTGCTCCAGGCGGACATCGCCGATGACGATCTCCCGATCGACCGCCTTCAGCATGTCGTAAATCGTCAGCGCCGCCGTCGCCACGGCCGTCAGCGCCTCCATCTCCACGCCCGTGCGCCCCCGCGTCGCCACCCTGGCCTCGATCCCAACCTCCTCATCCCCGACCTCGAACGCCACGTCGATCCGCGTCAGCATCAGCGGGTGGCACATCGGGATCAGATCCGGCGTCCGCTTCGCCCCCATCACCGCCGCCACCTGCGCCACCGCCAGCACGTCCCCCTTCGCCGCCCGCCCCTCCCGGATCAGATTCACCGTCTCCGGCCGCATCCGCACCCGCCCGGACGCCACCGCGACCCGCTCCGTCTCCTCCTTCCCCCCCACGTCCACCATCCGCGCCCGCCCCGCGCCATCGAAGTGCGTCAGAGCCCCGGTTCGCCCCGATTCATCAGTCATCTCGAATCCTCTCAGCCGAGCGCCACCAACGGTCAAGGGTGTCATTCCGAGCGAAGCGAGGAATTTCGGCTCCCCAAGGCGACACCTCAACCCCAGCAACACCTCTGCACGCTCTTCCGATCCTTGGCAAGATACGGCAAACCGATGCTCGATGAGGAGGAAGCCCCGAATGGACACCGTTCCGACCACCAAGCTCGACCGCGTCCTGCGCGCCGTCGACGACCGCGCCGACGAGATCGTCGCCTTTGCCGCCGAGCTCATCCGCCAACCGTCGATCAACCCCGACCTGGAGCCCAACGAGCTGGCCGAGCGCCCCGCCCAGGATTGGCTGCGCGACCAGCTCCTCGCCTCCGCCGCCTTCGCCAGCGTCGATAGCTGGGAAGTCGCCGAGGCCCGCCCCAACGTCGTCGCCGTCAAGAGCGGCTCCGGCGGCGGCCGCTCCCTCACCTGGTCCGCCCACACCGACGTCGTCCCCGTCACCCCCGAGCAAGCCGAGCAATGGTCCGGCGCCGGCCCCTTCTCCGGCGAAGTCCGCGATGGCAAGCTCTGGGGCCGCGGCGCCTCCGACATGAAGGGGGCCATCGCCGCCTACGTCATGGCCGCCCGCATCCTCCACGACCAGGGCGTCGCCCTTCAAGGCGACCTCATCCTCGCCCAGGCCAGCGGCGAAGAATCGGGTCGCCGCGACATCGGCTGCAACGCCATCCTCGCACGCGGCTACCGCTCCGACCTCGCCATCTTCCCCGAGCCCTCCAACTTCCGCATCTACCCCACCGCCAAAGGCGAGCTCTACTTCCGCCTCACCGTCCCCGGCAAATCGACCCACATCTGCAACCGCAACCTCGTGGCCCAGGCCCTCCCTCACGGCGTCGAGCGCCCCGGCGTCAGCGCCATTGACAACATGCTCAAGTATCAGCTCGCCTTGCTGGAGCTGGAACGGCAATGGCTCCTCTGGCGCACCAACCCCAACGTTCCCCCCGGCGGCATGTTCATCAACATCAACACCTTGCAAGCCGGCACGTCCATCACCTCGGTCCCCGACTCCTGCGATGCGACCGGCTCCCTCCTCTTCTACCCCGACCTCACCGCTGGAGAAGTCATGGCGGAGATCCGCGCCACCGTCGACCGCGTCACCGACGCCGACTACTGGCTCCGCGACCACCCGCCGACGCTCGACCTCCCCCTCGACGCCGATTCCGCCGCCCCCTGGGTCAAAGAACCCGTCAACATGCCCTTCGACCACCCCGGCGTGCAGACTATCGCCAGCGCCCTGCACACCGTCTCCGGCCGCGACCCGATCGTCGAGACGGCCCCCTTCGTCTGCGACGCCAACTTCTGGTTCCCCCTCGGCCAGCCCTCCCTCATCTTCGGCCTCGGCGACCCGAGCTGGGGTATCCACGGCACAAACGAGTTCCTCCCCGTCGCCGACCTCCTCGAAGCCACCAAGCTCTTCGCCGCCATCACCATGGCCTGGTGCGGCGTAGCCGAAGCATGAGCGGGGGAAAAGCCCCTACGTGGTACAGGCCGACTGCTCGCGCCTGCCTGCTGTGAACCGCCTGCATCGACTGCAATGCCCCCAACTCGGGCAGCGCTTGGCATGTCATCATTTTTCAGTTGTGTGTTCCAGGACCGTGCCGATTGTGCGGACTGGTTCTGGCGCGGGCGAAGGGCGGGAACACCTTGGGCCAGGTGTCATGAAGGAACAGATTCCGCGGGCGGGAAATGCTGCCGCGGACGACCAGGCCAGCGATGCGCCAGTGACGTTTACGCTTGCTGGAATCGGATCGGGCCCGAAGAAGACGATTCCCCTGGAGCTCGGCGGCGTTGTCTGGGTCATGGTCTTCGGTGTCGTTGCCGCCAACGTGGGGTGGACCGCCGGCGAAGCGGTGGTCATGAGCGCGCTGGTCAATTCCGGGGCGGCCCAGGTCGCGGCCACGGATCTCTGGGCCACGCCTCCTCCCATGTTCACCATCTGGTTCACCACGGCGCTGGTCAGCCTGCGCTATCTGGTCCTTGGCGCGTCCCTCCGCCCCTGGCTGGGTCAGATCAGCCCGATCCGGGCCTATGGTTCCCTCTTCACCCTGACGGATCCGAGTTGGGCCCTGGCGTTTCTGGAGTATCTCTCCGGGCGCCGAGATGCCGGGTTTCTGCTGGGGAGTGGTCTGGCCCTTATCTCGTCGTGGAGCATCGGCAGGGCCCTCGGCATCACGATCGGCAATGTCCTGCCCGACCCCGAAGCCTGGAGCCTCGATTTCATGCCCACCGCCATCTTCGTCGCGCTGGTGGCTGGCCTCTGGCGCGGCAAGGATGACGCTCTCCCCTGGCTTGCGGCAGGCATCGTCAGCATCCTCGTCCATGCCTTCATGCCGGGGCCCTGGTACGTCCCGCTTGGCGCGATGGCCGGGCTGATCGCCGGGCTGGTAGCGGAGCGTCGGCTGCATGCGTCCTGATCTCGCGCTCACCATCGCCGGTATGGCCGTCATCCTGTTTCTTATGTGGGCAGGGGGGTTCTGGTTGGCGGGCAGAGTCCAGCCCTCTCCAATGGTGAAGCATTCTCTGCGGTTGCTGGGGGGCGTGGCGCTGGTGGCGCTGACAGCGCCTGCCGTCGTCGTCGCTGGGACGCCTGGCGTGCTCAGCGCCCTGATGGCGGTGCTGGTGATGCGGCGAGGCGGGAACATCCTGCTGACCATGGCGCTGGCTCTGCTCACGGTGCATCTGGTTCGCCTGGCGATGCCGTAATCCGCTTGACGCTCCCCGCCTTCCGAGTAGGATTGCCTGCATCGAGGCTTCAGGGGATCGTTGATGTGTCCAGCCTGTCGATCCCGTCGTGCGATCGCAACCCCAGGAGGTGGCCGTGGACCCAGTTGCAACCAATGATGTGCCGCGCATCACCGTGGTGGGAGCGGAGGACGATTCCGTGCAGTGGCATGGCGCCTTCGTCGCCTACGGCGGCCATGGCGCGGATGAGACGACCACCATTGTCTTCGAGATCGATCCCGGCAAACGCCTGGGCTGGCACACCGACCAGACCGAAGAGACGCAGTACATCGTGGCAGGGACGGGTGAGCTGCATCGTGACGATGGCGTTTTTCCGATCGGCCCGGGCAGCGTCTTCGTCCTGCCGACCAACGTTGGGCATGATGTGGTGAATACCGGCACGGAGACGTTGCGCTGCGTCGGCTTCTTCGGCTCGGCCATGTTCACCCAGATCTTCGACAACGTCATGCAGCCGATCAACAGCCACGTCCTGGGCACGCCCAACCGGGACGGCACGGGAGCGCCGCCGCCGCGAAAGCTCGGGTAGCGCCGCCCTTCCCCTGGCGCGCGGTGTTTCGGGCGCCAGAAGGTCAGGCGCCCGTTACCCGCCGTCTTGACCGACTGTCCAGAAACATCGCCCTCGGCTCAGGATCGTGGCCGGCTTGCTGACGCATGTGGTCACGCGATGCGCCGTGGAGCCGGTCGAACGTCCCCTCGTCGCGCCACTGCCGAACGTACGTCCGCATGGTCGGCCAACGGCCCGGTCATTGGGCAGACTGCGCCACGGGCAGCCGGTCCCGAGCACGTTCAGCAATCCGTTGACGACTTCACAGGGAGAGGGGGGTTGGCGGGTGAGGGCCAACCGACGCCTACCGCCGCCCCCAATCCGCGGCTGCCCGCGCCCCCCACCGCTCCCCATCAAGACGACAGTCAACCGGCAGCCCGAAGCACTCGCTCAAGTTGTTGGAGGTCAACACATCCTCGATCGCCCCCGCCGCCACCACCCGCCCCTCCCGCAGCAATAAGGCGTGCGACGTGGATGCCGGAATCTCCTCCAGATGATGCGTCACCAGCACCGAGGTCAGTTCCGACTGCTCCCCGCTCAACCGATCCAGCGCCGCGATCAGCGCCTCCCGCGCCGCCAGATCCAGCCCCACCGCCGGCTCATCCAGCAACAGGAGCCGCGGCCGCGCAATCAGCGCCCGCGCGATCCGTACCCGTCCCCGCTCCCCCTGCGAGCACGTCCCGATCTCCCGCTCGGCCAGATCGGCACAACCCAGCAGCGCCAGCGTCTCCCGCGCCCTCGTCCGGTCCTCGGCGCTATACGTCCACCACAGCGGCCGCAACGTCGCGCCGATGCCCGTGAGAACCACGTCTTCCGCCGTCAACCAGTCGATGACCGTCCCGCCCGCGTCGACGTAGCCGATGTGCGTCCGCAAGGCCGGCAGGTCTACCCGCCCCAGCGTCTGCCCCAGGACGGAAACGCGCCCTCGGCTCGGATGCCGCACCGCCCCCGCCAAAGAAAGCAAGGTGCTCTTCCCGGACCCATTTGGCCCAATCAGCGCCCACCGCTCCCCCGGCTGCACCCTCCAGTCGATGTCGCGCAGGATGTCCACCCTTTGCGGCGTCCAGATGTGGACGTCTTCGAAGTCCAGGGCCGTCGCCTCGGCCCCAATGCACGAAGTCTCCACGTGTGGTTCGGTTCTCACGACAGCCGCGTCACCGGATTGACCAGCGTCCCAATCCCATCGATCGCGATGCTCACCTCGTCGCCATCCTGCAGCGTGAACTCCAGCGGCGGCACGATCCCGGTCCCCGTCATCAGAAACACACCCGCCGGAAACGTGTTCGCGCGGAACAGATACTCCCGCAGATCGTCGAACGTCCGATGCATCCGCCCCGTCGATGTCGCATCCTGGAACAACACCTCGCCGCCCCGCCGAATCGTCAACGCGATATCGAGATTCGCCGGATCGTCCAGCTCATCCACCGTCACGATCACCGGCCCTAACGCGGCGCACTGCGAAAAGACCTTCGCCTGCGGCAGATAGAGCGGGTTCTCCCCCTCGATCGACCGCGAAGAAACATCGTTTCCGATCGTGTACCCCACCACCTCGCCGCGCACGTCCATCACCAGCGCCAGCTCCGGCTCCGGCACGTCCCACCCCGAATCGGCCCGGATCGCAATCGGCTCCCCCGGCCCCGACACCCGGTGCGGCGTCGCCTTCAGAAACAGCTCCGGCCGATCGGCATCGTAAACTCGGTCGTACACGTCCTTCTGCGCCGACTCCTCCATCCGCGCATCCCGAGAGCGCAGATACGTCACGCCCGCTGCCCACACCTCCTGCTGGTCAATCGGCGCCCGCAACGCGCCGTCGCCAAGATTGACCGGCGATCCGCCGCCTTTCACACGGTCAAGCGTCTCCAACAGTTCGCCAACCGGCATCCGCAGCGCCGCCGCCAAAGACGGCGGCCCCCCAGCCTCCGCCAGCGCGACGACGCGCTCGCCGTCGGTCCAGCCAAACCGCGGCTCTCCCCCTCCGTCCGCAACGAAGTAGCAAAGCGACACGTTCTCCCCTTCCTATCCGTCAGGTTCAAGCCGCAAAGCCCCCTCTCCCGTGTCCCACGGGAGACTCCCCCCTCCCGTGGAGGGGGACTCGGGGGGAGCCGGGGTTGGGGGTGAGGGCCAAGCGCAGCGACTGAAAGCCACCTGACCGCTTCCACGGTCATTGAGAGCCTACACCCCGCGCATGCCGCTGCAACCGATCGAGCACCTCCGCCAGCCGCGCGTCCCCCATCCCGTCCACCAGGTCGAGATCGACCCCAGCGTCCTCCAGCGAGCGCCGAAACCGCACCACCAGCGCCATCTCCTGCGCCGTCAGCTCGTATCCGTATCGCTCCAGCGCCCCGGGCAGGTCGTCGCGCGCGGCAGTGCGAAACTCGGCGTCGTTCATCGCCTGCTCGGCCAGCCGCTGCAGCACCTCGATCCGCACCCCGCCCTCGTCCGAAAACATCACGTTTGCATCGCCCTCGTCCAGAAGTGTTATTGTCTGAGCGACCGCGATTGTACACCCCTCGCCACGGTGGCCGCGTACACTTGCCGCGGGAGCATGCCTGTGAAGCGATCGACGATGTCTACGAGCACGGACTCGAGTTCCACGCCACTCGCCGAAGAGCCGACTCCCCCTTCGGGTATCCCGGCTGACGGCGGCCCCCAGTCTCGCATTGTCTGCCCCAAGTGCGCGACCCCGCTCACCGACGACGAGACCTACGCCGCCTTTCTCGTCTGCCCAACCTGCGGCCGCCACGAGCGCGAATCGGCCCGCGCCGCCATCCTCCGCCTGGCCGACCCCGGATCGTTCCGCGAGCGCGATGCGAACCTCGTTTCAGGCGACCCTCTCCACTTCGAAGACGAGACCGCCTACCGCCAGCGCCTGCTCGCCCTGCGCCAGGAAACCGGCGAATCCGACGCCCTTGTCACCGGCTTCGCGAAAATCGGCAGCCACGAGATCGCCATCGCCGCCCTCGATTTCTCCTTCCTCGGCGGCAGCATGGGCGTCGTCGTCGGCGAAAAGCTCGTCCGCATCGCCGAACGAGCCCGCGACAAGAAGCTCCCCCTCGTCACCATCTCCGCCAGCGGCGGCGCCCGCATGCAGGAGGGCATGCTCTCCCTCCTGCAAATGGCCAAGACTTCCGCCGCCATCCAGCGCCTCAAGGCCGCCGGGAGCCTCTACGTCTCGATCCTCGCCCACCCCACCACCGGCGGCGTCTTCGCCTCCTTTGCCAATCTCGGCGACCTGCTGATTGCCGAGCCCGGCGCCCTCATCGGCTTCGCCGGTCCTCGCGTCGCCGAGCAAGTTACCGGCCAGAAGCTCCCGGAGGGATCGCACACCGCCGAGTTCCTCGACGCTCATGGCATGATCGACGCCGTCGTCGACCGCCGGCAGCAGCGAGAGCTGCTCACTCGCGTCTTGCACATCGTCGCCGCCCCCCGCGCCGGCCACCACCGCCGTGCCCGCCGCTTTCGCCCGCCGCGCGCCGGCGCCGACCTCCCCGCCTGGGACGCGGTGCAGCGCGCCCGCGCCTCCGACCGCATGACCAGCGTCGATTTTCTGCAACGCATCCTCGGCGATTTCGTCGAGTTGCACGGTGATCGCGCCTCGGGCGACGACCCGGCCGTCGTCGCCGGCATCGGCACCCTCGACGGCAAAGCCATCGCCATCGTCGCCCTGGAGCGGGGCCACCTCGAAGACCGCGGCCGTCGCCACGACGGCCGCCCCTACCCGGAAGGCTACCGCAAAGCCCGCCGCGTCATGGAGCTCGCCGAGCGCCTCCGCCTCCCGCTCCTCACCCTCATCGACACCCCCGGCGCCTACCCCGGCGTGGAATCGGAAGAACGCGGCCTCGCCTCGGAGCTTGCTGCCTCGCTTGCGCGCATGAGCACCCTGCGCACCCCCATCGTCTCCGCCGTCATCGGCGAGGGCGGCAGCGGCGGCGCACTCGCCCTCGCCGTCGCCGACCGCGTCCTCATGCTCGAAGGCGCCATCTACTCCGTCATCGCCCCCGAAGGCGCCGCGGCCATCCTCTACCGCGATGCCGCCCGCGCCCCCGAGCTTTCCACCAAGCTGAAACTCACCGCCCAGGAGCTGAAACGCCTCGACATCATCGACGAAGTCATCCCCGAACCCCACGCCGCCGACCCCGACGCCCTTGCCACCGCCCTCGCCGAGTCCGTCATGAACGCCCTCGGCGACCTCCAGCGCAAGCGCATCGGCCGCGTCGTCAACGACCGCTACGACCGCTACCAACGCGTCGGCCGCCGCCACGCCCGCCGCCCTCGCCGCCTCAACCTCCCCACCCGCCGCCTCTCCCTCCCTCGCCGCCGCATCCGGGCCGCCACCCCGGGCAACGAAAAGCCCCCCTCTCCCGTGGGGCACGGGAGAGGGGGGTGGGGGGGGTGAGGGAAGGCTTACGCCACCGCCGCCGCCCCTACCTCCACCGGCGTCCGCCAGTGCCCGTACCGCGCATCGCGCCCCCGCAGCACGTCGTCGAACGCCCCTTCCAGCGCCCTCGTCACCGGCCCGATCTCCCCATTTCCAACGGCATACTTGTCGATGTTCACGATCGGCGTCACCTCCGCCGCCGTGCCGCAGGTGAACACCTCGTCCGCCAGATACAGCTCCGTGCGGTCGACCGCCCGCTCGACCACCTTCAGCCCCAGCACCTCCCGGCACAACTTCAGCAGCGCATCGCGCGTAATGCTCTCCAGGATGCCGCTCCCCACGTCAGGGGTGATGACTTGGTCGCCCAAAACAAGCATCACGCACGCCCCCGGCCCCTCCGACACCTTGCCCTGGTGGTTGAGCAGGATCGCGGTGTCGTACCCATCCAGCCGCGCCTCCATCCCCGCCAACTGGCTGTTGCGGTAATTGGAGATGTTCTTGACCCGCGGCGGCATCACGTCCTCGGAAATGCGCCGCCACGAGCTGACCTTCGCCGTCTGCGTCAGCCCCGTTTTCAGGTGCGACGCCATCGGCGACGTATTGATCAGCAACGCCGCGTCGTTGGCGATCTGCGCGAACCGCTTCCCCGAGGTCTCCCTGGCATAGGCGAGCGGCCGGATGTACGTGTCCTCGCGCACCTCGTTCACCCGCAGCAGGTCGACCGTCGCCGCCGTCAGCTCCTCCAGGCCGTACTCGAGCGTCAGGCGCACCAGCCGCATCGAGCGCTCCAGGCGTTCCAGGTGCTCCCGGAAGCGAAAGATGTAGAGCTCGTCGGCATTGTCGCCGGCGTAAGCCCGAATCCCTTCGAACACGGCTCCGACGGTCGACCAGCCCAATTCAGTGACGTGGATGGTGCAATCGTCCCAAGGCCGCCGTTCGCCGTTCCACCAGATGTACTCGGGATGTCGATGCTCGCCGCTCACCAGGTGCCTCCACTACGATGGTTCGACGCCGTCCCGCCGGGCCCTTGCCGGGGCGTTCCGTCGCGAAGTATCCCACGGCCAACGCCGATTCATTGCCGGCGCCTGCCGAGAAAGTTGCCGGCGCATGCCGAGAAAGACGGCTGGCCCTGGCCATTCGGCGGCCGAAAAACGCCCCTCTCCCCGCGCGCGGGGAGAGGGGTTGGGGTGAGGGGCGCTCGAGTTACTCCTCCCGCCCCTCGACCCGCACCTGGCTGAGCATGTTGACGTAGATGTTGCCATCCGGCACCGTGAACCCCTGCCGGTTCACGGCCACGTCCTGCACCCACGGCTTGAACGCGTACTGGTCCACCCGGTAGACGACCGGGATGTACCCCACGTCCTCCTGGATCACCCGCTCCGCCTGCTTGTAGATCTCCAGCCGCGCCTCGGGACCTGGCGCCGCCTTGCCCTGGTTGACCAGATCGTCGAACTCGTCGTTCGACCACGCCTGCCGCTTGCCGGAGGACTTGCGGCTGTAGAACATGTCGCCGTAGCCGTTGTTCGGATCCGGGTAGTCGTACCACCAGCGAATCCAGACCAGCTGGAACTCATTCTTGAACAGTTCAGGACGCCAGGACGCCTCCGGCCAGACCTGAATGTTGATGCTCATCCCCAGGTTTTCCTGGAGCTGGGCCACGATGTCGTTCGCCATCAGGTCGGCGTTGTAGATCTCCTCCTGGCCGCGCATGTGCATCGTGATCTCGGGCCAGTTCTGCCCGCCTTCGTACGGCGTGCCGACCAGCAGCTCCATGGCCATCTCGGGATCGTATGCCTGGATCGCGGCGATCTCCGGATCGTCGATGTAGCCGAACACGCCCGTCGGCACCATGCCGTAGGCCGGCGTGGTCAGCCCGTTGGTCAGCGTGGCCAGCCGATCGCGGTCGACCGCGTGGCTGAGCGCCCGCCGCACCTGCAACCCGACCTCGTCGTTCTGGAACGGCTCCTGCCCATTCGAGGGCACCAGCATCCAGATGCCGGGGTAGACGTACTGGCGAAGCTGCTCCGAGAGCTCGGGGTCGTCCTGAAATCGCGTCAGGTCCGACGCCGGGACGTTGACCCAGTCGAGCCGCTGGTTGCCTTCGCCACGCTCGTAGGTCAGGATCGAGGCGTCGGCCGGGATGATCGGGTTGTAGACCTTGTCGAGATTGAGGCTCTCGAAGTTCCAGTGCCCTTCGTTAGGGGAGAGCTCGACCATCACGTCGTGCTCCCAGACGTCCAGCTTATACGGGCCGTTGACCCAGAGCGGCACGTCGCCCGAGGCCCACACGTCCGAACCGTACTCCTCGACCGCCCATTGCGGCGACGGGAAGGACGCCAGGTACGCCACAACCTGCGGGAAGTACGAGCGCGGGCCCTCCATCTCGACCTCGAGCGTCCAGTCGTCCAGGGCCCGCATGCCAAGATCCTCGGCCACGACGCCCTCTTCGCCCAGGTTGTATTTCTCCGCGTTCTTGATGTCGAACAGGAACCCGGCGTATGCGGCGGCGTTCGCGGGGTTCAGTTGCCGCTCCCAGGAGAAGACGAAGTCCTGGGCCGTCACAGGCCGCGTGTCCGTGCCGTCCGTCCACCCGATATTGTCGGGGCGGATGTTGAACGTCCAGACCGAGGCGTCGTCGTTTGAGGTGAACGTCTCGGCCCAGTCCGGCACGGCGTTCAGGTTCTCATCGAACGTCAGCACGCTCGACCCGGTCTGCGTCGTCGCGTTGCAGTACAGGTTGAGGTTCCAGTCGAACGACAACGGGTTGTCCTGCAGCGCGAATTGGTAGAAGACCCGATCCGGGCTTACTTCCTGCCGCCGCAAGGCGCGCCGGGGAGCCGCGGCGGCGGGCGGGGTCACGTACTTCTCCATCCCCGCCGTGGTGATCGTGCCCGCCGCCGCCGCCGCGGCGATCTTGAGGAAATTGCGCCGGTCCATGCCCAGGCTCGTGAAGCGCTGGCCCAGAATCCGCAGTTGATCGTCCTTCCGACGTCCCACCGGTGTGCTCCTTTCGCGGTTCCCCTCGGAAATCCGCTAGCAGATCGTGTCGTCGCGGCGGGCCGCGCTGCCCCGCCGCATCGCCGGCGCTAGGCCGGCGCCTGCTGCCCTCCTTTCGCCCGAGCGTTGCATGCTGCCGAACAGATTTCGAGCAGGTAGCCCATCAATCGCGGCTCCCCTTCGGATCGAGCGCGTCGCGCAACCCGTCGCCGAGGAACGAGAACCCGAGCATCGTCAGCCCGATCGCCAGCACCGGGAACAGCAGCATGTGCGGGCTGGTTTCGATGTAGCCGGGGTTGCTCCCCTCGGCCACCATCTGCCCCCAGCTCGCCTGCGGCGGCCGAATGCCGACCCCGACGAAGCTCAGCGCCGCTTCCGTGAAGATCGCCGTCGGGATGCCGAACGTCAGCGCCACGATGATCGGCGTCAGGCTGTTGGGCAGCATGTGCTTGCGGATGATGTACGATCCGGATCCGCCGGCCACCTGCGCCGCATGGACGTACTCCTGCTCGCGCAGCGAGAGGAATTGCCCCCGCACCAGCCGCGCTTCCGTCACCCACCCCACCAGACCGATCGCCAGAAAGATGTTGAGCAGCCCCGGCCCCCACCAGTTGACGAACAGCAGCACCATCAGCAACTGCGGGATGGCGTAGAACACGTCCACCAGCCGCATCAGCGTGTTGTCGGTCGCTCCGCCGAAGTACCCGGCGATGGCGCCGAGCGGCACCCCGATGACCAGCACGATCGCCTGGGCCAGCACCCCGACCACCAGCGACACCTGCGCCCCGTACACCATCCGGCTGAACATGTCCCGCCCGTTGGCGTCCAGCCCCATCGGCCACGTCCAACTCGGCGCGTACCGCGCCAACCGGTAGTCGACGACTTCGGCCTGCCCGTATGGGGCGATGAGGGGGGCGAAAATCGCGATCAGCGAGAACGTCGCGACGATGAACAACCCGATGACGGCGAGCTTGTTCTTCTTCAGCCGCCGCCAGGCGTCGCTCCACAGGCTGCGCTGCTTCCGGGCCGTCAGTTCGCCGCCCAGCCCGGTCGTCGCCGAGCGCCGCTGCCCTGGCGCGTCGGCCTCCTCGATCAGATCCTCGAGTTCCCACGGCGGCGCCGGCAGCGTCGTGTCGGTGTCGCGCAGCGCGAGATCCATTCGATCGAAGGGCCGGCTTTGCGGGTGCGATTGCGCCATGCCACTTCCTCGCCGGGGCCGTCAGGCCGCCTGGATCGCCGCGGACGATGGCACGCTCGCCACCGCCTAGTACCGAATCCGCGGATCGATGACGCCGTAGATCAAGTCAACCGCGAGGTTCATCGCCGCCAGAAACACGCCGTACAGCAGCACCACGGCCAGAATCATCGTCTGGTCCTTGACCTGCATGCTCGTCACGAAGAACTTCCCCATGCCGGGGATGTTGAACACCTGCTCCACGAAAAACGACCCCGTGCCGACCGCGGCGAATATCGGCCCGATCAGCGTCACCACCGGGATCAGCGCGTTCTTGAGCACGTGCTTGGAGACCACGCCCTGCTCGGTCAATCCCTTCGCCCGCGCCGTGCGCACGAAATCGGACCGAATCACCTCGATCATGCTCGAGCGCGTGTACCGCGCCAGCGTCGCCAGCGGCGCGGCCCCCAGCGCAATCGTGGGCAGAATCCAGTCCTGCGGCCGCTCCCATCCGCCGACGCGGAATCCGAGATCGACGCCGATATCGGGTAACCAGACTACGAACAGCAAGATCAGCAGGAACCCCATCACGAAGCTGGGCATGCTGTAAAAGAGCACCGCCAGGGTCACGGAGAAGTAATCGACTATGCCGTTCTGATTGACCGCCGCCAGAACCCCTAGCGTCATGCCGACGCCAATGGCGAACAGCGTCGCCATCGCCCCCAGATGCAGCGAGATCGGAAACGTCCGCCCGATGATGTCGTTCACCGTCTGCGGCCGGGCGAAGTACGAGATGCCGAAGTCGAGGCGGACCGCGTTCCAGACGTACCGCACGAACTGCTCGTGGATCGGCTTGTCGAGCCCGTACAACGCCTCCAGCCGCGCGATGTCTTCCGGGCGCTGCTTGTCGCTGACGTCGAACGGGCTGCCCGGCGTCGCCTGCATGATGAAGAACGTCACCGCCGCCATCGCCAACAGCGTCGGCACGAACCAGAACATTCGGTTCAGGGCGAATCTCAGCATGCGGGGTCTGGCCTCCTCGCCAGGAATGCTGCCGTCCGCGTCCTACGCGGCCCTCCCGGCGCCGACGCTCGTCGCTAACCGACACCATCGAACCGTGTGCAATCGCGGCTCCAACGAGGGGCGGCGCCTCCATCGAGCGCCGTGTCGGATGTTCGCTGTCTGCCTCATGCCTGAGCGGCGCGACAATAGCACCGCCGAAAAATGAAAGTCAAGAACGAGGGTGTCGGGGTGTCGGGGTGATAGGCTAGCTCGCGTCGAAAGGAGAGGGAGATGACCGTTCAAACGTTCCGCGATCTCAGAGTCTGGCAATCCGGGACGGATCTGGTCGTCGCCATCTACGACGTAACGCGACTGCTGCCCAAGTCAGAAACCTACGGGCTCGCCGGCCAGGCGCAACGAGCCGCGGTGTCTGTCCCCGCGAACATTGCGGAAGGACACACCCGCCGCAATCTTCGCGAGTATCTCCACTTCCTCTCTATTGCGCGCTCCTCCCTCGCCGAACTCTCCACCTACATCGAAGTCATGGAGCGCCTCACCTATGCCCCGTTCGACCGCACCCAGCAACTGCAGACTCACGCCGAATCCCTGAACCGCCAACTCCTCGCCCTGCGCGATTCGCTCTCAGCCCGACTACAGGAGGAGCCACATCCCTACGACGTGGAGCCACTTTCAGACGATGGGGCCCCGTGACGACATTCCCCCTGTCACCCCGTCACCCCGTCGCCCCGACACCCCCGTCACAAGATGTACGAACTGAGATCCTCGTCCGCCGCCACCTCGCCGATCCGCTCGCTCACGAACGCGGCGTCGATGACGATCCGCTCGCCCTTGCGCTCCGGGGCATCGAACGAGATCTCCTCGATCACCCGCTCGATGATCGTGTGCAGCCGCCGCGCCCCGATGTCCTCCGCCGTGGCGTTCACCGCGGTGGCCAAATGCGCCATCTCCCGCAGCGCGTCGTCTTCGAAGATCAGATCCACCTCTTCCGTGGCCAGCAGCGCCACGCTCTGCTTGGTCAGCGCGTTCTCCGGCTCGGTCAGGATCGCGTAGAGGTCCTCTTCACTCAGGCTCTGCAGCTCGACCCGGATCGGGAACCGCCCTTGCAGCTCCGGGATCAGATCGGCCGGCCGCGCGTTGTGGAACGACCCGGCCGCGATGAACAGGACGTGGTCCGTCCGCACCGGCCCGTAGCGCGTCATCACCACCGACCCCTCGACGATCGGCAGCAGATCGCGCTGCACCCCCTCGCCGGAGACCTCCCCGGAGTATTCGCCCTCCCCGGCGATCGTCTTGTCGATCTCGTCGATGAACACGACCCCCGCCTGCTCCACCCGCCGCACCGCCGACTCGATCACCGTGTCCCAGTCGACGAGCCGGTCCTCCTCCTGCTGCGCCAGAATCCGCCGCGCCTCCCGCACCGACACCTTCCGCCGCGCCCGCCGCGGCTGCGGCGCGTACCCGTCCAGAAAATCCTGGAACGAGTCGTACAGCTCCTCCGGCGACATCCCCCCGACCTCGTCGTAGGCGCCGTCGGCGAACTGCGGATCGACGTCGATCTCGACCGTCTCCTCCTCCAGCGCCTCCTCGTTCAGGAGCGCCAGCAACCGCTCCTGCTCCCGCTTCAGCCGCCGCTCCTCCGCCGCCGTAGGCCGCCGCGGTCCCCCATAGTGAGAGCCCGGCCGCCCGTTGCGCCCCAGCGACCTCGCCACGAGCTGCTCCGTCAGCAGATCGATCAACCGCTGCCGCGCCGCCTGGTCCGCCTCTTCCTTGACCTGCTCCACCCGCCGCCCGTGGAGCATGTCGATCGCCACCTCGCACAGATCGCGCACGATCGACTCCACGTCCCGCCCCACGTACCCGACCTCGGTGAACCGCGTCGCCTCCACCTTGACGAACGGCGCGTCGACCAGCTTGGCCACCCGCCGCGCGATCTCCGTCTTGCCCACCCCCGTCGGTCCCATCATCAGGATGTTCTTGGGCACCACCTCGCCGCGCATCTCCTCCGGCAGCAATTGCCGCCGGTAGCGATTCCGCAGCGCCACCGCCACCGCCCGCTTCGCGTCCGCCTGCCCAATGATGTAGCGGTCCAGCTCGGCCACGATCTGCGCCGGGGTGAGATTCTCCATGATCGGCTGATCGGGTTGCGCGTCGGTCGTCGCCCTGTGGGTTGGCAGCGCCGACGTGAGCCTCGGCTGCGCCTCAACCATCTCGCCTATCCCTCTTCAATCGGCGCCCGGCCCGTGCCGCCGTCATCAGTGACATCGCCCTCTTCGCCGCCCGTCTCGGGCGGTGCGACGGCGTCGATCGTTATCCGGTCATTCGTGAAGATGCACAGCTCCGCCGCGATCCCCATCGCCGAGAAGACGATCTCCCGCGCCGGCATCTCCGTGTGCGCCACCAGCGCCTTCGCTGCCGCCGTCGCATACGGCGCCCCCGAGCCAATGGCGGCGATCCCGTCATCCGGCTCGATCACGTCGCCCTCGCCCGACAGCACCAGCAGCGACTCGCCGTCGCCGACGATCAGCTGCGCCTCCAGCCGCCGCAGGTAGCGATCCGTCCGCCACTCCTTCGCCAGCTCCACTGCCGCCTTGCGCAGGTTGCCGTCCGCGCTCTTCAATTGCACCTCGAACTTGGCGAACAACGTCAGCGCGTCCGCCACCGCCCCCGCGAACCCGGCGATCACCGCCCCGTCGTACAGCATCCGGATCTTGCGCGCCCCGTGCTTGAGCACCACGTCCCCGGCCGTGACCTGGCCGTCCCCGGCCATGGCCACCACCCCGTCGCGCCGCACGCCCAGAATCGTCGTCGCATGGATCGGTTGCCGGGAATACTCGGCGCTCCAGCGTCTACGATTACGTGCCATCGTTGTCGTGTTCCTGTCCGAATCGATCCGACGTCCATTACCGCCGAATGACCGCGGCGCTCATTCGAAAGCGCCGACGTTCGGTGTCATTCCGAGCGAAGCGAGGAATCTCGGCTTCGCAGTCCGATCACCTCGGTGTGGCTACCCGCCTCGCTTGAATCAGCATGCCACAACCGGGTCCTCGCTTCACCCCACCCGCGCCAGATCGGCCGCCCGCTCGACCACCGTCCCGCACACCGGGCACTTGTCCTGCCCGCGCCGCCCCGTCTCCACCAGGTAGCTGTTGCCGCAGCTCGCGCACGCCCGGTCCACCGGCTTGTTCCACGAGACGAAGTCGCACGCAGGATACCGCTCGCACCCGTAAAACGTGCGCCCCTTCTTCGACCGCCGCTCGACGACTTCGCCTTCGTGGCACGTCGGACACTGCACCCCGACCCGCGTCAGCAGCGGCCGCGAGTTGCGGCACTCCGGGAACCCGCTGCACGCCATGAACTTCCCGAACTTGCCGAGCTTGATCACCATCGGCCGCCCGCACTTCTCGCAGTCCTCGCCGGCCGGCTCGTCCTTGAGGCGCACCCGCTCCATCGTCTGCTCGGCGCGGGCCAGGGTCTCCACGAACGGCCCGTAGAACTCGTGCATCGTCGGCACCCAGGACCGCTCGCCCGAAGCGATTTCGTCCAGCTCTTCCTCCATCTGCGACGTGAACCCCACGTCGAAGACCCGCGGGAAGTGCTCGACCAGCAGATCGTTCACGATCAGCCCCAGCTCGGTCGGGACCAGCTTCTTCTCCTCCGTCGCCGCGTACCCTCGCGCCAGCACCGTGGCGATCGTCGGCGCGTAGGTGCTCGGCCGCCCGATTCCCTTCTCCTCCAGCGCCTTCACCAGCGACGCCTCGGTGAAGCGCGGCGGCGGCTGCGTGAAGTGCTGCTCCGAGATCAGTTGCAGCAGATCGAGATCCTCGCCCGTCCCCAGCGGCGGCAACGCGCCCTTCTCCAGCTCGTCCGCGGCGTCCCCCTCGTCCCGGCCCGCCTGATAGACGGCCATGAACCCCGGAAACTTCACCACCGACCCGGTCGCCCGGAACAGGAACGGCGGCTCGCCCGGCCGCGCGATCTCCTCCGGCTTCCCCGCGGCAATATCGACCCCCGTCTGATCCAGAATCGCCGGCCGCATCTGCGAGGCGATGAACCGCTGCCAGATGAGCTGGTACACCCGGAACTGCTGCGACGACAGAAACGGCTTCACGCTCGCCGGGTCGCGGTGCGGCGCCGTCGGCCGGATCGCCTCGTGCGCCTCTTGCGCGCCCTTGGCCTTGCGCGTGTAGACCGGCGGCCGCTCCGGCACGTACTCCGGCCCGTAGCGCCGCGCGATCTCGTCCCGCGCCGCGAACTGCGCCGACGCCGCCACGTTCGTCGAGTCCGTCCGCATGTAGGTGATCAGCCCCTGCGTCCCCTGCGGACCCAGATCGACCCCCTCGTACAGCTCCTGCGCCAGCTGCATCGTCCGCCGCACGCCCAGCCCGATCTTGCGCGACGCCTCCTGCTGCAACGTGCTGGTGATAAAAGGTGGCGACGGCCGGCGCTGCACTTCCTTGCGCGTGACGTCCGCCACCCGATACGCGGCCCCATCCAGCGCCGCCAGCACTGCGTTCGTCTGCACTTCGGTGTCGAGCTGCGCCTTCTTGCCGGCCACCCGCTGCAAGCCGGCCTTGAAGATGTCCTTCGGCAGCGGCTCGCCGCCGGTCTGCTTCGCCAGCTCGGCGTCGATCGACCAGTACTCGACCGGATCGAACGCGTCGATCTCCCGCTCGCGCTCGACGATGATGCGCAGCGCCGCCGTCTGCACTCTTCCGGCCGACAACCCGCGCTTGACCTTCTTCCACAGCAGCGGGCTGACCTTGTACCCCACCAGCCGGTCCAGCACCCGCCGCGCCTGCTGCGCATCGACCAGATCCGGGTCGATGCCACGCGGACTCGCCATCGCGTCGGCCACCGCCTCCGGCGTGATCTCGTAGAACACCACCCGATGCACCGGCTTCGCCTCGGCTCCGGTCGCCTGAATGAGGTGCCAGGCGATCGCCTCCCCCTCCCGGTCAGGGTCGGTCGCCAGGTACACCTCTCGCGCCTTCAGCACGTACTCCTTCAGCTCCTTGATGATCTTTGACTTATCCCGCGGCACCAGATACGTGGGATTGAAATTGTCGTCCACATCGACGCCGAGCGTGCTCTTCGGCAGATCGCGGACATGCCCCATCGAGGCCCGCACCGTGTACCCGGACCCCAGGTACTTGCCGATCGTGCGCGCCTTCGCCGGCGATTCCACGATGACGAGCTTCCCTCGCCCCGCGCCCGTCGTCGCCCGCGCCGACCCGGCGCTCTTGGCCTTGGTGGTCTTCGTCGTCTTGCTCGCGGCACGCCGCGGCTTGGCTTTGGTCTGTTCAGGCATCGTAGTCGAAAGTCTCCGAACTCTGGGTGGCATGAAGAAGCGGGAACGCAATGCACTCTCGGCGGGGGCAAGGCCGAGAACGGGGCGGAACCTTAGATGCGCCTCCGGCGCGATGTCAAGGAAAAGCAACGCTCGCTGATATCGCCCTTCCCGCGGACGCTCCTACCTTCTAACGTAACACGGCGCTGCTGAGTTCCGGTCACTGCCCTATACTCCGATGACTGGAGGGCTCATTCTGTGGCGCAGGAACCGTTGACCATCCCCATCGACCCCACCAGCGATCTCGCGAGGATCCTGTCCGAGGCTAAGGCGCCGGTCGTACTCGAGAGCGACGGAATCCGCTACACCGTCGAGCGCGAGGACGTGTTCGCCGGCTACGACCCGCAGGCCGCCCTCCGCGCGCTACGCCGAGGCCGTGGTGCGCTTGAAGGGGTTGATATCGAGCTGCTTCTGGCTGACCTCGACGACCAGAGAAGCCAAGATGGTTCTCACCGGCCCGAGTAGTCCGTGGCGGACCTGCTCGATTCCAACGTAGTCATTCCCTATCTCGCCAGCGACCCCGCTATTGTGCCTTTGGTCGAACGTTTCGCGCTCGAAGGAGCCGCGATGAGCATCGTTACCTACGTGGAAGCCTATCAGGGCACGTTGCGTGGCCCTGACCCACTACGCGCGCAGGTGCGGTTCGAGGATGTCCTTTCCGAGATCCCCGTCCTTCCATTTTCGCTGTCTATCGCCCGAGGCTGCGCGCGATTGCGAGAAGACCTCAAGGGGCGCGGCCGACGTGTGCGAGATCGCGCCCTCGACCTGGTGATTGCAGCCACGGCGATTGAACACGATCTCCAACTCGTGACGCGAAACCGAGTCGACTTCGCCGATATCCCTGAGCTGACGCTGTACCTGCTCGATTGACGCCCGTCGTTCGCTAAACGATCTCAATTTGCAAGCACGCCCAACCGGAGTCAACGCCTCACGTAGTACTGTGCCCCGTGGTTCCGCACCAACCCCTTCAACTCCATCGTCAACAACACCGCCGCCGCCTGCCCCGCCGCCAACCCAGCCGTCTCCGCCAGCTCGTCGATATGCCGCGCCTCGCTCCCCACCGCCTCGTACACCCGCCGCTCGTGCTCATCCAACGGCATCTCCGCCTGAATCGCGGCCGCCTCCCGCCGCGCCCCCAGGTTGAGATCCTCCAGCACGTCCGCGCCATCCCGCACGATCCGCGCCCCATCCCGCAGCAGCAAGTTCGTCCCCTCGCTGGCGGGCGAAAAGATGCTCCCCGGCACGACGAACACCTCCCGCCCCTGGTCCGCTGCAAACGTCGCGGTTATGAGAGCCCCGCTCTTGATCGGCGCCTCGATCACCACCACCCCCAGCGACATCCCCGAGATGATCCGGTTCCGCGCCGGAAAGTTCACCGCGTCCGGCGCCGCCCCCGGCGCATGCTCCGTCACGATCGCCCCCGCGCCCGCCGCCAGCATCTCCTCCGCCAGCCGCCGATGCTCCCCCGGATAGATCACGTCCGGCCCCGACCCCAGCACCGCGATCGTCCGTCCGCCCGCCGCCAGCGCCGCCCGGTGCGCGGCCCCGTCCACCCCGCGCGCTAGCCCGGAGATCACCGTTGCGCCCGCCTGCGCCAGCTCCGCTG
>CALMZR010000100.1 GCA_937870845.1 uncultured Chloroflexota bacterium
TCTGGCGAGAGGACCATGCAGCGCGCGGCGGCCAGTTCGATGGCCAGCGGCAAGCCGTCCAGGCGGCGACAGATCTCGCTGATGGCGGCGGCGTTGCTCGCCGTCAGCGCAAATCCGGCTCGCGCGGCCTCCGCCCGCTGCACGAAGAGGCGACCCGCGTCCGACGCCGCGACCGTCAGCACTTCGGACGATTCCCCTGGCCGAGGCGCGATCGGCGTCGGCAGCGGTGGTATGGCGACGAGGTGCTCGCCGGCGATCGCCAGCGGCGTCCGGCTGGTGACGAGGACCGTCAATTCGGGGCAGGACGCCAGGAGCTGCGCCACCAGGGAAGCGCCCGCCAGCAGATGCTCGAAGTTGTCGAGGACCAGGAGGAGGCGCCGACGGCGAAGTTGCGCGATTAGGCTGCCGGCGATTGGCCGGGCGCCCGACTCGCCGATGCCGAGCGCCTGGGCGATGGTGGCCCCGACCAGGGCGGGGGTCTGGACCGGCCCCAGATCGACCCAGGCGCCGCCGTCGGCGAACTCGGGCGCCAGCGCGGACGCGATGTCGAGCGCAAGACGGGTCTTGCCGACGCCCCCGGGCCCGGTCAGGGTGACCAGGCGAACATCGGATCGCACCAGGAGTGTTCTCAGCACCGCCGATTCGTGGTCGCGGCCGATCAGGGGCGTGAGCGGGGCCGGCGTTGGGTGGGGCCGGAACAAAGGCTCTGGCGCTGGAGCGAGAGGACGTGGTGCTTCGGCGGGACGATGCGACGGGGACGAGAAGCGATCGAGCGCCGCCGGGCTGATGCGGAATGCGCCAGCGCGTTTCGTTGCTTCGAGCTGACCCCGGGCGATGAGCCGCCGGATTGTCTGCTCGGAGAGGCCCAGTCGTGTCGCGGCCTCACGCGCGGTCAGGTCGGCGCCGGGCGCGATTGGCTCGACAGCATGCGGCCGGAGTTGGTCCATGTCGTGTGACAACTATCCCGGGTGTCCCAAAGTTATGCCGGTGCTTTTTTGTACACATGATTGTAGTCGAGGATGGGTGGGCGGGAAACGGAAGCGTCACGCGGCCGGGAACTAACCGCGCTCAGGGCGACCAATCGCCGCTGGATCGAGGCCCGCCGTGGCCGAGGCGGTGTCGAGCACCACCAGCCCCATCGGCTCCTCTCCGGCGGCGATGCGCCCGACGACGGCCAACTCGGTCATGTCGATGGCCACGACCTCGTTGCGGCTCGTCACCGTGACGTAGGCGATTTGCCCGTCCGGCATGAAGCTCGCGTTCGCCTGCGGCCCGCCGACCTCGATGCGTTCGACGGCCTCGCCCGTCTCCCGCTCGACGGCCAGGACGAACGTTTCCTCCAGGTGCGTGATCAGCCCGTACCGGCCGCCACCCGGGCCAAATGCGGACTGGACCGGCCCTCGCCCGACCGGCTCGGTGTGCAGGGTTTCCATGCTCTCGGCATCGAGCACGACGTTGGTGTGCTCGCCGGCGGTCTGCACCCAGACAACGCCGCCATCGGGGGATACGCGCAGCATGTAGGGCTTGCTCCCGGCGGGGAACTCGACCGTCTCCACGACGCGGCGTGCGGCGAGGTCGATTTTGGAGACGGTGTCCTGATCGCGCTCCGGGGTGAATCCGAACCGACCGTCCGGTGTGAAGTGCAGGTCTCAGGGGAAGGCGCCGGTGGCGATCTCGTCCGTCACCTCGCCCGACGCCAGGTCGATGACGGCCAGGTAATCGCCGCCGGCCACGTTGACCCACGCGGTCTTGACATCCGGGGTCAGCATCAGGCTGTGCGCGGGGCCGGCGCCGCCGGTCGGGAGCGCGCGGGAGATGGCGACCTCTCGCGGATCGATCGCGATGGCGCGCACCCGATCGCCCGGGAAGTCGTAGGTCCAGATCGATTGACCGTCCCAGAATCGCTGCTCGTTGGAGAGCCAGCGGACCACGGCGCCGAGGGGCCGGGTGGCCAGGACCGTTCGCGTGGTTGGGTCGAAGAGGGTGACGTCCTGGGTCCTGGCGTTGAACGCGTAGCCGATGAGTCCGCGGGGAACGGGGGTAGCGATTCCCACGAAGGAAGGCGCTCCGGGCGTGGCGGCCTGATGCCAGGCATCGTGACTCGGGTCCTGTGCCGCGCGCGCCACGAACGGGAGCGCCGCCGCGCTTCTCAACACCGAGCGCCGGCTGGTCCGCGTTGCTTTTGGAGATTCCCGAGCCGAGGCGAGCAGACCGCCCGCACAATCGTGCGGCGTTCAGTGGGGGCGCGACGGTCTTGGGGGGGACGGATTCAGGACACGCGGCATGACGTCACCTTTGCGGACTCGCGGCGGTTCGACACAGATGGTACTCGCGATTGCCATGCCAAATGCCGCGCCATCCTGGCGCAGAAAGCCCCTCGCCCCGTCTCGGAGCGAGGGGTTGGGGTGAGGGGAACTTGAGGATGCGTCTTGCTACCGCGCCATCGCTCCATCTCCCAGGAGTCCGCTCCTTGCGGCCATCGCCGCCAACTGCGCGCGAGACCCGGCGCGCAGCTTGCTCAGCAAGGAGGCGACGTGCGTCTTGACCGTGTTCGGCGAGACGAAGAGGGCATCCGCGATCGCCTTGTTCGACCGCCCCTCGGCCACGAGCGCCAGCACCTCACGCTCGCGCGGGCTGAGGGCGCCGAGGGCCGGCTCAACAGCCTCCGGCGATGCGAGCGCAACGCCAGCTTCGGACTCGGCAGAGGCGAGGACGGCGAGTGTCTCGTCGAGCGCCGCCGCCACTTCGATGGCGCGCTGCGCCGCCACCGTCGCGGCAACGACCGCCTCTTCCAACGCTTGCCGCGCCTCCATCGTCGCCCGCTCCAACTCAACAAGCTCGGTTCGGCCTTGCTCCCAGTTCCGAATTGCCGGCAGGGAGACCAGTCCCGATTTCACCTCGGGCGGGTCGGCGACCGTCCGCAGCACTGACCTTCCGCCGGGGAACGGCACGAGCCGCCGCTCGGGGCTAGCAATCACTGACGCCACTCGGTTGCTCCGTGACGCCCGCTATCGGCCCGCGGGCGATGACGACCATGTCCACATACGGCTGCGACAGCCGGCCCCGTGCTGAACGATGAGGCTGGCCGGCGACATCGGCGGCAATCAGGCCGGGTTCTGCGACTGACTCAGGAAGACCGGCGGCACGCCCGGAACCGAGGCGAGCATTCCACGCACTGAGGATGCTGGCAAAGGCCAGTTTGAGCGGATTGCCGCCGGCGCGCCCTGTCTTGCCCGCCGCCGCCTCGGCGCCGAGCTGGCTCCGTGCCGCTTCCTGCCGGCGTCGCTCCTGGAAGTCCCTGGCGTAGACTTCGAGGTCCCAATAACTCCGGTGCATGAACCCTACCTCTCCGCGCGTTCGGCGCCGGCCGCCGGGGCAGCGGGCCGTGTGGCACACGTCCGATTCGGGGCGAAAGAACATGTGTTCTTTCTCTGCTACCATCCTACCGCCGAATGCGGACAGGGGAGGTCCGCTTTCACTATCCCTGGAACGCAGAGGGCTCGATCGTGTGATGTGAGAGCGGCGGGCGCCGAGGAGCCGAGACGTGTACCACCCCACGACGCGCGTGCTGACGGTTCTCGAATTGCTGCAAGCCCGGGGCCGGTTGTCGGGCCCGGAGCTGGCCGAGCGGCTGGAGGTCGATCTGCGCACGGTGCGCCGCTACGTCACCATGCTGCAGGACCTGGGGATTCCGGTCGAGGCCGCCCGCGGCCGCCACGGCGGGTACCGGCTGCGGCCGGGGTTTCGCCTGCCGCCCCTCGTCTTCTCCGACGACGAGGCGCTGGCCCTCACGCTGGGACTGATGTCGGCCCGCCGGCTAGGTCTGGTCACTGACGCCGTCACGGCGGAGGGAGCGCTGGCCAAGCTGGAGCGCGTGCTGCCGCCCGACGTGCGCGCCCGCGTCTCGGCGGTGCAAGAGACGCTCACCGTCGACCAGACCCAGGGCGCGCCGATTCCGACCACCGGCATCGTCATGGCGCTGGCGGCGGCCGTGCATGGCTCGCGCCGGGTGCGTCTGCACTACGCGTCGGCGCGGGGGGAGGAGACCGAGCGCCTGGTGGAGCCGTACGGGCTGGTCCACGTGGTTCGCCGCTGGTATGCGCCGGGGTACTGCCACCTGCGCGAGGGATTGCGGTTGTTCCGGCTCGACCGCATCCGCGCCATCGATCTGCTCGACGACGCCTTCGTCCGTCCTCCCGATTTCGACCCGCTGCGGTTCGTCCAGGACGCGCTGGCGGCAGCGCCCAACGCCTGGCGCGTCGAGGCTGCGCTCGATACGGACCTCGACCGTGCGCGGCAGGTCATCCCGCCGCACGAGGCGACGATCGAAGCCGCAGAGCACGGGGTGGTCTTGCGCCTCAACGTCGAGTGTCTGGACGATGCGGCGCGCTACCTGATCCGGCTCGGCTTCCCCTTCGTCGTCAGGCAGCCCCCAGAACTGCGTGCGGTCTTGCGCGACCTCGCCGCGGAGATCGCGCGCAACGCAGCGGACCCTCTTGTCGTGGCCTGACACGGCCTGCGGGCGCTCGCTGCCGAGCCGGCACGGGCGCCCGCAGGCCACGCAAGGTCGCCACCCCCCGCCAGAGTTGGCAATCTTGGCAATCTTGGCAATCTTTCCCACGGCACGACGACCTGCGCCGCCCCATCCCCTCTGGCGCGGTTGCCACGCCAGTACCGCCGCACCGCCGCCCTTACCGCCCCACGGCGACCGGCTCCGGCAGCGGCGACATGACCGCGTCCGGATCGAGCCGGCGCAGCAGATCCAGTCCCAGCTTGGCCCGGCGCACGCGCTCGCGGGTCAGGGAGACGGCGGTCGCTTCCAGGTGCGTGCCGCTCGGGTAGATGTTCGGCGCGTTGCGGAGACCGAACTTGAGGTAGACCGGGGCCGACAGTCGGACGATGTCGGCGATCTCGTAGTGGCGAATAAAGCCGCCGATGTCGTCGGGGACCTCGATGTAGATATCGAGCGGCATCGTCGTCGCGGCGCGGATGGCGGCGAGCTGCGGCAGCGAGAGATCGGTCGGGACGTTGAAGGTCGTCAGGCCGAGTCGCTCCAGGTTTCGCACCGAGACCGGGTTTGCCGCGCCGAGCATGACCGATCCCTTGAGGATCAGCGTCTCGGGCAACTGCCCGGCGCGTTTCATCTCACCCAGCACCTCCAGCAGCCCGTCGTCGGTGACGAGCACGCTCTCGATGCCGTGCTCGCAGGCGCGGCGCACGTCCTCCACCGCCTGCACGAGCTGATCCATACCCCGCACCTTCGGCGCGACGACGCGGCCGGCCGAGGCGTAGGCCATGGCGCCGGTGTCCCAGCCGGCGCGCGGCCCGACGAAGAGGCTCACCTCCACCCCGCGCTCCGCCGCGATGCCGCGCATCTCGTCGAGCTCGTCGTCGGTGAGAAGCATGACGCCGCTCCCCTGGCTGACGCGATGGATAGGCACGCCGAGCGCGTCGGCGCTTTCGAAGACGGCGCGCAGCGCGTTCGGCCCCTCGACCGAGGGGATCTCGACCCGCCATTGGCCGCCGTCGGGAAATCGCTGGCTCGAGGAGGGGAGATCGTGGAGATCGCCGGGCGGAAGGCCCATGCGCTCCAGGAATTCCCTCGTCTGCTTCATGCCGTTCGCCGCCATTGCATCCCCTCCAGAATCGCGCCCCTGCCAGCCCGGCGCCATTCTACGTCCGGCCCGTGTCCCGTTGCGCTCCGGATTCCCCTCCTCTATCGTGCCCAACGCACGGCGCGAGACGGCGTCAGAGAGGGAGCAGCCGATGGCCGATGAGGAGAGCCCGCGGACGATGCCCGAGCTGCTCGACCAGACCGAGCGGCGCTGGCGCGCCTGGGTCGATGCCGTGGAAGGCATTCCCGCCGAGCGGCTTGGCGAACCGATGACCGGGCACTGGAGCGGGAAGGATTTGCTCGGGCACGTCGCCTTCTGGGAAGAGTGGGTGATCGACGAGTGTCGGCGCATCCTGGCCGGGGAGCCGAACACCGAGGAGGATCTCGATCCGTTGAACCAGTCGCAGGTCGCCGACAGCATGCAGGCATCGGCCGCCGAGCAGAAGCAGTATCGCGACGAGGCGCACGCGCGGCTAATGGCTTTTCTCGGCACGATCCCCGAGGACACGCCGGTCTTTCCGCGGTTGGTCAAGGCGCTGGAGTGGGAGACGTACAAGCATTACGACGAGCACGCCGCCGCGGTCCGCGCCTGGCGCGAGGCGGCGGGCGTGTAGTCCCGATCGAGGAACGATCATGCTTGATGGAAACCAGGCTCGCGAAGCTCCGCCCGACGTCAACGCGCTGCTGGAGCGCATCGAGGAGGGCTGGCGCGCTCTGATGCACGCGCTCGACGACATCCCCGAGGACCGCATGGACGATCCGGGCGCCTGCGGCGAGTGGTCGATCAAGAACGTCATGGGGCACACCGCCTTCTGGGACGAGCAGGCGCTGGCCAAGATCGAGCGCACGCTGGCGGGTCTGCCCGACGGCGAGAGCGATTTTCAGGCGCTCAACGAGGCCGATCACGCCGCCCGCCTGGGGCGCACGTTGGCCGAAGAACGAAGCGCCATGCACCAGGCGCACGCGGCGGTCGTGGCGCGGCTGGACGAGGTCGCCGGCATCGAGGCTTCCACGCTCGACGAGGCGATCCGCCCCGACACGTACGACCATTACGCGGAGCACGCGCAGGACATCCGGGGGTGGCGGCAACGGGAGGGCGTTTGAACCGAACGCGCGGCACATCAGGCGATCTCCTGCATCCAGCGCGCGCCGCGGTCGTCTCCATCGTGGCGCTCGTCGCTCTCGTGGCCGCGCTGTGGGGATTCGGCGCCCACGGCGACGCGCTGTCGCCGGCGTCGGCGGCGAATCAGGAGCAACCGAATCGGGCGCCCGTCACCGGCATCTTCATCGAGCCGGGCGATGGCCGCGCTCCGTTGCTGGACGAGATCGCGGCCGCGCGCGAATCGATCGATCTGGAGATCTACATCGTCACCGACGAAGTCATCCTCGCCGCGCTGGAGGAGGCGCAACGGCGCGGGGTGCAGGTGCGCGTGATCCTGGAGGAGCATCCCTTCGGCGGCGGGGGCGGTCAGGGGGCGATCTTTGCCCGCCTGGAGAACGCGGGGATCGCGGTACGCTGGGGCAACCCGGTCTTCCGCTTCACCCACATCAAGACGCTGACCATCGACGGTGACGTGGCCATCATCATGAACCAGAACATCACGGAATCGGCCTTCACCGCGAACCGCGATTTCGGCGTCGTCACCAACGAGCCGGGGGCCGTGCGCACGGCGGCGGCCATCTTCGAGGCCGATTGGACGCGGAGCGCCGAGCCCGACCCCGAACCGCTGGTCGTCAGCCCCACCAACGCCCGCCAGGAACTCCTCGCTCTGGTGCAGGGGGCGCAGCGGTCGCTCGACGTCTACGCCGAGGTGCTGCGCGACCCGGAGATGCTGGATTCGCTGATCGCCGCGGCAGCGCGCGGCGTGCGGGTGCGCATCGTCGTCTCGCCTTCGCCCGATTTCGCGGCGGAGCGCGAGAGGTTGGCCGCGGGCGGGGTCGAGATTCGGCTGATGAGCAACCTCTATGTCCACGCCAAGGCGATCATCGCCGACGGCGAGCGGGCCTTTGTCGGCTCGCAGAACCTCTCGGCGACTTCGCTCGACCAGAATCGGGAGCTGGGCATCGTCGTGGACGACTCCGTCAACCTGGCGCGGCTGAGCCGGACGTTCGAGATCGATTTCCGTGCCGGCGCGCCGCAGGAGACGCCATGACCGAGTCCAATGCCATCCCGGAGACCTGGGACCCCGACCTCCTGGCCGTCGCGGACAGCCTGCGCGATCTGGGGTACGATATCGAGCCGTCGCCCGTCGTCGATGGGCCAATTCGTGATATCGTAGCGCGGCGCGACCTCGGAGACAGGGCGGTTATGCTGGCCATCGACGCCAGCGGCCGATTTCGCGCCGCCCTCACCTGGGTCGTCGGGGAATGGCCGAGCCGGGACCAGATCGCCGGGGTTCCGGTGCGGGTCGTCGACGCGGTGTCGCGCGCCGTGACCGTCACGGGCGACGTGAACTCGGTGGCGCAGGTGTTGCCGCTCGTCGCGGGCCTCGAGGAGAACCGGCCATGGGCGAGCGTGGCGTTGCCCCGGGCGCCGGGAAACGATGATTCCTGATAGAATTGCCGCTCCACCCTATTGACAGCGGGCTAGTGTACGTATAGAGTGTGCGTACAGTCAGTCCCGAGGGGCCGAGAGCCACGGGCCATGACTCACCGGGAACGGCAACGGCGGGGGATGCTGCGGGGTTTCCTCCGGGACCGGGCCGGTAACCGGGCAGTTCGGGGGAAGCGTACGCGTAGCGGGGCGACGTACGTGAAAGCCGTTCGGCATGAGTCGTGTGCGAGTGTTTCGGTTCGTCGGGGCTGATTTCTTGTGGCTGCTGGCTACTGGCTATTGGCTCTTGGCTCCGAGTTGACGGCGTGGCATGGACCGCGTAGGGCGACGTGAGCAGCCATGAGCCAATAGCCAGTAGCCAGCAGCCAGCAGCCAACCGCTCGTGAGCCTCTGGCGCAACGCCGATTTCGTCCACCTCTGGGGCGCGGCGACCATTTCGACCTTCGGGTCGCTGATCACGCGCACGGCGCTCCCCTTCACCGCCATCCTGCTGCTCGATGCCTCGGCCGGCGACCTGGGCGCGTTGCGCGTCGCCGAATTGCTGCCCGCCTTCGTCGTGGGGCTGATCGCGGGGGCCTGGGTCGACCGCCTGCGGCGACGCCCGATCATGATCGCCGCCGATCTCGGGCGCGCCGCCATGCTCCTCACCGTTCCGGCCGCCGCCGTCGCCGGGTGGCTCGGGATGGGCCAGCTCCTCGTCGTGCTGGCGGTGGTCAGCGTGCTCGGGGTCTTCTTCGACGTCGCCTACCAATCGCACCTGCCGGCGGTCGTCGACCACGACGAACTGGTCGGGGCGAACAGCAAGCTGACCGCCGCCGCCTCGGTCGCCGAAGCCGCCTCGTTCAGCGCCGCCGGGTGGCTGATCCAGCTCTTCACGGCGCCGTTCGCCATCTTCGTCGACGCCGTCTCCTTCGTCGCCTCCGCCGGGCTCGTCGCCCGCATGAAGGACCCGCCGCGCGACGCCGCAATCGACGGGCGGCAGGAATCGCCCGGCTCGATCGTAGGGGACATCGTCGCGGGGCTGCGCGCGGTGTGGCGCTACCCGGTGCTGCGCGGGCTCGTCGTCCCCGGACTCTTTCAGAACCTGTCGTTCGGCATATTCGGCACGGTTTATCTGCTGTACGTCAATCAGGAGGTCGGGTTCGATCCAGGTGTGCTGGGGTTGATCTTCGCCGTCGGCGGGGTCAGCGCCTTCGCCGGCGCGGTCATCGCCGGTCGGGCGGCGCGTATCGGGCTCGGGTCGGTCATGATCGTCTCGTTGCTGCTCGGCGCGCTTGGGGGGGCGTTCATCCCTCTGGCGACGACGGCGAACGTCGCCGGCGTCGTCTTCCTGGTCTCCCAGCAGATCGTCGGCGACGCGGCCTACACGGTGTACGACATCAATCAGGTCAGCCTGCGGCAGGCGATCGCCCCGGACGCCATCCTCGGCCGGGTCAACGCCAGCATGCGCGTCGCCGAGTTCGGGGCCGTGCTGGTGGGGACAGTCGCCGCCGGGTATCTGGGCGAGACGGCCGGATTGCGTCCCACGCTCTGGCTCGCAGTTGGCTTATGCTTCCTCGCGGCCGTGGCGCTAGCCATATCGCCGGTGCGCGGGGTGCGCCGCACGCCCGAGAAGCCCGTTGAGGTGATGCCGTGAGATTCGAAGCGGATGTGTTCGACGAGATTCGCGCCGCCGCCGCCGAGGTCGCGCGTCGGGCGAAGCACGTCCGGCTCGTCGAGGATCGCATCGCGCCGTACGCCGCCTCGTTGACCGCCGAGGGGCTGCCGGATCTAGTCTACGACGCCGATCATCACGCGGAAGGCTCCGCCGCCGACGTGGCCGCCTTTCACCTCGTGCTCGACACCATCAATTTCGGCTCCGGCTACTTTCCTCATCTGCGCAAGCGCCCCGGCATGTCGGGGTACTACACCGTCTCCACATCGCTCAAGGAGCGGTGGGAAGAGCGCGGGCCATTCTCGGGGCCGGAGTTGCGGATGTTGCGCACCGCCGAGTGTGCGGCGATCTTCGGCCAGGAGGCGAACCCCGGCCCCGCCCAGGAGTTGATGGCGCTCTTCGCCCAGGCGCTCAACGACCTCGGCGACTGGCTCGGGCGCCGCTACGACGACGATCCCCTCGGCCCGATCGCGGAGGCACGCTGCTCCGCGGCGCGCCTGGTCGATCTCGTTGCCGAGATGCCGTTTTACCGCGACGTGGCCGCCTACCGCGGCATGCGCGTTCCCATCTACAAGCGGGCGCAGATCCTCTCCACCGACCTGGCTATCGCCTTTAACGGCGCCGGGCCTGGCGAATTCCACGACCTCGACCGGCTGACCATCTTCGCCGACAACCTGGTGCCGCACGTTCTTCGCGTCGACGGTTTGCTCAACTACAGCGGCGTCCTGCTGGCGCGCATCGAACGCGCAGAGCTGATCCCGCCCGGCTCGGAAGAGGAGGTGGAGCTGCGCGCGGTGACGATCCACGCCGTGGAGCGGCTGGTGAACGCGCTCAACGCCTCGGGCGTCCCGACGACGGCCCGCGATCTGGATTATGTTCTGTGGAATCGGGGGGCGGGAGAGGTCTACAAGGCGGCTCCGCGGCACCGGACGCGGACGGTGTTCTACTGACAACGAGAAAGCGGCCTCCCGGGTCCGGCAGGCCGCCTGAGGTAGCGCATAGGGGATTCGAACCCCTGATCTCCGCCTTGAGAGGGCGGTGTCCTAGGCCACTAGACGAATGCGCCTCGACGTTATGAAGATAGCATTTTCGGGTTTCCGGCGTCAACGTTCGGCGGCGTCGGCAGCCGTGCGAAAGGCGCGCTCCGCCGCATCCCGGCCCCGCGTCTCGAGGCGCTCCGCCTCCGTCCGAAACCGCTCCGCCAGGCCCGCATCGCCCAGCGTCGCCGCGTTGCCATAGACGTTGAGGAGCGCCCCGCGCAGCGCCGCTTCGGCCAGCAGGGCGCCCAGCGCGGCGTCGGAGCGGACGTGCGGATTGCCGGCGCGGGCGACGACCTCCAGGATCTCGGCGGTCTCCACCGCCGCGCTGGCGACGCCCAACGGGACCTCCGTGGCCGCCAGCAACGCTTCGCGCATGGCGGTCGCTCGCGCGGCTTTCTGCTCGGCGGTTGCGCGCGGCAGCGCCGCCGCCTCGCGATAGGCCGCGTAGGCGCGCTCGTCCTCGGCGGCGGCGGCCATCAGCGTCTCCCGCAAGTGCGTCAGGCGGTGCCGCGCGGGCCGCAGAGCCGCCTCCGCCTCGGCGTACCGCTCGCGCCCCAGCGTGAGATTGGCGACCATCTCCCCCAGCGCCGCGGCCAGCGCCCCGACAACGCCGGCGACGCTGCCGCCCCCGGGGGTTGGCGTCCCGGCGGCAACGGCGGCCAAGTAGGCGTGGAGGCTTCTGCCCCCGCCCGCTTCAGGTTCGCTCATCGGGGGAGCGGCGAACCGCGTCCAGGGCCGCCCGGATCGTGGCCGCCGGCGTCGCCACGGGGATCACGCAGCCGGGCGCGACGATCACGCCGCGGCCACCCAATTGACGCACGGCGTCGCTGGCCTGGGCCGCTGCTTCGTCGGGACGCGCCGACGCGATCGTTGACTCGTCGAGTCCGCCGCAGACGGGGCGGTTCTGCTCGTGCGCGACATCGCGCAACGACGGTCCGGAGCGCCGGTCATGCCAGGAGAGGGCCCCGGGCGGATAGCGCCCGCTCAGGTCGAGCATCGGCGCTTCGCCGTGCATGTGGAGCAGCAACGGCGCTTCGGAAGGGACCGCGTCGAGGATTTCGAGATCGTAGGGGACGCCGAACTCCCGGTACTCTTCCTCGTCCAACCGCGAGCGGTCGGCAAGCTGCGTGGCGAAAAACACCCCGTCGGCGCCGGCCGCCAGCGACGCCGCGGCAAAGGCCCGGGTGACCTCCGCGATCCGGCGCAACCCCGCGTGGACCGCGGCGGGCGCGTCCCTGAGTCGCCCGACGACGCGATCGTCCGAGAGTTTCGCGGCGACCGTCAGCGGGCTGAAGATGGTTTGCAGAAGCGGAACATCCGACGGGAGGCCGCGCCGTGTCAGCGTTACGGCCGTCAGCATCTCGCCGTTGAACCCGTGGCGCACGTCCAGACCGGGCAATCGCTTCCAGTCGGCGGTCTCGGTCACGGGATGAAAGATCGGGCGGCGCGTTCCGCCGGGAGCGCCGTCGAAGACGCTGCGCAACCCCCAGTCGATGGCCGGGTAGTCTCCCGGCGGCATGAACTTGACGAAGTCGCCTGGGAATGCGGCCTGCCAGCGCACGGTCGCGTCCGCCAGCCCCTGAGCCGTCTGATCCTGCTCGGGAAAGTGGCGCCACAGCGCAACCGGCGGCCGGTCGGCGATGCCTCCGGCCAACGCCGCGACGAGTCGATCTCTGGAGCTCGCGGTCATTTCGCCTCCCCGGAGCCGTCGACCAGCGCCGCTAACTCCCGCACGAACCGCTCTTCGTCGAGTTCCAGCCGGTAGGCGGATTCGTCCGGCGTGGGGGCGGGGGGGAAGACGAAGCGGACCCATCCCTCCTCGGCCCCGCGCGCCAGCAACCCGGTGACACGGGCTTCGAAGCGGTCGTAGGGGATGTCGGGGGCCAGCACCCCGTAGTAGCGCTCACCCATGCCGTTGCGCGTCCAGATGAGCCGAATCAACTGCCGATGTTTCGCCTCCAAGGGCGAGGCCGACAGCTCGTTGGCCATGAACCCGCGCGCGATGGCGGCGAATCGGCCGATCTGGCGCATGGGAGCCGCGCATACCGGGCAAACATCCGTAGGGGCGTCGGCGTGGGAATAGGAACGGCGGCAGTTTTGGCACCAGAGGTAGGTTTTGGGGGAAGCGGTTTTAGCCATCTGGAGCAGCGCATCCGGCGAGGAACCTCGCGGAGCCATCAGACATGCGTCCTATGGAGCCGAGATTCCTCCTGCAAGTTCGTCGGCATGACACCGGTTGGCGCGTCGGAATGACGCGAGGCGGCGGCGATCTAGCCGCGCAGCGTGTTGTGCTCGTATTGCTGGGCGGCGCCGCTGAGGCCCTGGTTGTCGGCCGGGGGCGGCTCGCCGGCCCGGTCGGCCCACTTCTGGACGGCGTACGTAAGGTAGATGCCGCCGACGATCATGATGACGGCGATAACGACCTCGACCGTGTCGGCCAGCACCCCGAAATCGGCGGCAAGGTTGTTGGAGATCATGCCTCGCTCCGGCTCCGTTACTCGACGACCAATGTCCCGGCCATGCCGGCCTCCCGGTGGCCGGGGACGTTGCAGTAGTACTCGTAGGTTCCCGCCGGCGCGTTGATGACGACCTGCTCGGTCGCCCCGGGCGCCTGGTCGACGCTGATGTTCAGCTCGTCGATGCTGAAGTTGTGCGGGGCCGCGCCGTCGTTCGGCAGGTTGAAGGTGACGTCCGTATCCGCCGGGATGGCGACTTCGTTGGGCTCGAAGTAGATGTCGAATGAGGTCACGACCTGCTCGGTCAGCTCCGCCGGGGCTTCGCCGGCGGCTTGCTCGGCCTCCTGAACCGCGTCCTCGGCGCCGCTCTCATCGACGGTCGCCGGCTCGTCGGCCGAGTCCATCGGGCGCGCGATGAGCGTGCCGACCATGCCGGCCTCGCGATGGCCCGGCACATTGCAGTAGTACTCGTACTCCCCTTCGGGCGCGGTGAAGGTGACCTCCTTCGTCTCGCCGGGGGCGATATCGACGCTGATGTCGAGAGCGTCGATGCTGAAGTTGTGCGGGGCGGCGCCGAGGTTCGGCAGCAGGATGGTCACCTCGGTGTCGGAGGGAACTTCGAGCTCCTTCGGCTCGAAGTTGATGTCGTACGACTCGACGGTGAACTGATCGGAAGTCGCCACGTCGCCCGCGTCTTCCCCTGAGCCGGCGTCCTGCGCCGCTTCCGGGGCGGCCGTGGGCTGGGCGCCGCCCCGCGGGGCGGGCGGGGGCGGGAAGGTCGGGTAGCCGCCGGACGCCGCGATCGCCTCGTTGTAGACCAGATCCCAGTCGACGTTCTGGATCATCAGGGCCAGGTTGCGGATTTGCTCGTCGTTGAGGAGCGCGCCGCCTTCGGCGCCGCGGCCGAAGGCCGGCATCAGGCCGCGCCCGTTGTGCAGCGTGTTGACGATCAGGTTGTACCGCTCCTCGCGCACGACCGGATCCTCGCTCTGATTGAGCTCCTGCGCCGCCCGGCCGAGCGCGGTGTCTCCCCCCAGCGGGGCGCCGATGCGGCCGGTGCCTTCCGCGCCCGGCTCGGAGTAGCCTTCGCCGGCCGGCCCGTGGCAAACCATGCAATTCTGCAGATAGGTGCCCACGCCATCCTCGATGGCGAACTCTTGTTTTTCGACCACCTCGGCGGCCATGCGGTTCGGTTCGTCCGCGAGGTAGACCACCAGCAGCGCCGACAGGGCCACCAGTCCGACGATCACCACCGTCGCCAGCTTCTGGACCGCTCCCACGCTCTACCGCCCCCTCGCGCTACAAGATCACCGGCCCTGAGCCAGGACCGCGTCCACGAATCGCTGCGCTTGCCCTAGACCGCGTACGGCGTCGCCTGCTCTGGCCGGTACTCCAGCCGCTGGCTGATCTCTCCGGTATCGACGATTACGTTGCCCGTGGATTCATCGACCCGCACGGCCATCAGATCCATGGGACGCGGCGCGGGGCCGCCCGTGCGCTCGCCTTCGTAGTTGTACATCGAGCCGTGGCACGGGCACTGGAAGGCGTGCGGGCTATCCGGCGGCCCGGCCCAGGGCACCGTGCAGCCGAGATGAGGGCACTTGGTGTAGAGCGCCAGCAAACCGTCGGTGGTACGCACCATGTAGAACTTTCCCTGAATGTTGCGAAACGGCGGGGCATTGACGGCCGGCACGTCTTCCGCCCGCACCGTCAGCGCGCTGCCGAACGCGCCGGTGCTGCGCGGCCAGAGCAAGAGCCCAAACCCGGCCCCGAGCAACGCCAGGACCGAGCCGACCGCGCCCAGCGCCGCGTTGCGCAGGAACTGCCGGCGATCCGGACGCACCGCCAGCGACCCCTGGCTCCGCCGCCCCAGCAGGGCGAAGAGCCCCGAGGCAATCCAGCCGACCACCCAGCCAAACAGCGTGCGTAGAATCATGAACATCCGCGTGTCCTTTACCAAGCCGGCTGTCCGCCGGCGATTCGCCCGACTAGTGCTCCATCGGCAGTTGCCAGGGAACGGTCAGATTCTGTCCGGGTCCACGAAACGAGGTGCCGCTGACCGTCAGCACGAGATACGTCACCACGAACCCGGTGAACAAGGCGATGATCATCTCGCGCCGGGTCGGCTTGAAGATGACCTGCACCAGCACTATCAAAACGGCGATCGTGACCAGAATGATCCCGACCGGCAGGATCTGGTTGTAGACGAATTCGGGCGCTCCGAACTGATCCCGCAAGATGGCGCCGATGCCGAATTGCGTTCGGTCGGTCATCTCATCCAGAATGATCATCCCCACCAGCACGACGGTGGTAAAGATCGCGGTGAACCCGGCAATCTTGCGCCCCTTGGCCGAAGTGCCGAGGATGCCGACCCCGAGCGGCGAGCGGTCAAAGTACGGAATGGCCGCCAAGGCTACGAGGGCGACGGTGGGGATGATCACCCCGGCCACGCCGGCGTTCATGTGCAGCAGCAGCTCTTGCAGGTTCAGGAAGTACCAGGGCGCTTTGGAGGGGTTCGGCGTCTGGTTCGGGTTGGCGCGCTCCGTCAACGGCGCATGGAACAGCACCGACGCGGCCAGCAGCAGCAGCAGGAAGACCGTGGCGCAGACCGCCTCGACGACGACGAGCGACGGCCAGACCATCACCTCGTCCTCGGCCAGATCCGTCGGCCGCGCCAGGGCGCGCCCTCGCACCAGTTCCAGCAGCTTCTGCCGCTTCGCCTCGTCGATCGCCCTCGCCGGCGATCCCCCCGGCGCCTGTTGCGCGATATCAGCCATCGTGTCCCTCACGGAGTTGAACAGGGGTGGCAGGGTGACGGGGTGTCTGGGTGACAGGGGGCCCGATTCGGCTCGGCTGGCGCCCTGTCCCGTTCATTCCTGACACCCTGTCACCTTTCACCCCGACACCCTCGTCTTACAGCGGGCCGGAGATGCCGCCATCCTTGCGGATGCGCCAGAAGTGGACGGCCATCAGGAAGGCGGCCACCAGCGGCAGGAAGAGGACGTGCAGTGTGTAGAAGCGGATCAGGGCGCTCTGGCCGATCTCGAAGTCGCCGCGCAGGATGAGGTTGACGTACTCGCCGAGCAGCGGCGCGGCGCCGCCGATCTCGGTGCCGACCGTGATGGCCCACAGCGCGAGCTGGTCCCACGGCAGGAGGTAGCCGGTGAAGGAGAGGAGGAAGGTCGTCACCAGCAACAGGATGCCGATGACCCAGTTGAACTCCCGCGGGGGTTTGTACGACCCGGTATAGAAGACGCGGCACATGTGCAGAAAGACGGCGATGACCATGCCCTGCGCCGACCAACGGTGCATGTTGCGCATGAGCTGGCCGAAGGTCACATCCGCCTCGATCGCGACCATGCTCTGGTAGGCCAAGTCGGCGGAGGGGATGTAATAGAACATCAGCAGCACGCCGGTCCCGGTCAGCACCAGGAACATGAAAAACGACAGGCCGCCAAGGCAGAAGGTGTAGGTGACCTTGGTGGCGTAGCGCTTGATCTTGACCGGGTGGATGTGGAGAAAGACGTTGCTCGCGATGATGAGAGCCTGGTTCCGCTGCGTGTCGGGGTAGCCGTGCCGCACCACCGACCGCCACAGGGACGAGCTGGAGATTTTGTCCGCCAGCGTCTGTTCCCGCGCCATTGAGTCCTCCGCGTCCGTCCGAATTTCACTGCCGCCGTCGCGCGGGCGCCTCCGTCGAGACACACGCCACGACCCGCGGTCCCGGGGCTGGGCGCGACCTTCGCGGTGCAATTGTCCGCGCCGCTTCGGGCCCGGTCAAGCCGCGCGGCTCGGGCGCGCGTCCGGCGGCGCGCGGGCCGAGCCCCGTTTCCCTCATGGTACCCGAGAACGAAGTCGGACGGCTGCTGGCTGCTGGCAATTGGCTCTTAGCTCTTGGCCGTTGGCTTCTTCGTCTACTTGCGCTGGCAGTCGACGTCTGGGAGTCCACCGCGCCGCTCACAAAAAAGGCTACGGCCAGTAGCCAGCAGCTAACAGCCAGTAGCCAATTGGTGGGCGCAACAGGACTTGAACCTGTGACCTCACGGATGTGAACCGTGCGCTCTAGCCAACTGAGCTATGCGCCCTCGATGCGAGAAGTATAGCAGCCGGGCCAGGCTGCTGCCTTGTAGGAGCGATGCGGCGGTCGTGTCATTCCGAGCATTGCGGGGGATCCTGGCTCTGTCGCAACAACGACTTGCGGACGCCGAGAATCCTCCTTCGTCGGAATGACACGAGTGCGATGGGCCGCTCTAGCGGTCGGCCGGTCGGAAGTCGGCCAGCTTCATCTGCACCCGTTGCGACCCGTTCCAGGCGTTGGTTTCGAGGTTGCCGACGATATCGACCTGGCGCACGCCGACCAGCTCGCGGGAGCGGCCGGCGCCGCCCCACAGGATGGCGTCCACTTGGCCGGCGGGGCCGTCGGTGAGCAGCTTGAGGTGCTGATGCTCCCGGCCCATGGCCGTATAGCCCCGGATTGGCAGGCGGGAGACGCGAAGCAACGGGACGGGGTTCCCTTCGCCGAACGGCCCGATGGTCTGGATGAGGCGCGCCACGTCGAGGCGAAACCGCTCCGGCTCCAGCTCGGCCTCGATGAGCAGCCGGGGCGGTCCCGGCGGCGGCGCATCCGAGGCATGAATGGCCGTTTCCAGCGCGGCCGCCAGATCGTGCAGTCGGGACGTCTGCAATGCCAGCCCCGCCGCCCGCTCGTGCCCACCGTGGCGCAAGAGCAGGTCCGACGCGGCCGTGAGCGCGGCGGTGACGTCAAAGCCGGGCACGGATCGGGCCGACCCATGGGCTACATCGTCCGAAATCGACAGCACGACCGCGGGCCGGTCGTACCGCTCGGCGAGCTTGCTCGCGGCCAGGCCGACGATGCCCGGCTGCCACTCCGGCCCCGCGACGACCAGCACCCGCTGTTCGAGCAGCGCCGGGTTGGCGGCCAGCATCGCCTCGGCGTCGCGCAGCACCCGATCCAGGAGCAGCTTGCGCGTCTGGTTGGCGCGCTGGGCCGCCTCCGCCAGCCGCGCCGCTTTGCGCGGATCCCACGTCGTCAGCAACTCGTAGGCATCCCTGGGGTCGCCCAGCCGGCCGGGCGCGTTCAGGCGCGGCGAAATCTGGAAGGCGACGACGTCGCTCGTCACCTTGGCCGGGTCGGTCCCCGCGGTCTCGAGCAGGGCGCGCAGGCCGGGTCGAGGCTGCGCGCGAAGCTGCCGCAGCCCATCCCGCACGAGGGCGCGATTCACCCCGGTCAAGGACGAAACATCGCCTACAAGGCCGATCATGGCCAGATCGAGCAGCCCAACCGGCTCCTCGCCGGGGCCGTCTCCAACGTCGAAGCCCTGCCGCGCCAGCGCGTTCGCCAGCAAATACGACAACCCAGCCGCCGACAGGGCCCGGTACGGGGCATCGTCGCGAAGCTGCGCCGAGGCGACGACGGCCCCTGCCGGCGGCGCCTCGACCAGCCGGTGGTGGTCGAGAATCACGACGTCAAGACCCAACTCGCGCGCCCGCGCCACGGCCGCGTGGTCGCGGCTGCCGCAGTCGACGGCCAACAGCACCGAGGCGCCGTCCGCGGCCAGCTCCTCCACGCCGACGACGCTGAGGCCGTACCCCTCCTGGCGCAATGGCAGCCGGACGGCGACCGGCTGCGCCCCGCCGCTGGCCGCGCGCAAGGCGTGCGTCAGCAGCGCGGCCGAGGTCACGCCATCGGTGTCGTAGTCGCCGAAGAGGCCGATCTGCTCTCCACTCTTCAAGGCGCGGGCAATGCGCTCGGCCGCCTCGGTCATGCCGGGCAGCAGATACGGATCGGGCGCCGGCCGGGGGCTGGCGTCGAGGAACTCGACGGCCGCCGCGGAGCCAGAGACCCGGCGCGACAGGAGCGCATGCAACAGCGGGTCGTCGTGCAGTCGGGGACCGCCGTCCGGCAGCGGATCGGGGTCGATCCAGATCGGCCGTGACGCCTCGTCGGCGTTTGGAGCGGGCGACGGAACCGGGCGTACGTACATCATGGTCGCGGCTGAGTATACTGGGGTTGGGAGCGGTTACGGCGTGCCGCGGGGAGACCGGCGCGCCACGATGGGGGCTTGGGGGAAGCAGCATGGGGGCCGGGTTGCGCGTCAACTCCGCGTGGCGGCGCGGAGGAACGCATCGTTCGTTGGCATTCGTCTCGTTTCTCTTCGCGCTCGCGACATTCCTGACGCCGCTGACGACATCGGCGCAGACCTGGTCCGCGCCGAGAACGGTGTATGTCCCGACGACCGGCCACACGGCCGACGGCCTGTTCCTCGACCTCTGGCGCGCCGAACGGGCACTGCTCGGCGATCCCGTCACCGAGGAGTTTCGCGCCCGCACCGGGTTCACCTCCGGCGGCGAGGCGAACATCGTCCAGTACTACGAACACCTGGCCTTGGTGTACCTCCCCGACGAAGCGCCGGGCGAGCAGGTGCAGACGCTCGATCTCGGTCGGCAGGCGTTGAACGACGCGCTGGCGGCCGGCCCGACTCGCGCTCTGGACCGGGCGCTCGAGCGGGCAGTCTGCGCGCCGTCGGGCGGAGCCGACTGCGCCACCATCGTCGCTGCCGGCCACACCATCCGCGATCCCTTCCTGACCTACTGGCGCAACGGCGAGACCGCGCGCTGGCTGGGGGATCCCCTCACCGAGGCGTTCTTCGCCCCCGACCGCACGCGCATCCAGTACTTCGAGAACGGCATCCTGCGTCTGACCTCTGCCGGCGAGGTCGAGCCGCTGCCGCTGGGCAGCATCGCCGCGCGACGGCACAAGGTCGAAACGAAGCCGATCGAGCAGCCCCAGGACGTTCCGGTCTACGACGAGGCGCTCTTCATCCCGCCGCCGGAGGCGACGCCGACCGACACCGAGTCCGGAAGCGGGATGGATTGGTCGTTCGGTCCCGGCCCGCAGCAAGGCGCGTGGAAAGAGATCGTCGTCTCGGTCTCGGCGCAGTCGATGTGGGCGTACGAAGCGGGCCAGTTGGTGACGTCGTCGCTGGTCAGCACCGGCACCGCCGAGGTCTGGGAAACAACGACCCCCGTCGGCCACTGGAGCGTGCTCTCGAAGGTCGACGTGCAGGACATGGAGGGGACCATCAGCGACGAGTACTACTTCGTCGCCGACGTTCCCTACGTCATGTACTTCGACAACCTCGGCAACGCCCTGCACGGCACCTACTGGCACGACAACTTCGGCACGCCGATGAGCCACGGCTGCGTCAATCTGCCGATGGACGTCGCCGCCTGGATGTACGAGTGGGCTCCCGTGGGCACGGCGGTCTCCGTCATCGGCTGACCGGATGACCAGCGGACCCTGACGCCAAAAGTCGTAGGGGCGCAGAGTTTAGCAATGCGGCGCCATCGGTGAGCCGACGCCGCCCGTCTCGCCGGTCGTCACCTGCCGGGTTATCATGCGGCCCATGAATCATTCGGCTTCTGAACTATTCGCTATCCGAAGCGAAGATGAGGCCCTTGCCGAGACGGCGGTGCAACTCCTGCCGGCCATCGGGCGGGCGCTCTTTGCCGCGCTCTCCGACATCGGAACCGCGCACGGGCTGACGCCGGCCCAGGTCAAAGTTCTGCTCCAGCTCGGAGCGCGCGGGCAGATGACGGTGGGCGAGATCGCCGCCGGTCTGGCCTGCTCGATGCCGGCGGCCTCGGAGCTGGTCGATCGGCTCGTCGATGCCGGCCATCTCGTGCGCGCCTCGGACCCAACCGACCGGCGCCGCGTCCTGATCGACGCCACGCCCGCCTCGGCGCACATCGCCGCCGAGCTGCACGCGCTGCGGCAGGCGCAGATGCGCGACGCGCTCGGCCGCCTCGCCCCGGAGGAGCGCCCGGTGTTCATCACATCGTTGCAGGCGTTGGCGGCGGCCCTGACCGCGGGCGTGGACGCCTCCGATCCGCCCTGCCCTGCCGGCGCGCCGCTGCCGCGAGGAATTCGCTCATGACCGATCCGCGCACTCACGTCGCCGCCCAGCCGGAGACGGAGCGCAATCCCTGGCTCATCCTGCTGGTGCTCTGCGCGGCGATCTTCATGCTGCTGCTGGACACCACCATCGTCAACGTGGCCCAGCAG
The DNA here is from genome assembly GCA_937870845.1 of uncultured Chloroflexota bacterium. Classification (GTDB taxonomy): domain Bacteria; phylum Chloroflexota; class Chloroflexia; order Thermomicrobiales; family UBA6265; genus JACCXM01. The sequence continues at coordinate 21,405 of CALMZR010000100.1, forward strand.
AAGATCAAGGAGGGGCTCAACGCCGACCTCTCCCAGATCCAATGGATCCTCGACTCCTACATCCTCGCCTTCGCCGTGCTGATCCTCTCCTTCGGCCGCATCGGCGACATCTATGGCCGCAAGAAGATGTTCATCGTCGGCATGGCCGTCTTCACCGCCGCCTCGGGGTTGTGCGGCATCTCGAGCTGGGTCGCCGGGCTCCTCGGCATCCCCGGCGCGACCGCGCTGATCGCCGCTCGCGTGCTGCAGGGCATCGGCGGCGCGTTGATGATGCCGCAGACCCTCTCCCTCATCACGGTCGCCTTCCCGCCGCAGAAGCGCGGCGCGGCGATGGGCGTCTGGGGCTCGGTGGTCGCCCTCGGCGCCGTCCTCGGCCCGCTGGTCGGCGGCTACATCGTGACGCACTACGCGTGGGAGTGGGTGTTTCTCATCAACATCCCGGTCGGCATCGTCGCCATCCTCGCCACCGTGGCGATCGTGCCGGAGTCGCGCGACCCGCTCGCCTCCGGCCGGCTCGACTGGGGCGGGCTACTGCTGTCGGCGGCCGCGATCTTCGCCCTCGTCTTTGGCCTGATCGAGGGGCCGAAGTTCGGCTGGGCCAGTCCTCAGACGCTCGGGCTGCTGGCCCTCAGCGCGGTCCTCTTCGTCGTCTTCGTCTGGTGGGAGCGCCGCGTCGACGACCCGATGGTGAAGCTGGAGCTGTTCGGCATCCGCAACTTCTCGGTGGCCAACGCCATCTCCATCGCCGTCTCCTTCGGCATGTTCGGCATCTTCTTCCCCATGACCGTCTTTCTGCAGGGCGCGCT
>CALMZR010000101.1 GCA_937870845.1 uncultured Chloroflexota bacterium
AGCTGATAGCTCATAGCTCGTTGCCCCTTGCGTCCGGCCGCCAGTCGCGATACCGTGCGAGGGCCGATTCGGAGCAAAGGCAGGCGAGACGGCAGGAGGCGTGGCGATGGATGGGCAGCGGTTCGACGCGATGACGAGGGCGTTGGCGGGGCGGCGGTCGCGGCGGGGCGCCGTCGGCTGGCTCGCGGGCTTGGCGGGGGCGTTTCTGGCCGTGGGAGCGGCGGAGCCGAGCCGAGCGGGGTTCAACTGCACATATATCGGGTGCGGGTGCGCGACCGGGACGCTGCACCCATGCAACGACGGGCTGGTCTGCTGCGCGTCGTCTCCGGGGACTCCGGGGGGGGCTGGCGTCTGCTCCAACCCGAGCGATTGCGACGCGCCCTGCGCGGGGACGGGCGGATACTGTTCGGACTCGTGCAATTGGGGGGATACGTGCCCGGAGTGCTGCTCGGGGTACTGCGGGAACCTGGGGCGGTGCGCCTGAGGGCGTTGACTCCGGGCCGGTTCGTGGCGCCGGGAAGGGGGATGCATGGACGACGTGCGCTTCGACGAGTTGACCAAGCGGTATGCCGGCAGGCTGACTCGGCGTGGGGTCTTGGGACGCCTCGGGCGGGCAGTTGGGGCCGTGGTGCTTGGCGGGTTCGCGTTTGGCCGGGGCGGCTCCGGCGTCGACGCCCAGATTCTGCCGTGCGCGGCGGATGGGTGCCGGTGCAGCGCCGGGGTTCCGGGGTCGTGTCCGGGAGGACTGGTCTGCTGCCCCGATAACGTGAACCTCCCCGGCGGATCGGGCACGTGCGTGCCGCCGAGCCAGTGCTTCGGCGGTCTGTGCAGCGGGGACGCGGTGGCGTGCCCGGCGTACTGCGCGTGGGGAGCAAACTGCATCGGCTGCTGCTCGGGGTACTGCGGGCCGGATGGGGCGTGCGGTCTCGGCGGGTGTCGCGTCGTCGGCTGCGAGTGCATCACCGGGACGCTCAATCCGTGCGACGAGGGGTTGGCCTGCTGCCCGACGTTCGAGGGGATTCTGGGCGGGCCGGGCATCTGCGCGCCGCGGGGAATTTGCGGCTGACGAGTCTGCGATAGCGGTAGCGCGACCTTCGCCCGGGTTCTCCCGGGCGGACTCGCCGTTTCTAGCACGCCAAGGACCCTCCCGGAATCAAGGTTTCGTAACACTGCGCGCGCTTGAGTGTTCACCCCTGCGCACGAATCCGCATCCTGGCGACCTCGCTCTGTCAGGTGACAGAGGGCGCGCGGCGACTGGCGGCCCAGCTCGGCGGGAGAACTCTGCCACGCCGATTCTGCCTGATGCCAGATGTCGTCGGCATGCGCCTCTGGCACGATCGACCCGTGCCCGACGACGCGGCGCGCCGGGCATCGAGGAAGCCAAAGCAAGGGCGATCGCCGCGAGATCGCAAGGGCCGCGCGCTGCCGGAATCTCCGTACGTCCTACCGATGGCATCGGGACATGCCCGGAGCAGGGTGGATTGCGGGAAAGCCCACCATCTGCGAAAGGAGGCCAGACGAGTCGGTTGTCCGGCGTTCGCTCGACGCGGGTGGCGCTCGTTCTTCGCGCGTCCAGATTCTCGATTTCACCCCGGGAACCGTGACCCCGGCGGGGTTGTGGATCGAGATCGCGCGCGATCTGATCGTCCGAGACGGATTGGATACCGTGCATGCCGCCGGCATCCTGGCCGCGGCGAGCGTCGCGATGGCGGATGCGTTCATCTGCTGCTGGGACGCCAAATTCACCTACTGGACGGCGCGGCCGGTAACGGTCGATCCGACCCTCGACGTTCGCATTGTGACGCCGCCTTTCCCGTCCTATACCTCCGGCCACTCGACAATCTTCGCGGCAGCGGCAAGGGTGCTCGGGCATTTCTTTCCCGGCGATGCGGCAGACCTGACGGCCAAGGCCGAGGAAGCCAAAAACTCGCGGCTGTGGGCCGGCATCCACTTCCGCAACGACAACGAGACCGGGGCGGCGGGCGGCATGCAGCTCGGGGAGCTGATTGTGCGAGCGGTCGTTGGGTGACGGGTGACGGGTTATGGGTTGCGGTAGCCGACGCGTGCGCAGCCCCCGTCACCCTGACACCCCGACACCCGACACCCGTACCCGTCTTTACGTCCTCCGGGTAGCCCCGTATAGTGCGGGCAGGCGTCTTTGCCACACAGCGTTCCCGGAGGACACGGTTTCATGGCCCAGGCTCCCGTTTCGACGACGATCGTTCAGGACTATGCCGAGCGCTTCGCCGGCTCGCGGGCGATGCACGAGCGCGCGCGGCAGGTGATCCCCGGCGGCATCACCCACGACGGGCGCTACATGAAGCCGTTTCCGCCCTCCATCGCGCGGGCGCAGGGCGCCTACAAGTGGGACGTCGACGGCAACCGCCTGATCGACTACGTCATGGGGCACGGCTCGCTCCTGTTCGGCCACAACGACCCTGACATCTTGGCCGCGATGCAGGCGCAGCTGCCGGTTGGCACGCACTACGGCGCGGGGCACGAGGGAGAGATTCGCTGGGCGGACGAGGTGGTCCGGCTGGTCCCCTCCGCCGAGCAGGTGAAGTTCACCGGCTCCGGCACGGAGGCGACGCTGCTGGCGATCCGGGTGGCGCGCTCGTTCACCGGGCGCTCGACGGTCGTCAAGCTGGAAGGGCATTTCCACGGCTGGCACGACTACCTGCTCAAGGGGGAGCGCCCGCCGTTCGAGGCCGGCGCCCAGCCTGGCATTCCGCGCGAGGTGCTGGGCACCGTCGCGGTGGTGGCCTCCAACGACCTGGGGATGCTGGAGGAGCGGCTGGCGCAACCGGACGTGGCCGCGCTGATCCTGGAGCCGAGCGGCGGCTCATGGGCGACCATCCCGCTGATCGAGGGCTACTTGCAGGCGGCGCGCGATCTGGCGACGAAGTACGGCGTGGTCCTGATCTTCGACGAGGTGATCACCGGATTCCGCTGGGCGCCGGGCGGGGCGCAGGAGCGCTACGGCGTGACCCCGGACATGACCACGCTGGCCAAGATCGTGGCCGGCGGGATGCCCGGCGGAGCACTGGCCGGCAAGCGTGCGCTGATGGAGATGCTCGCCTTCAAGGACGAGCCGGGCTGGAACACGTCGAAGAAGGTGCGGCATCAGGGGACGTACAACGCCAGCCCGGTGGTGGCGGCGGCCGGGGCCGCGTGCCTGCGGAAGGCCGCCGATCCCGGGGTGCAGCGGTACTGCGACGAGATGGCGGCGAGGCTGCGAGCCGGATTCAACGCGGCGATGGTCGAGCGCGGCGTGCCGGGCTACGCCTGGGGCGAAAGCTCGGTGTTTCACGTCAATCTAGGTGAGGCGGCGCCGAACCAGGAGGGCGGTGACATGCGGTCGCCCGACGGCGTCTCGGCCGAAACGCTGAAGTCGGCTTCGCAGAACGCGGTTAACAGCCAACTGCGGCTGGGCATGATGGTGGAGGGGGTGGAGCTATTCACCCCGGGGGGGATGACGTCCACGGCGCATTCGGTCGAGGATATCGACGAGACGATCGCGGCATTTGGGCGGGTGCTGGATCGGATGGGTGAGGAAGGAGCGTTTGCGGGGTAGAGAATACTCGGCCAACCTCGGCTCCTCTCACCCCAACCTCTCGAACGATCCTCACCCCAACCCCTCTCCCTGCGCACAGGGAGAGGGGCTTTTTGTGGAGGCAAGGAGGGCGGCGTAGTCGGAGTTGGTGTCGATGTCGGGTGGGGATGCGTGGGGGACGGCGACGGTTTCGAGGAGACCCTTGAGCTCGAGGTCGCGGATGATGGGTTTGGCTCCCTGGTCGCCCTCCAGGGTCAGCAGATTCGTGTAGACGCTGCAATCGAAAAGTACGGGATTGCCGACGCCGTTGCTGTAGTGCGGGGCGACGGCCGGGGCGTTGGATGCACGCCAGGCGGCGATGAGGGCGGCGATGAGATTGGGGTCGATGCCCGGTTGGTCGCCGAGGAGGAAGACCGCCGCTTCGGTTTCCGGGGAGAGCGCTCCCAATCCGGCGCGAACTGAGGTGCTTTGGCCGCGGGCGAAATCGGCGTTGAAGACGATTTGCACTGGTAGGTCGGCGATGGCGGCGTGAACCGCATCCGCCTCGTGACCGACGACGACGAAGACGTCATCCAGCGGGGAAGCCAGGATGCGCCGAACGGTGTACCGCAGCAACGGCTCGCCGTGGATTGGCAGCAATTGCTTGGGGCGCCCGAGGCGCGATGAGCGCCCCGCGGCGAGGACGATCCCGGCGATCACCGGATGGCGGCCGCGATTCCGGGCTCGCCGCGGATGCGGCCGGACGCTTCGGTCAGCGAGCCGCCGGAGCGGCCGCGGCGCAGGGCGATGATCTCGCCCAGGATGCTGATGGCCATCTCCTCGGGGGTGGCGGCGCCGATGTCGAGGCCGATGGGGGCGCGCATGCGGGCGATCTGTTCCGGGGCGAGACCGGCGTCGGCGAGGCGGCGGCGGCGGTCTTCGTTGGTGGAGCGGCTGCCGATGGCCCCAATGTAGGCGGCGGGGGTATCGAGCGTGCCGATGAGGGCCGGCTCGTCGAACTTGGGGTCGTGGGAGAGGATGGCGACGTAGGTGTTGGGGAGGATGGGGACCTCGGCCAGCGTCTCGTCGGGCCAGCCCTGGATGATGCGGTCGGCGTCGGGGAAGCGCTCGGCGGTGGCGAGCTTGGCGCGGGCGTCGGAGACGACGACGTCGAAGCCGAGCGCCTTGGCAAAGCGGGTCAAGGGTTGGGCGACGTGGACGGCGCCGAAGATCAGCAGCGTCGGCGGCGGTGGGAAAGTCTCGATGAAGACTTCGACCGGATCGTCATGTCCCGCCATCTGGTAGGGACGCGTCTCCGACCGCTCGTGGGCGAGGAGATCGGGCGCGTCGCCGGCGACGGCGGCGTCGAGTGTGGCGTCGCCGAGACCGCCGAGGGTTTCGTCGGGCAGGATGAGGAGCTTGGCCCCGACCTGGCCGCCGCGGACGACGGTGGCGACGGCGACCGGGACGCGCCCGGCCAGCGCTTCCTCCAACCGAGCTTGAATCTCGACGCGGGACGGCGCGAGGCCGGTCATTCCGTGACCGGCTCGACGAAGACCTCGATCGTGCCGCCGCAGGCCAGCCCGACGTCCCAGGCCATCTCGTCGGTGATGCCGTAACGGAGGAGCTTCGGCTGGCCGGTGCGCAGCACGTCCTGCGCTTCCTCGAAGACGGCGGTCTCGACGCAGCCGCCGCTGACGGAGCCGGCCAAGTCGCCGGCGGAGGAGACGGCCATCGAAGCGCCGACCGGGCGCGGAGCGGAGCCTTCGACTTTGACGACGGTGGCGATAGCCACCCGGTTGCCGGCGGAGCGCCAGGCGTCGACTTCGGGTAGGAGCTCTTTCATGGGTGCGTTTTCTCATTTCTCGTGCGCTCGGGGAATGCCCGGCGCGGCATCGGGGCGCTTATGGATCCAATGGTAGCGGGTGGTGTCCAGTCGAAATCGAGATGAGGGCGGCAGGGGCTCTTGGGCGCGGGACGGGAAGGACCGTTGCTAGCCTGGTCGCCCGGTGGTAGCGAGTTCGCGAACGTCGGCCTCGGGGCGAACCGGATAGTCCATCGCCGTAAATCGCGCGGCCGGCGGGTTCGTTTCGCCGTCGAGCAGCAAGGCGATGACCTCTTCGCCCATCTCGGCGGCTTCGGCGCGGGTACGGCCGTGGGTGTGAGCGCCGGGAAAGTCCGGGAGGCTGACCAGAAACAGTTGATCCTCGTCGGACCACTCGATCACCATGGCGTAGCGGCGAACTCTTGCCCACTCGTTATCTGTATCGGTTTCTTGATCGACGTGCTCAGCCATGGCGTGCTCCTTTCCGCATCTAGGATACCTCTCGCAACCGCTCGGTCGCCTTTCGCAGTTCTCGCTCCTGGTACGCCTGTGCGTCGTCGCCGTCGTTACCTGACAAGGTGATGGTCAGGCCGGGGAGCAACGGATGGGTCCACTTGCTATGACTTCCCTTACCTCCACGCTTGTCCTCCGTGAAGCCGAGTCTTCGCAAGTCGGACTTCAGCTGGCGCACCTTGCGTGGCATGCCTTCCCTTTCCGGCATAGTAACGGAAACCGCCTTTGGCGATGGGCGACGCGAACCGGCCCAAGGACAGGTGGCAGTTGATCATCCCGCAATCAGGTCTGGCGGCAGCGATGGCGCAAACCCGCTTGATATCGCAATCTTCTCGGCGTCGGTCGCGGACACGGCGCGGAGGCGGACGAGCGAGGGATCGGCCGGCCGAACGAGGAATCCGAGGAGCTGGCTGAGCAGGCCGACGCCTCCGCTCGTGGCGACCGAGATGGCGAGTGACACGGGTGCGTTGGCGCGCGACAACAGGCCTTGCGACCAGCGGACGTACTGGATTTGGTCGATCCTGGCGGCGGTCGAGGTGAGGGTGAACGCCCCGCGCTGCACGAGCAGCCAGCCGCCGTCCCCGGCGTACCAGCCGGCGCTTCGCCACGCGAGCCACCCCGAGAGCGCGAACGGCGCCGCCAGGACCAGGGGGGTGAGCGCCATCCACCACAGCCCCCGCTGAAGGACCAGCAGCACCGCCAGCAGCACGCCGCAACCGGCGGCGATCCGCAGGGGCCAATAGGCGACGTAGGCGTTGCGGCTCCCGGCCGCCAATGGGATCACCGCTTTGCCGCACATTGCCGCGCTCGTTCCCGGGTCCATCCCCGCGATCTGATTCATGAGGGAAGGGAGGGTCGCGTCGGTGACGGCCGGGTGGAGCACCATCGCGTAGACCGGCGGCGAGCCGTAGGCCGGCAGGCGCATCCGCAGCATCGCCCGCTTGGCCCTGAAGCACCGTTGGAGCGGCGACCGGGAGATCTCCAACCCCTGGATGGCCCCGGCTCTGATCAACCGGCGAGAGCGGCGAACGACGCCGGTTTCGAGGATCAGCCAGCCCTCGTGCTTGCCGAGCCTGAACCGGGCGAACGACGCGACGAAATAGACCGTCGAGACGAGCCACACGACAGCGACGACGCCGAGAAACGGGACGATCGCGTAGTGCGGCGCTGGCATCCGAAACGTTGCGGTGTCGAACCCGATGACGATCGTGGGGGAGAGCTGGGCCAGGAAGAAGAGCGTTGCGGCGTACAGGACGACCACCGCGCGGCCGATCTGGAGTGTCGTCGCTCCGGCAAACACCAGCTCCCGCCACCCGAGCCGGTCGACGCCGAGCGGATCGAACCGTCGCGCCTCGGTCTCCTCGCCGTCGAACACGAGCTTCGCGATCAGCAGGTCTTCGAGCAGACGTGCGTCCGCGTTCGCCACAGAGCCCAATAGGACGTCCGGAGCGGCCTGATCGACCGCCGTCGTCTCGATGGCGATCCGGGAGACCCCGAAGGCGCGCCCGAACGGCGTGGATGAGCGGTCGATTGTCACGATCCGGCCGAACGTGACCCGCCGCCGCCAACGGCCGAGAATGCCGCCGCTGGTCCAGATGGCGTCGTCCGCGATCCACCAGCGGAACGACCACCACCGGGCGACGAGGATGGCGGCGACGGCCCCGAGCGCGACGAACACGACCGCCCAGGTTTCCCAGGTGAAGTTGCTGTTTTCGTAGAGCACGGCGCCATCGTCCTGCACCGTGACGCCGACCGAGAAGTAGTCGACGATCAGGATTGCCACGAAGAGGATCGCAAGGACGACCCATCTGGGGATGCGGATGGCGCGGCCAAGACGCGGCGGCCTGGAGTAGCTGCCAAACGGGAACAGGATCGCCAGCGGGTGCAGCCGGCGCTTTCCGCTCAACGACCGAGCATCGCTCAGCGGTTCGTCACGAGTCATCATCTGTTCGGTCGGCAGGCGCGATTGCCGGCGGCGCGAAGATCATCCGCTCGATGGCGGACGCGACGCGGGCCGGCGCCGGCGACACGACGACCGTTCCTCCGCTGGTGTGCAGGTTACACCGCCTGAGGCCGAACAGCCTCAGCAAGATCGACGATTCGCTATCGAAGAGCTGGATGTGCTCGCGGGGGACGTACGAGCGCTTGCGCCCGATCTCGAAGACGACTGCGGCGGGGATGAGGTCGAGATGGTAGCTGCGCAGGCGCAGCTCCGCCCGGAGGTAAAGCACGGCCCCTGCCACGATGGCCACCGCCAACGGGATGAGCGTCTGGCCGAAGCTCCAGCGCCCATCGAGGAACTGAATCGGTAATCGGACCACGAGGAGGGCGAGCAGAACCACAGCTGCGGCCGGGATCGCGGCGGCCAGGCGGCAGTACAGCCGCACCCGCTTGAGGTCGTCGCCATGCACGACGATGTCGGGAACCTGGACATCCTCGGTGACGAGCCGAGGGGAGGGAACAGCTATCGGGGCCGTCAGGGCCATCGAGCATCCTCACCCGGGTTGTCGCTTCTGACTCCGCGCAGTGTACACGCAGGCAGCAGGCAAACCATGTGCCCGCGGCCAACCTTCGAACCGCGCCTCAGGCGGCGGGCGGGACGAAGCGGCGCGGGGGCGGTTGGTCTTCGGCCCGTGGGAGAAGGCTTCTTTACGCGGAGCGCCGAGCGCCAGTCAGGGGCGCGGCGGGGCGCAGGTGATCGGGGAGACCGGTGTATCGGGGTTCGGGAATTGGATGGCCTCTGCCTCGCAGCGAACTGAGCCAGACTGCAACGGCCTCCTCGCCCATTTCGGCGGCTTGGGCGCGGGTGGCGCCATCGGTGACGACTCCCGGCAGATCGGGGGCGGTGGCCAGGTACACGCCATCTTCGTCCGACCACTCGATCACGAGGGCGTAGCGCCGCGCCTCGGCCCACTCCTCGGGACGAATCGGACTGCGGTCCACTGTGTCGGTCATGATTGCCTCCTTGGCAGCGGCTAGGATACCTCTCCTCGCCGTTGCACTTCGGCAATCGCCTCGCGGACGTTTCGCTCGTCATAATGCCGGGCGTCGTCGCCGTCGTGTCCGGCGATCAGGACCGAAATGTCCGGGAATCGGGGGTGATACCACGTCGCGTGGCTTCCCTTGCCACGCTGTGTGTCTTCAATGAACCCGGCCCTCCGCAAATCTTGCTTCAACTGGCGCTTCTTGCGTGGCATCCGACACTCGGGTTCCAACGCGGACAAGGCTCAAGGCGCCAGTGACCATCAAGCTGCGATGGGCGGGAGCACCGACTTGCGCACGGGAGGCTGATCTTCGATCTGGCTGAGCATGGTGGCGAGGGCTTCCAAGCTTTGCACGCTGGGGATGGGCAGGGACTCGTCGATGATGCGGCCGCGCGGTCCGGCCAAGTCGGTCCTGGCGAAAGACTCTTTCACGCTGAGCGCCGGGCGTCGACCAAGGGCGCGGCGGCCCTCGGGTGATCGGGGAGACCGGTGAATCGGGGGGCGGGGATGGGTCTTCCATCATCACGGAGCGAGCTGAGCCAGACCGCGATGGCCTCTTCGCCCATGTCCGCCGCCTCGGCGCGGGTCGGTCCATCGGTCACGACTCCCGGGAGGTCGGGAGCGGTCGCGAGATAGACGCCATCTTCCTCCGACCACTCGATGACCAAGGCGTAGCGGCGTGCTTCGTCCCACTCCTCAGGACGAATCGGGCTGCGGTCGACGGCGTCATTCATGGGCGCCTCCTTCGCGCAACTAGGATACCGCTCGCCGGCGTTCGACTTCGGCGATTGCCTCGCGCACGTTCCGCTCATCGTAGTGACGGGCATCGTCGCCATCGTGCCCAGCGATCATCACCCGAACATCGGGGAACTGGTGGTGGCGCCACGTTGCGTGGCTACCCTTGCCACGGTCTTTGTTCTCGATGAAGCCGGCCCGACGCAGATCCTGCTTCAATTGGCGCTTCTTGCGTGGCATCCAGCACTCGGACGTCTACGCGCAAGAGGCGCCAAAGCGCCAGTGACCATCAGGCAGCGGACGGTGGGATGAAGCGGCGCAGGGGCGGCTGGTCTTCGACCTGGCTGAGCATGGTGGCGAGGGCCTCCAGGCTTTGCAGGTTGTGGATGGGGAGAAACTCGTCGATGTAGGGCATGGCGGCGCGCATGCCCTGAGTCAGCGGTTGGTAGCCGGGGGCGCCGAGGAGGGGGTTGAGCCAGATCAGGCGGCGGCAGGAGCGTTGCAGGCGGGCCATTTCGCGGCCTAGCAGATCGGGGTCGCCGCGGTCCCACCCATCGCTGATGACGACGACTGTTGCCCCGGAGCGGAGGACGCGGCGGGCCCATGTGTAATTGAAGGCTTTGATCGCCTCGCCGATGCGGGTGCCGCCGGACCAGTCGTCGACCGAGTCGACGACCTGGGTGAGGGCGGTATCGACGTCGCGCTTGCGCAGCTCGCGGGTGATGCGGGTGAGGCGCGTGCCGAAGACGAAGACCTCGGTGTTCTCCAGGCCCTGCCCGAGCGCGTGGACGAAGCGCAGCAGAAGCCGCGCATA
>CALMZR010000102.1 GCA_937870845.1 uncultured Chloroflexota bacterium
CGATCGTGTCGTAGCCGTCGTCCGCCTCGTGCGCGAAGGGGGTGAAGCCGCCTTCGGAGACGCAGCAGCCGCGCACGTCCTGCACCACGACCATGTAGCCGTGTTGGGCGTACCAGGAGGGATGGCTGTAAGTGATGTTCTCCGCCTGCGTCTTGTCGTACGGCAGGCGCATCAGGATCACGGGGAACGGCCCGTCGCCGGCGGGGCGGTAGATGTCGGCGTAGAGCGTGACGCCGTCGCGCATCCGGGCCGGCGCGTCGCGCTGCACGGTCACGCCGTTCATGCCGGGCATCGGCCGCCGCTCGTCCTGCACCACCACATTCCTCCTCGTTCCCCAGCCCGCGGGAGTAGCCTTTCCGGATAGACGCCAAGCATGATACGGTCGCGGGCGACGGATGCGCCCGCCGGCTCTTGCGGCATCAAGGGCAAGGGCCTCGCATCAGGAGCGGAGGATGACGGTGAATCGGGCGACAACTCGCGCATGTCCTGGGCGCCCGTCATGACCCTGGAACGCCCGCCGCGCATTAATTGCCTCGGCGTCTCCGATTGGGACCGCCTCATCGCCATCACTGACTACCCGGAGGCCGGCGGTTTCGCCGAGGTGCACGAGGAGATCTCCGCGCCCGGCGGCCCGACCACCAATACCGCCGTCGCGCTCAGCCGCCTCGGCGCGGACGTTGCTTTGGCCACGGCGGTTGGGGACGACGAGCGCGGGCGCCTGGTCAAGAGCAACCTCGACGCGGTTGGCGTCGATACCCGTTGGCTGATCGTCAAACCGGGGGAGCCGACGACGCTGGCCACCTGCATCGTCAGCCGCAACCCGCTCGATCGCACGATCCTGGTCGAGCGCGGCGCGCAGCTCGCCAAGGGCGACCAGTTCGACGTGGCGGGTCTCTTCGGCGGGGACGTCCTGGTGCTGGATGCCCCCGATCCGAGCTTACGGCGCTTCCTGCTCGATCTGCCGGCGCACACCGTGCCGACGACGCGGCTCCTTGGACCGCTGACCACGCTGGCGAACCGGAACATTCCCGACGCCCTCGAGATGGCTCTGCGCCACGACGCCATCGTCAGCAACGAGTCGGACGTGCTGGAGGTGACGGGGACCTGGACCCTCAGCGACGCGACGGCCGCGCTGCAGCACCGTATGCGCGGCGCGACGCTGCGCGCGGCGCTGGTGACGCGCGGCGCCCGCGGCTGCCTGGTCGTGACCGAGACGGAGCGGGTCAACATCCCGGCATTCGACATCAATGTCGTCGATCCCACAGGCGCGGGCGATGCGTTCGCCGCTGGCGTCGCCTGGGGCATCGCTCAGCGCTGGGACTGGCCAACGGTCGGGCGGTTCGCCAACGCTGTGGGCGGTCTGGCCTGCTGTGCGCTCGGCGCGCAGGCGTCGCTTCCCTCACTTGCCGAGGTGGAGAAGCTGCTCGCCGCGAACCCCGTTCCGGGTGACTGAGCGGCACACGTTGACCGGCCCCGGTGTTCGTCCGTACACTGCGAAACGGACAGCGTGGACCCCGCGTTAGAGGTCTGCGGTCGGCCGTCTTGAGGGAGGCTGCCGACGCCCGCACAATGCAAGACCCGTCGCCTCCGGGTGACGCGGCTGCCGAGGGTCCGTCGAGGGCCGGAGGGGAGGGCGCCGCCGATGTCGAGGAGTGTTTCCGTCTGCCTGTGCGCCGTACTGGCGTTCGTGGCGATGAGCGGCGTGCGCCTGCTCAGCCCGCAACCCGCGTTCGCCGCCGCCGGGACGGTCAGCATGGAGACCCCGCTGTACGATTCCCCGGGCCACGCCGCCGCCGTTCTCACGCTCCTGCCGGAAGGAACGGTCGTCTCCATCGACGGGCCGCCGGTCGACGGCTTTTACCCGGTGTCGACCAGCGAGCTCTCCGGCTGGATGCGGGGCGAGACCCTGCAACTCGAGAAAGACATCCCGTACGAAGACTCCGCCTCGAGTGTCGTGGACGCGGAGCCGGCACAGCCCGTCGAGAACGTCCCCATGGAGCAGGCGGCGCCTCTCGAGGCAACGCCGGCGCATGCGGACGCGCCGGCAGAGACGACTGCGGTCGCCGAACCCGCAATGGATTCCGCGACGGCGATAGACGCCGCCGACGCGCCCGCCCCGGCCATGGATCCAGCCGCCCACGCGCCGGCCGCCGGCGCCGCGGAGCCGTCGCCGGCGGCTGAGACGCCGCCGCCGGCGACGGCTCCGGCCGAGGCGGCCACGGTTTCGCCTCACGCGGATGCCGGCGCGGCCGAGGCGGCCATCGAGACGCCAGCCGCGGCCGCGGCTCCAGTTTCGGATGCCGGTGTGGCGCCGACAGACGGAGCGGCCGTTGCGCCGCCGGCGCCCGGGGCGGCAGCGACGCCGATCCCCCAACCCGAGGTGAGCGCCGCCGGCCCCGCCAGCGTCGTTGTCGACGCTCCCATCCGCGTCGGCCCCGGCGCCAGCTACGACCTCATCTTCACCGTCCCCAACGGGAGCACGGTGCAGCAGACCGGCCGTGTGGTCGACGGTTACGTCTCCGTGCAGTACAAGGAAGTCACCGGCTGGTTGGCGCTGGAGCACCTCGGCCAGCCGAGCGATTTTGTGGCCGAGACGCCGCCCGCGGAATCGATGGAACCCGTGGAAACGAAAACGCCGCGTCCTGGCTCCGGCGTCGCGTTCACCACCGTCGATCTCAGCATGCGCGAAGGTCCCAGCGCGAGCGCGGCGCCGGTTTCGGTCATCCCCGCCGGGTCGCGCGTGGTCCTGACCGGGGTCATGGAAGGCGATTTCCAGCGCGTCACGTTTCGGGACCAGATCGGCTGGGTGGCGAACGGCTATCTCGCCAACCCGCCCAACCCCGACCCGGACGCCAGCGGCGGCAAGCAGAACTATTCCCAGCGTCAGATCGTCAACATCATCTACGCCGCCGCCGACCGCTACGACCAGTCGCGCTCCGACATGCTGCGCGTGGCCAAATGCGAATCGAACCTCGATCCGTATGCCGTGAACCCATCCGGCTCCTACGGCCTGTTCCAGTTCATCCGCTCGACCTGGAAATCAACCCCCTTCGGCGACCAGGACATCTTCGACCCGGAAGCCAACGCCAACGCCGCCGCCTGGATGTGGTCCGAGGGCCGCAAGAGCGAGTGGGTGTGCCAGTAGGCGAGGCGGGAGGCGGGAAGCGCACGAGAGGCGGTTGGGGCACGGGATGCCGTGCCCAGCGGCCCGCCCCTATCCTGATAGGGGCGGGCCGTATTGCGCCTCGTTTATCGGAGGCGACTACCCCGGATTATTCATGAATGACAGCGAGGCACCGTTCTGGTATCGGTAGAGGTGATGAATCGCTACCCCCAGGAGGTGCCCCGCATGGACCAGTCTGCCACAGCGTCGCTCGGCTTTGCCCCGCCCGTTCCGCTGCCACTGGCGGTCGATTTTCGCGGGGGGCGGCTGACCAGCGATGGGGGTTGGTCGTGGGTGGCCGAAGCCGATGCCGCACTCGGGCTGACCGCCGCGTTGGCCGCGGTGCTGCCGGACCATCGCCGCCGCCGGGGGCGGCACACCCGGCTGGAGCTGCTGCGCCAACGCCTCTACCAGATCGCCGCGGGCTACGAGGATCAGAACGACGCCACCGCGCTGCGCCGCGACCCGTTGCTGAAGCTGGTCTGTGGGCGGCTGCCGGAAAGCGACCCGGACCTGGCCAGCCAACCGACGTTGTCGCGCTGGGAGAATGCGTTCTCGGCGCGGGATTGCTACCGGCTGGCTGAGGCGCTGGGCGCGGTCTATCTGCGCGAGCGGGAGCGCGACGGCGTGCCCACGCACATCGTCCTCGACCTGGACAGCACCGACGACCCGACGCATGGGGAGCAGGAGGGGAGCGCCTATCACGGGTACTACCGGCAGCACATGTACCACCCGCTGCTCGTCTTCGACGGCGAGACCGGCCAGTTCATCACCGCCATCCTGCGCCCGGGCGCCGCCCACGCCGGGCACGGCGCGTTGGCCGTCCTGAAGCGGCTGGTGCGCCGGTTGCGGCAGCGCTGGCCCAGGGTGAGCATCGAGGTGCGTGCCGACGCCGGCTTCGCCAAACCGGAGATCTATGCCTGGTGCGAGCAGGAACGCATCGCCTACACCATCGGCCTGGTCACCAATGCCCGGCTGGAAGCCCTCGCCGCACCGCTGGTGGCCGACGCCCTGGCCCACCACGCCGCCGCGGACGGGGCGAAGGTCCGGCTGCTGGCCGAGGATGTCTATCAGGCCGACTCCTGGCCGCACGAACGGCGCGTCATCATCAAGGCCGAAGTCTTGGCCAAGGGAACCAATACCCGCTTCGTCGTCACCACCCGGAACGACCCGCCGGCAGCCCTCTACGCCTGGTACGCCGACCGCGGCGAGACCGAGAACTGGATCAAGGATTTGAAGCTCGGCTGTTTCGGCGACCGCCTCTCCTGCCACCGGTTCCTGGCCAACCAGGTGCGGTTGCTGTTGCACGGGGCGGCCTACGTCCTCCTGGATACCTTGCGCCGCTGGTTGGTCCGCGCGGGCACGGCGCGGATGACGCTGGAGACGCTCCGGCTGCGGCTCATCAAAATCGGCGGCCGCGTCCGCCAGCTCGCCACCCGCGTCCATCTCCGCCTCGCTTCCAGCCATCCCGGCGAACCGCTCTGGCATCGCCTCGCCACCCGGGAGGACCGCTTATGAATAATCCGGGCTAAACCGCTTCATACGGAATCCCCGGATGGTTGCCGGGACGGGGCCGCGCCGGCGAAGGGGCGAAGTGGGCTAAGGCGGCCAAGGGGGCGGGAGGCAGGGCAGGGGCGCCCTTCGGCCGCCGCGGGGTCGTCCACGCGCCCCCGGCAGCGTCCGCCCGGATTCCGTATCACTCCTCGGGCTACCATAGGTCCTGACGGCCACGCACATGGATCACGGCCGGCCGTCACGATCGCGCCAGTGAATCGGCTGGCGCGGCCACGAAAGCGAGCTATCCGATGGACATGTTGAGGCGCTTGTTTGGCGGGGACGAGGCAGAGCGTCAGCCAGTGCAAGAGATGCAGCGACGCCGGGAGATGTCAGAGGACGAGCAGGCGGTGGAGCGGTACCGCTACCTGCTGCGCACGGCCCCGCCCGAGACGATCGAGGAGGCGCACGCTGAGGCGTTCGCCAAGCTGACCCCCGAGCAGCGGCGCATGGTGCTGCAAGAGCTCGACGCCACGCTCACGCCCGCCGAGCGTTCAGCCGGCGCTTACGACGAGGAGCCGCGCTCCCTGGCGCGCCTGGCCACCCGCGCCGAGATGCGCCAACCGGGGACACTGGAGCGGACCTGGAGCGGCATGCCGGCCATGGGCGGCGTCGGCATGGGCGGGATGTTCTTCAACAACTTCATGGGGACTATCGCCGGGGTGATGGTGGGCAGCATGATCGCCGATGCATTCCTCGGCGATTCTGGGTACGATCAAGGCTCTGCCGACGGATCGAGCGATGCCGGGGCCGCCGATAGCGGCGCCGACGCCGGGTTCGACGACGGCGGAGCCTTCGGCGATTTCGGCGGCGACGTCGGCGGCTTCGGGGACTTCGGCGGGGGAGATTTCTAGCGAGCAGCGGGCTCTCGGCTCTCAGCTCTCGGCTCTCGGTTTCCAGCCTGCCTCGGCGCCTTGCGATCCTTGGCGTCCGGTCTAACGCATTCGGAGCCAATGACTGATAGCTGATAGCCGATAGCTGATGACCGATAGCCGATAGCTGATGACCGATAGCCGATAGCCGATAGCCGATAGCCGATAGCTCAACGGCGCCAGGAGCCGGCAATGGGGGGGCGGGGAGTTCGCGTCAGCGTTCTTGGCTGCATTTTGGTGGCCGTATCGCTCCTGGCGACGGCAATCGTGGCGTTGCTCGTCATCGCTTCGGCGCCGGATCGGCTGGGGCTGCTCTTGAGCACCGTCGCCGCCAGCGTTCCCGCACTTGTGTATGCCGCCATTATCGTGCGCCTCGATCGCTACGAGATCGAGCCGACGCGCGCTCTGCTTGCCTGCATCGCCTGGGGCGCCATCGGCGCCATCCTCTTGAGCCTGATCGGCGGATACCTGTTTCAGATCGCCCTGGTGGACAGTCTCGGCATTCCGCTCACCTCGCTCGCATCCGTCGTCCTGGGCGCGCCGCTGATCGAGGAGAGCGCCAAAGGGATCGCCATCCTGGGCTTCCTGGTCTTCGCCCGGCACGAGCTCGACAACACGCTCGACGGCCTGGTCTACGGCGCTCTCGTCGGCGTCGGCTTCGCCCTGACCGAGAACATCCTCTACTTCGGGGGCGCGTATGTGGAGGGCGGTCTCGGCGACCTCGGGGAGCTGTTCGTTGCCCGGTCGGTAATCAGCGGATTCGGGCACCCGGCGTACACCGCCGTCACTGGCGCCGCCATCGGCTGGGCCCGCGGCCGGTATGGGCGAGGCTTCGCCCGGTTCGCCGTCCCCATCCTCGGATGGCTCACCGCCGTGATCCTGCACGCGTTGTGGAACGGCGGGCTGGTGTTCACTGAGGTGCAGTGGGGCGACCAGGTCGGGTTGCTGCAAGCGGTGGCCGTGCAAGCGGCGATCGTCATCGCCCCGGCGGTGCTGGTGCTCTACGCGGTGGCCCGACTCTCCACACGCCATGAGCTGCAGATTCTGCGCGAGCGGCTCCGCGATGAAGTCGACCGGGGCGCGCTGACCGACGCGGAGTACGCCGTCATCATCGATGGGGACGCACGCCGGCGCGCCCTGGCCGCGGCGCGCACGCGCGGGGGGAGAACCCTTCACTCGCGGCAGCAGGCGTTCTTCCACACCGCGGCCGAACTGGCTTTTCGCGGCCATCATCGCAGCCGCGGCGAGTCGCTCACACCGCGCCAACTCGCCGCGGACGACGTCGATCGGCAACGGCTGATGATCTTGCGCGACGAAATCGCCGCCGCCGAGCTGGCCACGCCGGAGGGACGGTGAGGGACCGCTCCTTTCCGAGATAGCGCGAGCCCCACTCCCAAGGCTGGGAGTGGGGCTCGGCGTTGTTGAGCCTTTGATCCCGAGAAGCGTCCTCCCCAGGCGCGGAGGAGAACCTGGACCGGGAGTTACGGCGTCGGGGAGCCCTCGGCCTCGGCCACCGCGGTTGCCAAGCCAGGAGTCGCCTCCGGGGACGCGTCCGCGTCGCCGGCGGCGGCGATCGGCGTCGCGATGACGGCGATCGGGCTGGCCATCGCCATGGGGCTGGCCATCGCCACCGGGCTGGCCATGCCGACCGGGCTGGCCATCGCCGCCGGGCTCGCCGCGGCCATCGGGGAGGCGACGATGCCGGCCGCGTCGTCCTCTTCGTCCTCTTCCTCGGGCGTGGTCGCCGCCGGGGCTTCCGTGGTGGCGGCTGGCTCCGGCGTGACCTCGACGGCCGGCGGGGCCTCCTGGCGGAAGAAGAACCACCAGAGCAGCGCGGCGATCGCGAGCGCCCCCAGGAGCCACCACAGCCAGTTCATGTTGTTCGACGGAGGCGGCGGAGGCGGCGCGGTCGGCCGGGTCGGCGGCGGCGGGGGCGGCGGGGCCGGCTCGGTGGCCTGCGCCGCGGCGATGGGGGCTGCCG